>NZ_JAGIYX010000044.1:0-65701 GCF_017813315.1 Kitasatospora sp. RG8
AAGCTAAGCCTCACAGCGCCGATGGTACTGCAGGGGGGACCCTGTGGGAGAGTAGGACGCCGCCGAACAATCATTCACAAAGAACCCCCGATCCATCACGGATCGGGGGTTCTTTGCATTTCCGGTTGACGTATCGTCAGGGCATGGACGATCAGGACGCTCAGCAGGAACGGGTCTACAACGGCACTCCGGCGACCGGCGAGGGCGCCGTGGTCGCCCGGGAGGTACTGCCGCCGGAGTCGCGGGACGGCGCACTGCGCGTCCTGGCCGCAGCCCAGTCCGTGGACGGCCGGGAGGCGGTGTCCGAGCAGGGGCGGCTCCGGTTGCGCTCCTCGGACGCGGCCCGCGCGGGCGTGATCCACTTCGTGCAGCGGGCCGGCAAGGAGCCGGGGGACGAGGCCGGAACCGGCCTGGACGTCGTCGGCTACGGCCAGCTCGAAGTCCCGCAGGCCGGCGCGGCCAACCCCTCCGCCGAGCTGGTGGTCGCCCCGGACGCCCGCGGGCGCGGGTTCGGCCGTCCCCTGGTGGACGCCGTGCTCGCCGAGGCCCGCCGGGCCGGCCGGGACCACGTCGACTTCTGGGTGCACGGGAGTCACCCGGCCGCCCGCCGACTGGCCGAGCGGTACGGTGCCGAGCTGGTCCGCGAGCTGCGGCAGATGCGCCGGACCGGGCCGCAGGCCGAGGAGGTCGCCCTCCCGGACGGCGTCGAGCTGCGGACCTTCCGTCCGGGTGCCGATGACGCCGAGTGGCTGCGGCTGAACGCGCTGGCCTTCGCCCACCATCCGGAGCAGGGCGCCTGGACCGCGCGGGACCTCGCCGACCGGCTGGCCGAGCCGTGGTTCGACCCGGCGGGCTTCTTCCTCGCGACCCGTGACGGCAGGGTCGTGGGCTACCACTGGACCAAGGTGCACCCGGCGACGGCCACCGGGCCGGCCCTCGGCGAGGTGTACGTGGTCGGGGTGGACCCGGCCGAGCAGGGCAGCGGCCTGGGCCGGGCGCTCACCGCGGCCGGTCTGCGGCACCTCACCGGCGGCGGCCCGGGGGAGCGCGGGCTGGAGACCGTACTCCTCTACGTCGATGCCGACAATCCGGCCGCTGTGCGGGTATATGAACGGTTGGGGTTCACCATCCACGAGGTGGACCTGATGTACCGCGCCGAGTACCGCACACACCGGGAGCCGAGCGGGGTATAGCGGAGAGTCGGGTTCCGGGCAACGGGCCGGTCGCACAAACACCAGCCCGACCGCGACCCTGACCGACTCAGCTTTCCTCCTGGCCATGCGGTGTTTACCGTGGATTCAATTGCTGCCGTGAAGATCACAGGATGAAGTCCGTAGTGTCTCGCTCGTGCAGCGTCGGCGGCGCCCGCCGGCCGGTCCCGTGTTGACCGCGCCGGGCGGGTGGGCGTTGGCGTTGGGCGAGGACGACGGCCCGCAGAGCCTGTCGCGTCCGGACCCCGTCCTGCTGGAGGAGCTGGAGCCCATGAGCATTCCTCGCCCCGTCTCTGCCCCGCTGTCCCCTCCGGCCAGGATGTCCAGCGCCCTGGGGATACCGCCGGAGCTGCCGGCCGCGGACGAGCAGGACCTCGACGAGCTTCCCCAGGGTCGCTTCCTGGACCGTGAGCGCAGCTGGCTCGCGTTCAACGAGCGCGTCCTGGAGCTGGCCGAGGACCCGGCGATCCCGCTGCTGGAGCGCGCCAAGTTCCTGGCGATCTTCGCGAGCAACCTGGACGAGTTCTTCATGGTCCGGGTGGCGGGCCTGAAGCGCCGGATCGCCACCGGAGTGGCCCAGCGCAGTGCCTCCGGCCTCCAGCCGCGTGAGGTGCTGGACCTGATCTGGACCCGCTCGCGCGAGCTCATGGCCCGGCACGCCGCCGCCTTCCAGCAGGAGGTCCTGCCGGACCTCGCCGCCGAGGGCATCGAGATGGTCCGGTGGCCGGAGCTGGCGGAGAAGGAGCAGGCCCGCCTGCACACCCTGTTCCGGCAGAAGATCTTCCCGGTGCTCACCCCGCTGGCGGTGGACCCGGCCCACCCCTTCCCGTACATATCGGGGCTCTCCCTCAACCTCGCCGTGGTCGTCCGCAACCCGGTCTCGGGCCACAAGCACTTCGCCCGGGTGAAGGTCCCGCAGTCCCTGGCCCGCTTCCTGGAGGCCTCGCCGCAGCGGTACGTGCCGCTGGAGGACGTGATGGGCGCGCACCTGGAGGAGCTCTTCCCGGGGATGGAGGTGCTCGCGCACCACGCCTTCCGCGTCACCCGGAACGAGGACCTCGAAGTCGAGGAGGACGACACCGAGAACATCCTCAAGGCGCTGGAGAAGGAGCTGATGCGGCGGCGCTTCGGCCCGCCGGTGCGGCTGGAGGTCGAGGAGTCGATCGACCCCTACATCCTGGACCTGCTGGTGCGGGAGCTGAACATCACCGAGGCGGAGGTCTTCCCGCTGCCCGGACCGCTGGACCTGACGGGTCTGTTCGGCATCGCCGACCTGGACCGCCCGGAGCTGAAGTACCCGAAGTTCGTGGCCGGCACGGCCCGCGGGCTGACCGACGTCGAGTCGGCCTCGCAGCCGGACATCTTCGCCGCGATGCGGGAGCGGGACGTGCTGCTGCACCACCCGTACGACAGCTTCTCCACCTCCGTGCAGGCCTTCCTGGAGCAGGCCGCGGGCGACCCGGACGTGCTGGCGATCAAGCAGACGCTGTACCGGACGTCCGGCGACTCGCCGATCGTCGACGCGCTGATCGACGCGGCGGAGTCCGGCAAGCAGGTGCTCGTCCTGGTCGAGATCAAGGCGCGCTTCGACGAGCAGGCCAACATCAAATGGGCCCGCAAGCTGGAGGAGGCCGGCTGCCACGTCGTCTACGGCCTGGTGGGGCTGAAGACACACTGCAAGCTGTCGCTGGTGGTCCGCCAGGAGGGCGACACCCTGCGCCGCTACTCGCACGTGGGCACCGGCAACTACCACCCGAAGACGGCCCGGCTCTACGAGGACATCGGACTGCTGACCTCGGACCCGCAGGTCGGCGCCGACCTCTCGGACCTCTTCAACCGGCTCTCCGGCTACTCGCGCCGGGAGTCCTACCGCCGGCTGCTGACCGCGCCGCGCGGGCTGCGGGACGGGCTGATCTCGCGGATCCACGGTGAGATCGCCCACCACCGGGAGGGCCGCCCGGCGTACGTGAAGCTCAAGGTCAACTCGATCGTCGACGAGGCCGTGATCGACGCGCTCTACCGGGCCTCCCGGGCCGGGGTGCCGGTGGACGTCTGGGTGCGCGGGATCTGTGCGATCCGGCCCGGGGTGCCGGGACTGAGCGACAACATCAGGGTCCGCAGCATCCTCGGACGCTTCCTGGAGCACTCGCGGATCTTCGTCTTCGGCAACAACGGCGATCCCGAGGTGTGGATCGGCAGCGCCGACATGATGCACCGCAACCTGGACCGCCGGATCGAGGCGCTGCTGCGGATCACCGACCCGGCCCACCGGGCCGAGCTGTCCGGGCTGATCGACCTCGGGGTGTCGGACGAGACCGAGTCCTGGCACCTCGGGGCGGACGGGGCATGGGAACGGCACGCCCAGGACGCCGACGGGAAGGCGCTGCGGCACGTCCAGGACCTGCTCATCGACTCGCGCCAGCGCCGCCGGGCCGCCGCGGCCCGGTGACCGGGCCCCGCTGCCACGGCGCCCGGCCACGACCACCGACGCGGACGACCGCGACCGGGGCCGAGGCGGGCCACGGACGCGGGCCACTGATGCGAGCCACTGATGCGAGCCGCTGAGCGGTCGGGGAGCCGCCGCAGCGGTCGGCCACCAGCCCCGGGGGACGGCCCCGGGGGAACGGGGATCTACCTAGTCATGACCGATGCGCCGATGACGGCCCAGGCGGCCTCCACAGCGACCGCCGGGGACGTCCTCTCCAGCCATCTCACCGCCCAGGCCGGCGTCTTCCTGCGTGCGCTGCCGCAGGCGGTGGGCGAGGTCGGCGCCAGACCGGGGACGGCCGTCGTCCCTCCCGTCGGCACGGCGGACCTGCTGCGGGCGGTGCGGCGGATCGGCGGGCTGCTGCACACCTTCGGCGCCACGTTCGAACAGACCTGGGCGCAGGAGTCGCGCACCGAGCTGCGCTGGCTGCTCAACCTGCTGGCGCTGGAGCCGGGGTACGTCCGCCGGTCGGCCCGGCTGCTCGGCGCCCTGGACGCGCTGAGCGGCACCGAGGCGGACGGCCCCGGGATGCTCGCGGGTCACGCCGGGGCGCCGAAGGCCCGGGCGCTGCTCGACCGCCAGCTGACCCTGGCGCGGACCAGGGCGCACACGTCGGTGCTCCAGGAGCTGCGGTCGGCGCGGCTGCACGCGCTGGCGGACCGGATGACGCTGCTGGTCTCCGAGGCACCGCTGCTGGAGGCGGCCGACGGCCGGGCCGGTGCGGTGCTGCTGCCGCAGGCCGCGGCGGCGTTCACCGCGCTGACCGCGAGCGCCCAGCAGCTGCCGTTGCAGCGGGCCTCGACCCCGTACGGCGGGGACGGACTGCGCCGGCTGGGCTCGGTTCCGCCCGCCCGGGGCGTGGTGGACGCGGACGCGGCGCTGGCGGCGGACGACGCGCCGTGGGGCCGGGTGCGGATCCTGGTGAAGCGGGCCCGGTACGCACTGGAGGTGTGCGGACGGCCGACCGCGGAGCTGGACGAGCTGGACGAGGTGCTGGGCCGGCACCAGGAGGCGGCGGACGCTGCGGTCACCGCCGCCACCGCGGCACGGACGCCGAGGATCACACCCGCCACCGCGTACGTGCTGGGCGTGGTGCATGCTGATCAGCGACTGGAGGTGGAGGCGGCGCGGTACGCCTTCGGCCGCCGGTGGCCCGAGCTCCCGCCAGGCCTGGACGGCTGGCTGGAGATTCCCCCGGCCGAGGGCTGGGGGCCTTCCCCCGCACCCCGGATGGCATGAGTTGCGCAACCGCCTGAGCACCGAGCAGGCCGACGGTCCCTCCACGAGCAGCCGCCCGGTCGGCGGGCGGCCGCCGGTCGTCCTGGCGGCGGGGGCGGTGCTCTGGCTGCCCGGGCGGCCGAAGAAGAGCGGCCGGCTGGGGCGGCCGCGGATCGCGGTGATCCACCGGCCCAAGTACGACGACTGGAGCCTGCCGAAGGGCAAGCTCGACCCGGGGGAGGGCGTGGTGGAGGCGGCGCTGCGCGAGGTGCGCGAGGAGACCGGGTTCTCCTGCGTGCTGGGGGAGGAGCTGCCGGCCCAGCACTACCTGGCGCAGGGGCGTCCCAAGGAGGTCCGGTACTGGGCGGCGGTGCCGTCGGCCGGGGCGTTCCGGCCCAACCGGGAGGTGGACCGGCTGGAGTGGCTGACGGCCGGGAAGGCCCGTGCCCGGCTCACGCACGACCGGGACCGGCTGCTCGTGGACGCGCTGCTGGAGGCGCTCGGGGCGAGGCCGGTCCGGCGGTCCTGAGGTCCCGTCGCGGGTCGTGAAGGAACGATGGAAGTGATCTCCCCGCGCCCTTGCCGTGACGCAACCGTTACTACCTGACGTAGTTTCCTGCCATCCGTTCGAGGTTCACTCCCCGTTCACTTACGACCGGCTGTCGTGTCACTTCCCCGGCCTAACTTCGGGTTCACCGGAGGGCCGAACGGGCCCCGGACCACAGCAAAACCCGCGCCACGCCGTGTTCGCACGGCCCGCGCGCCGGGCAATGCCACAGAAAGGGACACCCCTGTGAAGCTCCAGCGGAACGGCCGCTCCAAGGCCCTCGCCATCGGTGCCATGGCGCTCGTCAGCTCGCTGTCGCTCGCCGCGTGCGGTTCGGACGAGAACAACAACAACGCCGGCGGCTCCGGCAGCGGCTCCGCCTCCGCCGCCGCCATCAACTGTGGCAGCAAGCCCACCGCCCTGATCGCCGCGGGCTCCACCGCGCAGGGCACCGCGATCGACGTGCTGAAGACCAACTTCGGCGCGGCCTGCTCCGGCGCCAGCATCAACTACGGCGGCGGCGGCTCCGGCGCGGGCGTCCAGCAGTTCACCCAGGGCAAGGTCCAGTTCGCCGGCTCCGACTCGGCGCTGAAGCCGGCCGAGGTCGACGCCACCAAGACCACCTGCACCGGCGGCCAGGGCATCAACCTGCCGCTCGTCGCGGGTCTGATCTCGATCGTCTACAACGTCGAGGGCGTCGACAACCTGGTCCTGGACGGCCCGACCACCGCCAAGATCTTCGACTCGCAGATCACCAAGTGGAACGACCCGGCGATCACCGCCCTGAACCCGGGCGCGAAGCTGCCGGACGCCGACATCCAGGCCTTCCACCGCTCGGACGACTCCGGCACCACGGACAACCTGACCAAGTACTTCGCCAAGACCTCCGGTGGCGCCTGGTCCTACCCGGCCAGCAAGACCTGGGCGGGCAAGGGCGGCCAGTCGGCCAACACCTCGGCCGGTGTCGCGGCCCAGGTGAAGCAGGTCAAGAACTCGATCAGCTACGCCGAGCTGTCGTACGCCCAGATCAACAACCTGAAGAGCGCCGCCATCAACACCGGCGCCTCCAAGCCGGTCGAGGCCACCGCCGCCAACGCCGCCAACACCTTCGCCAAGGCCAAGATCGCCGGCACCGGCAGCGACCTGGCGCTGACCCTCGACTACGCGACCAAGGACGAGGGCTCGTACCCGCTGGTCCTGGTCACTTACGAGATCGTCTGCGACAAGGGCAACAAGGCCGACACCCTCGACACGCTGAAGGCGTTCCTGGCCTACGGCATCAGCGACGCCGGCCAGAAGGCGATCGGCGAGAAGGGCTACGTCCCGCTCCCCAAGGAGCTGACGGACAAGGTCAACGCGGTCATCCCGACCCTGGCCTGACCCAGTGGACCTCCGGTGGAGCGGCCCCGTGGACGAGGGGGGCCGGGGCCGCTCCACCGGAAGCAGTGACCGAGAAGCACGTCCGGGGCACCGCCGCCAGGGTGCCGCCCCCTCGGGGCAGCACCACCAGACCGGAGTAGACCAATGACTTCATCATCCCCTGCCGCCCCGCGAGGCAGGGAACGCCGCAAGCGCGACAGCCGTGTCGGCGACAAGATCTTCATGAACCTGTCCCGCGGGTCGGGCATCCTGCTGCTGGTCGTCATGGCCGCCATCGCAGGCTTCCTGACCTGGCGCTCGGGCATCGCCCTGGGCAAGAACGAGGGCAACTTCCTCACCACCTTCGAGTGGACGCCGGACGCCCCGAAGCCGGTCTTCGGCATCGCCGTCCTCGCGTTCGGCACCATCGTCAGCGCGCTGATCGCGATGACGATCGCCGTCCCGGTGGCCATCGGGATCGCGCTGTTCATCTCGCACTACGCGCCGCGCCGGATCGCGCAGCCGTTCGCCTACCTGGTGGACCTGCTCGCGGCGGTGCCCAGCATCATCTACGGCCTCTGGGGCGCGCTCTTCCTGGTGCCGCACCTGGACGGCCTGACCAGCTGGCTGGACGAGTACCTCGGCTGGACGTACATCTTCGACCAGTCGCGCGCCGGCACCACGCCGCGCACCCTCTTCACCGTGGGCATCCTGCTGGCGATCATGATCCTGCCGATCATCACCGCGGTCAGCCGCGAGGTCTTCCGGCAGGTGCCGCGGATGCACGAGGAGGCGGCGCTCGCGCTCGGCGCGACCCGCTGGGAGATGATCCGCACCGCGGTGCTGCCGTTCGGCCGCCCCGGCATCATCTCGGCGTCGATGCTCGGCCTCGGCCGCGCGCTCGGCGAGACCATCGCGGTCGCGGTGGTGCTCTCCTCCAACAACGTCCTCTCGCTGCACCTGCTCGACCCGGGCGGCGGCACCTTCGCGCAGAACATCGCGCTGAAGTTCAGCGAGGCGCAGCCCTTCGGCCGGGACGCGCTGATGGCCTCCGGCCTCGTCCTGTTCGTGATCACCCTGCTGGTGAACGGTGCCGCGCGGCTGATCGTCGCCCGCCGCAAGGAGTACTCGGGGGCCAACGCATGAGCGAGCGCAGCGAGCGAATCAGTAAGAGGTGCGTGGTGCGCGCATGCGCCCCGACGAGCTTTGCGAGGAGGGCCGCATGAGTTCCGCTACGACCTCGGTTCCGGCGGACGCGCGCCCGGTCGGCCGCCCGCTGACCGCCAACCGGCTGCCCAAGTGGGCCCCGGCCGCGACCACCGCCGGCTCGATCGCCCTCGGCTGCGGCATCGGCGCCCTCGGCGGCCTGGAGAGCCACATCCAGTGGGGCCTGATCTCCGCGCTCCTCTTCCTGGCCATCAGCTACCTGTCCTCGGCCAGGGTCGAGGGCCGCCGTCAGGCCAAGGACCGGCTCGCCACCTCGATGGTCTGGGTCGCCTTCATCCTGGCCGTCATCCCGCTGCTCGCGCTGACGGTCTACACGGTCCAGCAGGGCGCCGAGGTGGTGGACGGGAACTTCCTGAGCCACTCCATGAAGGGCGTGCTCCAGTCGGGCCCCGGCGGTGGCATCTACCACGCGCTGATCGGGACCCTGCAGCAGGTGCTGCTGGCCTCCCTGATCGCCGCGCCGATCGGTCTGCTGACCGCCGTCTACCTCGTCGAGTACGGCCGCGGCCGGCTCGCCAAGGCGGTCACCTTCTTCGTCGACGTCATGACGGGCGTCCCGTCGATCGTCGCCGGTCTGTTCATCCTCTCGCTGTGGAACCTCGCCCTCGGCTTCAACTACTCCGGCTTCTCGGGCAGCCTCGCGCTGGCGATCCTGATGATGCCGGTGGTGGTCCGCTCGACCGAGGAGATGCTGAAGCTCGTCCCGAACGAGCTGCGCGAGGCGTCGTACGCGCTCGGTGTGCCGAAGTGGAAGACCATCCTGCGGATCGTCCTGCCCACCGCCATCGGCGGCATCACCACCGGTGTGATGCTCGCGGTCGCCCGCATCACGGGTGAGACCGCCCCGGTGATGATGCTGGTCTTCGGTGCCGACTACATCAACAACAACCCGTTCGACGGGCCGCAGCAGTCGCTGCCGATGTACATCTGGCAGCAGTACGCGATGGTGAACAACCAGTACGGCTACGCCCGTGCCTGGGGTGCGGCGCTGGTGCTGATCGCCTTCGTGATGGGGCTCAACCTCATCGCCCGGGGCATCGCACGCTGGCGCTCGCCCAAGGCCGGCCACTGAGCCTCCGACTGACGTACGACACGGATTCCCGAGCGGCCCCCGGCCGCGGGCTGAGAGAAGACGAAAGATCATGGCCAAGCGCATCGACGTCAGCGGACTGTCCGCCTACTACGGCACCACCAAGGCCATCGAGGACATCTCGATGAGCATCGAGCCCCGCTCGGTGACGGCCTTCATCGGCCCCTCCGGCTGCGGCAAGTCCACCTTCCTGCGGACCCTCAACCGGATGCACGAGGTGATCCCCGGCGCCCGCGTCGAGGGCAAGGTGCTCCTGGACGACGAGAACCTGTACGCCTCGAACGTCGACCCGGTCGCGGTCCGTCGTTCGGTCGGCATGGTCTTCCAGCGCCCGAACCCGTTCCCGACCATGTCGATCTACGACAACGTGATCGCCGGCCTGAAGCTCGCGGGCGTGCGCAAGAAGTCCGTCCTGGACGACGTGGTGGAGAAGTCCCTCAAGGGCGCCAACCTCTGGAAGGAGGTCCACACCCGGCTGAACAAGCCGGGGGCCGGCCTCTCCGGCGGCCAGCAGCAGCGCCTCTGCATCGCCCGCGCCATCGCGGTCGAGCCGCAGGTCCTGCTGATGGACGAGCCCTGCTCCGCGCTCGACCCGATCTCCACCCTCGCCATCGAGGACCTGATCGGCGAGCTGAAGAACCAGTTCACCATCGTCATCGTGACGCACAACATGCAACAGGCGGCCCGCGTCAGCGACCGTACCGCCTTCTTCAACCTGGCCGGGGTCGGCCAGCCGGGCAAGCTGATCGAGCTGGACGACACCCAGCGGATCTTCTCCAACCCGTCCGTGCAGGCGACGGAGGACTACATCTCGGGCCGCTTCGGCTAAGGAGCGCCTGGGACACGGACTGCTTCGCGGTGCTGCATGGCGGTGCCGCCGCGAAGTATGAAGAAGGGCCCGCCCCCGAGATGTGGGGGCGGGCCCTGTCAGTTCCACCGGAACCGCGTCCGCGGCGGTCCGGGGTGCTCAGCCCCAGAAGAGGTGGACGAACCAGTACATCAGCGCTGCGACGACGGCGGCCGCCGGCATCGTGATGAACCAGCCGAGCACGATGTTCTTCGCCACGCCCCAGCGGACCGCGCGGATCCGCTTGGTGGCGCCGACGCCCATGATCGCCGAGGTGATCACGTGGGTGGTGGAGATCGGCGCCTTGAAGACGAACGACGTGATGTACATGACGGTCGAGGCGGTGGCCTCGGCCGCGAAGCCCTGCGGCGGGTCCAGCTCGATGATCTTGCGGCCGAGGGTCCGCATGATCCGCCAGCCACCCGCGTAGGTGCCCAGCGAGAGCATGGTGGCGCAGGAGATCTTGACCCAGGTCGGGATGTCATTGCCGGTCTGGTGGCCCGAGATGGTGAGCGCCATGACCACGATGCCCATCGTCTTCTGGGCGTCCTGCAGGCCGTGCGCCAGCGCCATCGCCGCGGCGGACGCGGTCTGGGCGACCCGGAAGTTGCGCTTGGCGCGGTGCGGGTTGGCCCGCTTGAAGATCCAGAGGATCGCCAGCATCACCAGGAAGCCGCCGATCAGGCCGACGATCGGGGAGACGATCATCGGGATGACGATCTTGTCCAGGACGCCGCTCCAGATCACCTCGGTGCCGCCGGCCAGCGCCGCGCCCACCATGCCGCCGAACAGCGCGTGCGAGGAGGAGGACGGGAGGCCGAAGTACCAGGTGACCAGGTTCCAGGTGATCGCGCCGACCAGCGCGGCGAACAGGATCGCCATGCCCTGGTTGCCGGTCGGGGTCTCGATGATGCCGCTGGAGACGGTGTGCGCCACGCCGCTGCCGAGGAAGGCGCCGGCCAGGTTCATCACCGCGGCCATCGCGAGCGCGGCCCGCGGGGTCAGCGCCCGGGTGGAGACCGAGGTGGCGATGGCGTTCGCGGAGTCGTGGAAGCCGTTGGTGTAGGTGAAGAAGAACGCAACGCCGAGGACGGCGATGAGTGCAGCCATGTCCACGAGGGTCAGGACTCCTTGACGGCGATGGTCTCCACCGTGTTGGCGACGTGCTCGAAAGCGTCCGCCGCCTCCTCAAGGACGTCCACGACCTGCTTGAGCTTGAGCACCTCGATGGCGTCGTACTGGCCGGAGAACAGGTGGGCGAGCAGCTTGCGATGGATCTGGTCGGCCTGGTTCTCCAGCCGGTTGACCTCGATCCAGTACTCGGTGAGGTTGGACATGGTCCGCAGGTTCGGCATCGCCTCGGCGGTGAGCTCGGCGGCGCGCGCCAGCACCTCGATCTGCTGCTCGATCCCCTTGGGCAGGGTCTGGATGTCGTAGAGGACGACCAGGTCGACGGCCTCCTCCATGAAGTCCATGATGTCGTCCAGCGACGACGCGAGGCTGTAGATGTCCTCGCGGTCGAAGGGCGTGATGAAGGACGAGTTCAGCTGGTGGAAGACGGCATGGGTGGTGTCGTCCCCGGCGTGCTCGGCGGCGCGCATGCGCTCGACGATCTCCGCGCGGGCCGACACGTCTGCCCCCAGCAGTTCCAGCAGGAGCTTCGACCCGACGACGAGGTTCTCCGCGGCCGCGGCGAACATGTCGTAGAAGCTCGTCTCCTTCGGGGTCAGGCTAAAACGCACGGAAATCTCCGATGTGCGGGGTAGGGACTGAACGATGCTAGGTGCAACCAAGCGCAATCGCGCAAACGGGGTGGTGGGGAGGAGCCGGAACCTCCCCTTCCGGTTGGCCGCCGCAGCAGTGGACCCGGCCCGCACACCCATGTGCGGACGTGAGCCCTCAGTCTGACGGAACCTCGTACGGATTGCCCCTGCCGTGCACGTGGAAGACGGCGGTGTCGGTCCGGACGGAAGCACCCCTCCGGCGGTCGTCCGTCCGGCGCCTTCCAGCCGCTCCCGGCCCGTTCCGGGCGTGCTCCAGCCTGCGCCGGACCGGGTCCGGACCGGGACCGGACCAGCGCCGGACCAGCGCCGGACCAGCGCCGGACCGGGTCCGGACCGGGGCCGTGCCCGCTCGGGGCCTGCGGACCGGGCCGGAGGAACACCAGGACCGGTCACGGTGTTGGACACTGGTGGTCGACGCAGCCACCGAGGCACCCAGACGAAGGCGGGCCGATGACCACGACGGAAGCGCGCACCGAGCCGGACCACGCGCCCGGTACCGAACCGAACGGTGACCAGCCCGCGCCGGCCGCCGCCGAGGCGGCCCCGCACACCGGGCACGGGCAGCACGGGTACAGCGCCCAGAAGGACGCCCACCTCAAGCGGCTTCGCCGGATCGAGGGCCAGATCCGCGGCCTCCAGCGGATGGTCGACGAGGACGTCTACTGCATCGACGTGCTCACCCAGGTGTCGGCCAGCACCAAGGCCCTGCAGTCCTTCGCGCTCTCGCTGCTGGAGGAGCACCTGCGGCACTGCGTCGCCGCGGCCGCCGAGGAGGGCGGCACCGAGCTGGACGCCAAGGTGGCGGAGGCCACCGCCGCGATCGCCCGGCTGCTGCGCAGCTGACGAGGGGCGCTACCGCCCGCCCCCCGGCGGCCCGTCGGCGGACGCCCCGCCGTCGGGCCGGTCCAGCAGCACCTCGTCGATCCGTTCGGTCGGCAGCCGGTCGTCGGTACTGGCCGTGGCGGCGATCATCAGCTCACCGGCCAGGTCGATCTCGTCGAGGGCCGCGTCGTCGTGGCCGCCGCTGCGGCCGCCCGTGGACGAAACCACCTGCACCACCCCTTCAGCGCCTCGCCAGCCCGGGCGGCAGCCACCCGACGTCCAGCCTAGGCACTTCGGAGCCCGCCCACATGGCACGGACGGGCCATCTCGGCGCCGCCGAAACGGGTGGGCCCACCCTCTCCGGGTGGCCCACCGACACCGGCGGCGCCCCTGCGTCAGGCTACTTCGGGCTCTCCGTGGGCTTCATCGCGTAGATGTCGGAGGCCGGCGGCTCGGCCGCCTCGACCGGCTTGCCGAAGTCGGCCAGCGAGGTGGTCGACGTCACCTTCACCTGGTCCTTCGCCTCCTTGGAGCCGGCCACCCCGGCGAAGGTGAACACCTCGACCACCTTGTGCAGCCGGCCCTGCTCGTCCAGCCAGGCGTCGTACGGGACCTCCTTGACCGTGAAGGTCTGCGCCGCCATCCGCAGGCCGTCCCCGCCCCGCCCGCCGGTGGCCTCGGCCGCCTTGGTGAGGTCCAGGGTGCCGCGGTAGTGCTTCAGCGCCACCCCGCCGACCGTCTCGGTGCCGACCAGGTCCGCCTTCTGGGCCCCGCGCAGCGCACCGGTGGCGGAGGCCGGGTCGGTGGCCCCGCTGGAGACCAGGTTGCCGTCCGGCAGCTGGCGCACGTCCAGCTTGACCCACTTGCCCTCGGGCACCTTGGCGCCGCTGTTCTGCAGGTAGACGGTGCCGGGCAGGACCACCTCGACGATCTTCCCGGTGGTCGCCGCGCCCGGCGGCACCGCCACCTCCAGCCGCCCGATCCGCTTCACGTAGTCGTAGCCGCCGGTGCCGGTGAAGACGGCCTTCTTGTCGGCGGACTCGGTGACCAGCTCGGTGCCGGTGTGCGCGGAGCCCGTCCGGCCGGTGATGTCGGCGGCGTTGCGGACGGCCGTCAGCGGGTCGGCGGAGAGCTGGTCCGGGGCGGCGGCCTTCCGGTCGGCCGAACCGCTGGAGGCCCCGGAGCCGCCCGTACAGCCGGTCAGCCCGGCCAGGGCGGCGGCGACCACGAAGGCCCCGGCCGCCGACCGCAGGTGTGGCAGCGGGCGGCCGTGCCGCCGGCCGCTGCGCTGCACGCCGGTCATCTTCATCTCGCGACAACCCCCTCGGGCCCGACTGCCCCGCCGGCCACCACCACCGGGTGGGCAGAGCTCTTGCCGGGCAAACGAGTTGAGGCCCGAGGGGTTACGCGGAACCCGGCGCGCACTGGACGTCGCGCGCCGGGGTCCCGGAGCGTTACGGTGAGGCGCGTGCACAGTGAGCTGCCGGCTGACCCCGGCACCGCCCGGATGCCCGAGCACCGCGTTGCGATCAGCGAGCGCGGTTCCTTCTGCTTCGCGACCTGTAGCTGTGGCTGGTTCTCACCGGCCCGCCGCTCCCGCGACCTGACCCGGCGCGAGGCCGCCGACCACCTCGCCGCGAACGACGGCCCCGGGTCGTAGCCCGCTCCCGGCCCCCGGCCCGCGTGCGGCCCGGGGAAGGTGGGGGAGGCGGGGAAGGGCTCAGGCGGCCAGGTCGGACTCCGGCGGCTGCTCGTCGGTCCGGACGGTGCCGCGGCCCTCGCCGCCCCGCCGCCGGCCGCCGCGCGGGCGGGGACCGCTCTGCGGTGCCCGGATCAGCGGTGCGGCGACGGTGCGGCCCAACGCGTGGCAGAGCGGGACCAGGACGGCCATCGCGATCGGCGCCAGCAGCAGGACCACCGCGGTGGCGAGCGCGAAGCCGCCGATCACGTCGGTCGGGTAGTGGACGCCCATGAACATCCGGCAGAAGCCCTGGAGCAGGGCGAGTCCGCCGGCGATCCAGCCCAGCCGCCGGTTCACCAGGAACAGCGCCACCGCGATGCCCATCGACATCGTCGAGTGGTCGCTGACGAAGGAGTGCGTGCCGGCCTTGCCGTCCACCAGCACGTCCAGCCCGGCGTGGTCGACGAACGGGCGCGGCCGGTCCACGATGGCGGCGATCGGCAGGTTGGCCAGCTCGGCGATGGCGACCGACAGCGGAGCCCACAGCAGGCCCGCGACGGCCACCGGGGCGTCCGGGCGGCGTCTCGCCTGCAGCCAGCCGACCAGGCCCAGCAGGGCCAGGCCGATCAGGATGCCGTATTCGCCGATCCAGGAGACCAGGTGGTCCAGCCACTCCGGGGAGCGCTTGGCAAGGCCGTTGACGGCGTAGAGCAGGCCGAGGTCGGGGTTGGTCGTGTCGGCAAGCGGCGTCGACACGCCGCACCTCCTTCTGGTCCGCAGCAGCTGTTGGTTCCGGCCGTGGCCCCGCCCGCCCCTCCCTGCCGGGAAGGTGACGTGGGGCCATCGGACACAACGTCATAACCGATGCACAGCGTTCCACGGAAACACGCAGTTATGGAAACTTGACTCAGCGTCCACAGGGCGCGCACACCCGGCGGTCCGGGGCGGTCAGCTCTTTGCAGGTGTTTGACCTGGACCTGCCGGAGCGGGCCCGGCGGCGACGGCCGCCCGGGAGGTCGGGGCGGCCGGTGCCGCCGCGGCGGCCGCCGGGTTGGCCGGGTTGGCCGGAGTGGACTGGCCGCCCGGAGCCGGGCCGGCCGGGGCGGGATCGGCCGGGCGGCTCGGGGCGGTGATGCTGCCGTCCGCGTTGCGCCCCGGCAGGGCCTGGGCGCCGTCCGAGGTGACCCGGGTGGCGCCGATGTACTCCCTGGTGTCGATCTTGTCGTAGCGGATCACCGCGCCGGTGTGCGGAGCGTTGATCATGTAGCCGCCGCCGACGTAGATGCCGACGTGGTGGATGCTGCGGGGGTCGGTGAGGTCCGTCGCCCAGAACACCAGGTCTCCCGGGCGGAGCTGGTCGCGCGAGGGGTGCTGTCCGGCGTACCACTGGTCGTTGGCCACCCGGGGGAGCGTGATGCCCACGCTGGCGTACGCGGCCTGGGTGAGCCCGGAGCAGTCGAACCGCCCGTTCTGCGAGGGCAGCCCCTCGCCACCCCACAGGTACGGGGTGCCGAGCTTGGTCTGCGCGAAGTAGATCGCGCCGGACGACTGCTGGGAGACCTCCACCGGCGCCGTCGGCGCGGTGAAGCTGCGGGCCATCGCCTGGATGTTCTTCACATAGCCCTGCGTCTCCCGGTACGGCGGCACCCCGTTGTACCTCGTCACCGCGTACGGGCCGGCGTTGTAGGCGGCCAGCAGGTTGGCCTGGCGGTCGCCCGGCACCTTGGCGACGTCCTTGGCGAGCGCGCAGTCGAACGTGGCCGCCGAGGCGATCGCGTCCAGTGGGTCCCAGACATCCTTCTTGCCGTCATTGTTGCCGTCCGTGCCGTATGTTCCCCAGGTCTCCGGCATGAACTGCGCCATTCCCTGCGCGCCCACGCCCGACCGGGCGCGCGGGTCGAAACCGCTTTCCTGGTACAGCTGCGCCGCGAGCATCGGCGGGGAGATCTCCGGACAGAGCGAGCCCCACTGCTGGATCGGCCCCTGGTAGGCCGCCGGAACGGTGCCCGGCGAGAGGGCGGCGCGATTGGCCGACTGCTGCGGCGTACCACTCGCCGCATACGTCCCGACCGTGACAAGTCCGATGAAGCCGACCGCGACAACTCCCGCAGCGGCGGCGGCCGTACCGGCCTTCCGGAGTACCATCAGCACCATCCCGACGAATCGTCAGTCGAAGTGTCCCGGAAGGCGTTGCTCACCGCAATCATCAGAGATACAAAGAGTGAGCGCTATCCTTCGTACGGTGGACATCCTCGCGTACGTGTCCCATACCTCACGACCAATCCGCGAGAAGCAGCCAAGTCGACATCAGATCTGGCCAAGAATAGGCACCGACCCTTCGCGCGGACGGGGTCTGGGCCCTTGAATTTGCCTGATCGGGCGGTGAGATGGAAATGAACCTGAGCAGCGTGAACAGCATCGCGATCGGCCACCTGGCCGAGGACCCTCCTAAGAAGCCGAATATCGACACCATCATCGGCGGGATCGCCCCCGACTGGGGCCCGTTCGCGAGTCTCGGGTCGGAGGCCCGGGTGATGGTCGAGGTCGTCATGGCCGTGGCGATCCTGGCCTGCCTCGGCATCGCCGTCTGGGGCGCGGCCAAGCAGCGCATCGGCGCCACCGCCATGCGCGACAGCTTCGGTGCCGAACAGGGCAAGGGGCTGATCATCGCCGGGCTGACCGGCGTGTTCATCATTGGATCACTCGGCACTCTGTTCACCATTGTCTACGGCATGGCCATCTGACGATCGGACAGCAAGGACGGGACCGGCGGTGAGCCCGCCCGGCCGTCCGGCCGTCACGATCCGCCGGAGTCCCCGCCGGGAGTCCACCCACCACCCCGCCCTCCGCGCCCGCCCACGGGCGGAGGGGCCCCGGAGCCGCCCCGGCTCCCCGCACCAGGAGGGCCGCCGTGCCGTTGTCCGACGACCAGCCGCACACCCGTACGCGGCTGCCGGTCGGTGAACAGCCCTCTTCCCAGCCGCCCGCCCGTCAGTCCCGGCCGCTGCGCACCATGCTGACCGTCCTGGTGGTCGTCACCCTGCTCGTGGTCGCGATCTCCATCGCCAACCGCGGCAAGGCCGACCCCGGCACCACCGCGGGCCGCTCCGCCGACGCCGCCCCCACCGCGGCCTCCGGCGCCGGGCCCGCCCCCAGCGGCGACCAGCCCGTGAGCACCACGAGCAACGGCATCGCCAGCGGCTTCCCGCACACCGACCAGGGCGCGCAGTCGGCCGCCGCCAACTACGCGGTCGCCATCGGCTCCGCCGACATGTTCCGCACCGACAGCCGCCACACCATCGTCGCCACCATCACCGACCCGTCCGCCACGGCAGCCCTCCAGAGCCGCCTGGACCAGGGGTTCAGTGGCGACACGGCCGCCCGCTACGGCCTCGACGCCCAGGGGCGCGCCCCCAAGGGGCTCACCTTCGTCAGCCGCACCGTTCCGGCCGGCACCAAGTCGGTCGGCTACAGCGATGCCGACGCCAAGGTCGAGGTCTGGTGCACCGGCCTCACCGGCCTCGCCGGCGAACGCTCCGTCCAACCCGTCACGGAGAACTGGTTCACCCTCACCCTGAGCCTGCGCTGGACGGGCGCCGACTGGAAGCTCACCGACTACGCAAGCCGGCAGGGCCCAGCCCCGATGCCGGGCGACCAACAGGCCGCCACCGCCGAGGAGATCACCGGCGCCGTCCAGCAGTTCGGGGGTTTCCGCTATGCCCGTTGATGCCGTCACCAGGAAGATGTCCCGGGTCGGTGGGGTGATGGGAGCGATGGTCGCTCTTCAAGTCGCCTCTTTGGCGCTGGCCTCACAGGCCTTGGCCGAGCCCACGCCCAGCCCCACGGCCTCGCCCAGCGGCAATGACTGTGACGTGCTGCCACTTCCCGGTAGCGGTGTCTACTGCGCCTCCAAGCCCGGCGGTGGCTCCATCCCCGGGACGAACGCCGTCGGCGGCGTCACCGACCCGCTCGGGTCGCTGGCCAAGGGGTGTGCGCAGGCGGCGGCGTGGGTCGTGCGGAGCCTGTCGGGGGCGATCGACGGGACGACGCAGGTCGACTTCACCAATGCGTCGTTCCTGCAGCAGTACGCGGTGGTGTTCGCCGCGTCGACGATCATCACGCTGGTGCTCTGGCTGCTGGCGGTGACGAAGCGGGCGGTGCGCGGGGCGCCGTTGACGACGGCGATCTCGGAGGCGATCGGCTTCCTGTGGCTGACCGTGGTGGCGTCGGCGTTCACGCCGCTGATCCTGTACACCGTGGTGAGCGCGACGGACGGGCTGACCAAGGCGATCGCGGTGGGCACGAAGTCGGACACCGGGACGTACCTGGGCGGGTTCGCGGACACCCTGGAGAAGGGGTCGATGGGCGGCGGCCCGCTGATCCTGATCATCGTGTCGCTGGTGGCCGTGCTGGCGGCGGCGGTGCTCTGGGTGGAGCTGCTGATCCGGGCGGCGATGCTGTACGTGGGCGCGCTGCTGGGGACGGCGGTGTACGCGGGGCTGGTGGACAAGCAGCTGTGGAAGCACGTGCGCCGCTGGGCCGGGGTGATGCTGGCGGTGGACCTGGCGAAGCCGATCATCGTGATCATCCTCGGGCTGGCCGGCGCGGTGGCGACTGGCGCCGGGGCGGGAGACGATTTCGCCCGGGTGCTGTCGGGGCTGGCGATCCTGTTCCTGTCGATCTTCGCGAGCGCCTCCGTCTACCGCTTCGTGCCGGGCTTCGGTGACGAGATCATGAGCATGCGCAACGCCCGGGCCCACGCGGTGTCGGCCGGTTCGGCGATGATCAATGGGACGGCGAACCTGGTGAAGCAGGGCATCAGCACGCACGGCGACCGCGGCCCGCAGGGTGCCGGCGGGGGCGGTGCGGGCTCGGGTGGCGGCTCGGTCGCGACGGGCATCGCCGCCCACGCCGCGCGCACCCCGGCGCCGCCACAACAGGCCGCACCGCCGGCCTCGGTGCCGATGCGAGACGTACCGATCCGCGACAGCAATCCAGCGAAGGGAGGGTGACGGGTAAGTGAGCAGCGAACCACTCGGTCAGTACGGTGCCCAGTACGCCCAGCCGTACGTGCACCAGCGCCGCACCTACCTGATCGGCAAGGCCCGCCCGAACGCGCCGATCGGCCGCAACCGGGAGTCCGGCGAGATCGTCCTGATCATCTTCGGGGCGTTCCTCGGCATGCTCTGGGGCCTGATGATGCCGGTCCTGCCGTTGCGCATCGCGGGCCTGGTCGGCCTGCCGCTGCTGGCGATCGCGGCGGTCTACGTGCCGTACCGGCGCCGGACGTTCTACAAGTGGGTGGAGATCAACCGCACCTACCGCCGGACGGTCCGCAGCGGCCGGGCGGTGTGGAAGTCGGACGCGATGGACGCGGGGACCCGGCTGGACGGCCGTGAGGTCGAGGTCGGCCCGCCGCCGGGGGTCGGGCGGCTGCGCTGGCTGGCGGCCCCGTTCGGGCCCGACGAGGTCGGGGTGCTGATGCACCTGGAGCGGCGCACGGTCACGGCGGCGATCGAGATCGAGGGCCCGGGTGTCGGCCTGCGCGACTCGGAGGACCAGGAGGCGCTGGTCGACCGGTTCGGCACGCTGCTGAAGCACGTCGCCAACGGGGACGGCTTCGTGACCCGGCTGCAGATCCTCGCCCGGACGCTCCCGGCCGACCCGGACGCGCACGCCAAGGACGTGGAGCGGCGTGGCGACCACGACGCACCGCGCTGGCTGCAGGACTCGTACGACCAGCTGCAGTCGATGGTGTCGACCTCCTCGGAGCAGCACCGGGCGTACCTGGTGGCCTGCATGCACTACACCCGCGACCTGGCGGCCGAGGCGCACGCGATGGGCCGGACGGCGACCGGGCGCCGTGCCCGGGACGACGAGGGCCTGGCCGCGGTGATGGCCCGTGAGCTGACGGACATCTGTGCCCGGCTGGCCGAGGCGGACATCCGGGTGCGCCAGCCGCTCGGCCAGGCGCGGCTCTCCTCGCTGCTGCACTCGATGTACGACCCGGACCACCCGATCGACCACATCCAGGCGATGTCCCGGCGCAACGCCTGGCCGGCCGAGCTGGACGCGACGGACCCGCAGTTCCTCCAGGCGAAGACCCGGGAGTCGGTGACCCGGGCGCCGTGGTGCCACGCCACCGCCTGGATCAAGGAGTGGCCGCTGACCCCGGTGGGCGTCAACTTCCTGGCGCCGCTGCTGGTGCACACCCCGGACGTGATCCGGACGGTCGCGGTGACGATGGACCTGGAGCCCACCGACGTCGCGATCGAGCGGATGCTCACCGAGAAGACCAACGACGAGGCGGAGGCCAGCCGCGCCGCCAAGATGAACCGCACGGTCGACCCGCGCGACCTGGCCCACACCGGCCGGGTCGACCAGCGCGGTGACGACCTGGCGTCCGGCGCGGCCGGGGTCAACCTGGTCGGCTACATCACGGTCTCCTCGCGCAGTCCCGAGGCGCTGGCCCGCGACAAGCGGACCATCCGGGCCTCGGCCGGCAAGAGCTACCTCAAGCTGGAGTGGTGCGACCGCGAGCACCACCGTGCGTTCGTCAACACCCTGCCGTTCGCCACCGGCATCCGCCGCTGATCCACCTGGAGGCCCCGCATGGCGATCGGCAACCTCACCGACGCGTTCACCAGCCTGATGTTCGGCAAGGTGGAGACCACCCGTCTGCCGGTGCGCACCTCCACCGGGCAGGCGCAGGCGGTCTACCTGCCCACGGCCGCCCCGGGGCTGGGGGATTCGGGCGTGATCATCGGCCGCGAGGTGTACAGCGGCAAGGGGTACGTCTACGACCCCTTCCAGTTGTACGGGCAGCAGCTGCCGGCCCCGCACTGGCTGGTGCTGGGCGAGTCCGGCAACGGCAAGTCGGCGCTGGAGAAGACGTACGTGCTGCGCCAGCTGCGCTTCCGGGACCGGCAGGTGGTGGTGCTGGACGCACAGGGCGAGGACGGGGTCGGCGAGTGGAACCTGATCGCCAACGCCCTGGGCATAAAGTCGATCCGGCTCGATCCGATGGCCGCCCGGGACGGCGGGGTGAAGCTCAACCCGCTGGACCCGGCGATCACCCAGACCGGGCAGCTGTCGCTGCTGCGCACCATCATTGAGGTGGCGATGGGGCGCGGGCTGGAGGAGCGGGCCGGCTTCGCGCTGAAGGCCGCGCACGCCCACGTCGTGGCGACGGTGACCGACCGTCAGCCCGTGCTGGACGACATCATCAACACCCTGCGCAGCCCCGAGCTGTCCTCGGTGGAGTCCCTGGGCGTGGCGGTGGACGAGGTGCAGTCCTGGGGCCTGGACGTGGCGCTGGTGCTGGACCGGCTGGTCGACGGTGACCTGCGCGGCATGTTCGACGGATCGACCACCGACGGCATCGACCTGGACGCGCCGCTGATCGTCTTCGACCTCTCGCACATCGACCGCAACTCGATCGCGATGCCGATCCTGATGGCGATCGTCGGCGTCTGGCTGGAGCACACCTGGATCAGGCCCGACCGGAAGAAGCGGATCTTCCTGGTCGAGGAGGCCTGGCACATCATCAACAGCCCGTTCGTCGCCCAGCTCTTCCAGCGGCTGCTGAAGTTCGGGCGCCGTCTCGGTCTCTCCTTCGTCGCCGTGGTCCACCACCTGTCGGACGTGGTGGACGGTGCGGCGGCCAAGGAGGCCTCGGCGATCCTGAAGATGGCCTCCACCCGGACCATCTACATGCAGAAGGCCGAGGAGGCGAGAGCCACCGGCCGGGTGCTGGGTCTGCCGCGCTGGGCGGTGGAGATCATTCCCACACTTTCGCCGGGCATCGCGGTCTGGGACGTGAACGGCAACGTCCAGGTGGTGAAGCACATCATCACCGAGGCCGAGCGGCCGCTGGTGTACACCGACCGCGCGATGACCGAGGACGCGGTGGCCGAACGGGACCGCGCGGAGCGGCAGTTGGCGGCAGAGCCGGGAGTCTGACCGGGGCCCGGCCGCCCCTCCGGAGCAGCCCCGGAGCGGGCCTTCGGCCGAGGGGCCGGCCGGTCCGGGAGCGCCGGCGGAGCCCGGTGTGCGGCGACGATTCGTCAGTAGGTAACCCTGTCGTTACGTTCAGGGTCCTGACAGCTACGCGCGTTGACTCTAGGCTGCACTCGCGCAACGACATCGTCGCCCGCCCGGACCTTGTCCACAGCTGGGCGCTCTCTCAAGGTGCAGGGGACCCCTCAGAATGCTCACTGCCAGATCCCGACGTGCAGCCCTGGCCGCGATCGCCGCGGCCGGCCTCGTCGGCACGGTGGCCATGCCGACCGCCGCCCAGGCCGCCGACGCGAAGCGGCAAAAGACCGTCAACCTCCAGCTGCTGGCGATCAACGACTTCCACGGCAACCTGGAGCCCCCGGCCGGCTCCTCCGGCACCATCAAGGAGATCGACCCGGCCACCGGCCAGGTCGTCTCCACCCCGGCGGGCGGCATCGAGTACCTGGCCACCGCGCTGCGCCAGGCCCGCATCCCGGCCGACGACTCGATCACCGTCGCCGCCGGTGACATCGTCGGCGCCTCCCCGCTGACCTCGGCGCTCTTCCACGACGAGCCGACCATCGAGGCGATGGACAAGCTCGGCCTGGACGTCACGGCGGTCGGCAACCACGAGTTCGACGAGGGCGCCAAGGAGCTCGTCCGCCTCCAGGAGGGCGGCTGCCACCCGGTGGACGGCTGCTACGAGGAGGGGCGCAAGTTCAAGGGCGCCAACTTCAACTACCTGGCCGCCAACGTCACCAACGAGAAGACCGGCAAGCCCATCCTGGCCCCGTACTGGGTGACCAAGTCGCAGGGCGTGAAGGTCGGCTTCATCGGCGCCACCCTGGAGGGCACGCCGAACATCGTGACCGCCGAGGGCGTCAAGGGCCTGAAGTTCGGCAACGAGGTCGCCACGATCAACAAGTACGCCGCCGAGCTGAAGAAGCAGGGCGTCAACTCGATCGTCGCGCTGATCCACGAGGGCGGCTACCCGGCCAGCAGCACGTACAACTACGACTGCGGCACCGCCGGTCAGGGCATCTCCGGCCCGATCGTCGACATCGCCAAGAACCTGGACCCGGCGATCGGCGCCATCGTCACCGGTCACACCCACAACGCGTACGCCTGCACCATCCCCGACCCGCAGGGCGTGCCGCGCTCGGTGACCAGCGCCGCCTCCTTCGGCCGGCTCTACACCGAGATCGACCTGAAGCTCGACAAGACCACGGGCAGCATCGTCCGCCCGTCGGTCAAGGCCGAGAACCACGTGGTGCGCCGGACCGTCGAGAAGGCCCCGGACATGACGGAGCTGATCGCGCACTACTCCAAGCTGGCCGCCCCGATCGCCAACCGCCCGGTCGGCTACGTCGGTTCGGACATCAACGGCCGCGGCAGCAGCGACCTCGAGAAGCCGCTCGGTGACGTGATCGCCGACGCGCAGCTGGAGGGCCTGGCCCCCGCCGACAAGGGCGGCGCGCAGGTCGCGTTCATGAACCCCGGCGGCATCCGCTCCGACCTGGTGTACAAGGCGAGCGGCGCCGAGGGCGACGGCGTGGTGACCTACGGCGAGGCGTTCACCGTCCAGCCGTTCACCAACATGATGCAGGTCAAGACGCTGACCGGCGCCCAGCTGGTCCAGCTGCTCCAGCAGCAGGTGAGCGGCCCGAACGACGCGGCGCCGAAGATCCTGCAGGGTTCGAAGAACCTGGCCTACACGCTGGACATGCGGAAGACCGGCGCGGACCGCGTGGTGGTGGACTCGATCCGCCTCAACGGCGCCCCGATCGACCCGGCCGGCAAGTACCGGGTCGCGGCCAACGAGTTCCTGGCCGGCGGCGGCGACGGCTTCCCGGCTTTCGCGGCCGGCACCGACAAGCTGGTCGGCGCCTCGGACCTGGACGTCTTCGCCGCCTACCTCGGCGCGCACAGCTCGGCGGCCTCGCCGCTGAAGGCGCCGGCGCAGGACCGCATCAAGGTCATCGGCCCGGGCAGCGACATCGACTGACCGTGAGCCGGCAAGGACGGGCGGGGCGCTGTCGGGGCGCCCCGCCCGTTCTGCGTTCCCGGCACCGTCAGGTGGGGGTCGGCCCGCCCGGCAGGCGGACGGTGGCCAGCGCGCCCGGGCCGCCGTCCTGGGCCGGGCCGAGCGACACCTCGCCGCCGGACTCCCGCACGCTCTGCGCGACGATCGACAACCCGAGCCCGGAGCCGGGGAGCTGGCGCGAGGACGGTGAACGCCAGAACCGGTCGAAGACGTACTGCAACTCGTCCGGGGGGATGCCCGGTCCGTGGTCGCGAACGGTCAACACGCCCTGCTCTAGGCGGACTTCGATGGTGCCGCCCGGCGGGCTGTACTTGACCGCGTTGTCCAGCAGGTTGATCACCGCCCGTTCGAGGGCGGCGGCGTCGCCGTGCACGAACCAGGGCGCGACGTCGGTCTCGAAGGCCAGCCCGGGACCGCGCAACTTGGCCCGGGCGACGGCGCGTTCGGCGATCTCGTGCAGAGCGACGACGGACAGGCTGCGGACCGGCTTGGGCGAGTCCGGCCGGGAGAGCTGGAGCAGGTCGCCGATCAGGACGGTGAGTTCCTGCATCTGCGCCTTCATGTTGCCGAGCAGCTTGGTCTTGGTGGCCGGGGGCAGCGGGCGGCCGGTCTCGTTGCTGCGGATCAGCAGGTCGACGTTGGTGCGCAGCGAGGTGAGCGGCGTACGGAGCTCGTGCCCGGCGTCGGCGATCAGCCGGGTCTGGCGGTCCCGGGAGTTGGCGAGGGCGGTGGACATGGAGTTGAACGAGGTGGAGAGCCGGGCGATCTCGTCGCTGCCGTGCACCGGGATGGTGGTGCCGACCTCCTCGGTGCGGGCGATGTGCTCGACCACGTCGGTGAGTTGGTCGACGGGCTTGAGCGCGGAACGGGCGACCAGACGCCCGGCGAGGCCGGCCAGGATGACCCCGCCGAGGGCCACTCCGCCGAGGATGAAGGCGAGTTGCTTGAGGGATTCCTCGACGCTGGTGACCTGGTCGGCTACCAGGTAGCCGTAGACCTTCCCCTCGGACATGAAGGTCGAGACGCGGACCCGGACGTCCTCGCCGGTGTTGAACGTCCCGTCTCGATAGGTGTAGTGGCCGGGCCGGGAAGGGTTCTGGAGGGCCTTGAGATCGGACGCGGTGATGGTGATGGCGTGCTTGGCGCCGGTGAGCACGCACGGTTCACCGTCGGGTGAGATCACCTGGTCGGTCCACTTGGGGGCACCAACCAGTATCCGGCCGCCGGTTCCCGGCGTGGTGGCCGCGTTCGCCGCGGTCGCGGCTGCGAGTGCGCCGGTCGTCGTCGACGCGCACCAGTAGGAGTCCCTGAGCAGTTGCTGAGGTGGCCTGGCGCCGGGCGGTACGTTCTGGATCGGCGACGGAGGTGCGGTGGAAAGATTGCGGTCCACCTGGCCGTAGAGCTGCTTCTCCACGATGAACCAGCACGCCAGGGCGGAGAGTGCGATCGCCACCGCCACCGCCGCCGCCGTCAGGACGGTCAGCCGGCTGCGCAGCGACTGGGCGCGGTACCAGCTGATCACCCGCGGCCGACGCGGGGCGCGGGGCGGCGTCAGAGGCGGCGTCAGGGGCGGGGGCGGGGCGGTGCCGCTCACGCCGGGGTGCCGGCGGCCGGGCGGAGGGCGTAGCCGACGCCGCGCACGGTCTGGATGAGCCGGGGCATGCCGCCCTGCTCGGTCTTGCGGCGAAGGTACATCACGTACACGTCCAGGGAGTTGGAGGAGGGCTCGAAGTCGAAGCCCCAGACCGCCTTGAGGATCTGCTCGCGGGTGAGCACCTGGCGGGGGTGGGAGAGGAACATCTCCAGCAGCATGAACTCGGTGCGGGTGAGTTCGACGGGCTTGCCGGCGCGGGTGACCTCGCGGGTCGCGGTGTTCATCCGCAGGTCGGCGAAGGCGAGGACCTCGGTGTCGTCCTCGACGGCGGCGGCGCGGGCGGCGGCCTCGGTGGCGAGGGCGTTGCGCCGGAGCAGGGCGCGGACGCGGGCGAGCAGTTCGTCGAGTTCGAAGGGCTTGGCGAGGTAGTCGTCGGCGCCCACGTCGAGGCCGGTGACGCGGTCGCCGACGGCGTCGCGGGCGGTGAGCATCAGGACCGGGACGGTGTCGCCGCGCGAGCGCATCCGGCGGACGGCGGTGAGGCCGTCCATCCGGGGCATCATGATGTCCAGCAGGACGAGGTCGGGCTTGTCGCGCTCGACGGACTCCAGGGCCTCGTAGCCGTCGGTGGCGGTGGCGACCTCGTAGCCCTCGAAGGCGAGGCTGCTCTCCAGGGCGTCCCGGAGGGCGGGTTCGTCGTCGACCACGAGGAGCCGGGCGGAGACCTGCCCGGGCTCGGCGGGGGTGCGGTCGTCGGCGGACGGGCTCATGGGCGGTTGCCCTTTCTCATCGTCGGAGAGCCTGCTGGGGGCCTGCTCAGCCAGGGGACCTGCTCGGAGTAATTGTCCGTCTAGATGTTCTGGCCGGCCTGCAGCTTCGGCAGCACCTGCTTGACGTCGTTGATCGGGATGGCGAAGCCGAGGCCGACGCTTCCGGCGCTGCTGTTGCCGGCGGTGGAGCTGGAGCCGCTCGCGGAGTACATCGCCGAGTTGATGCCGATGACCTGGCCGCTCGCGTTGATCAGGGGGCCGCCGGAGTTGCCGGGGTTGAGCGCGGCGTCGGTCTGGAAGGCCTTGTAGGTGGCGGTCTCGCCGCCGCTCTGCGGCGTGCTGCCGCGCAGGCCGGGCAGGTTGGGGAAGCCGAAGCCGCCGTTGCCGCTGGTGGTGCCCTCGTCGACCTGGACGGTGACCTCGCGGTTCTCGGCGCTGATGATGCCCGAGGTGACGGTGCCGGTGAGGCCCTCGGGGTTGCCGATGGCGACGACCGGGTCGCCGACCCCGACGGTGGAGGAGTCGCCCAGGGTGGCGGGGGTGAGGTTCCCGGCGCCGCTCGCGGTGATCACGGCGACGTCCAGGGCCTTGTCGGTGCCGGTGACGGTGGCCCTGGCGGTGGAGCCGTCCTTGAAGCTGACGGTGACCTGGCCGCCGTCGGCCGCGCCGGAGACCACGTGGTAGTTGGTGAGGATCTGCCCGCCCTTGGTGAGGACGACGCCGGTGCCGGTGGAGGTGCCGTTCGCGGTCTTCACGGTTATCTGGACGACGCTGGGCGAGACGGCGGACGCGATGGCGGCGACGTCGGCGCTGCCGTCCGAGCGGGCGGAGACCGGACTGGCGACGGTCGCGGTCCGGCCGGCGGAGACGTGTCCCTCGGCGGCGACCACGCCGCCGGTCACCCCGCCGAGGACGGCCGCGACCGCGGCGACGGCGGTGACCAGGGCGACCCGGCCGCGGAGCAGGCCGCGCCGGGCCCGGCCGCCGTGGGAGGCCGGCTCGCCGGGCCGGGGCGGCTCGGGGGGCGTGGGCGGCGGCCCGGCGGGCGGGGGAGGGGGCGGGGTCCCGACCGAGGGGGTCCCGGCGGTGGGGTACCCGGGGGCCTGGTAGCCGGTGGCCGGCGGGAACCCGGTGGTCGTGCTGCCGAGGACGGTGCCCGGGATGACCTGACCCTGGGCGGGGTCCGGGTACGCCTGCGGCTGCTCGTCGCCGTACGTCTGTCCGTACGGCTGACCGCCACCGGACTGCTCGTCGTACCGTCCGGCGTACCGCTCGTCGTACCGCTCGTGGGGCTGGTTCTGCTCGCTGCCGTGCTGTCGATCGCTCATGCCGACCAACGTCCGCCCGGCGGATGAGGATTTGATGAGAGCGGGCTCAGAACGCTCCGAGAAGCCCGTTGACTTCTCATAAAGCCTGGTCAGGCCGGGGTCGGCGCCCCGGTCGGGTTGCAGCCGCAGGAACGGCGGATGACCAGGCGCGACGGGAACTTGCGGACCCGTTCGGTGTCCGATCCGGGCACCATCAGCGAGTCGTCCAGCACCAGGTCCACGGCGGCCCGGGCCATCGCGTCGCGGTCGGAGGCGACGGTGGTGAGCGGCGGGTCGGCGAGCGCGGCCTCGGGCACGTCGTCGAAGCCGGCCACCGCGAGGTCCTCCGGCACCCGCAGGCCGACCTCGCGGGCCGCTCGCAGCACGCCGATCGCCTGGTCGTCGGTGGAGCAGAAGACGGCCGACGGGCGCTGCTCCGAGCGCAGCACGCCGAGCGCGACCTCGTAGGCGCCGTAGCGGTGGAAGGGCGCGTCGATCAGGTACGGCTCGGTGGGCAGACCGTGGGCGTCCATGGCCCGCTGCCAGCCCTCGACGTGGTCGATGACCGGGTCGCCGGGCGCGGGGGACTCGACCGGGCCGCCGAAGCAGGCCACGTACGCGTGCCCGTGCTCCTCCAGCAGGTGGCGGACGACGGCCTCGGCACCGCCCACGTCGTCGGTGACCACGGCGACGTCGTCGATCGCCTCGGGTCGGCGGTGCAGCAGCACCACCTTGGCGCCCTCCATCGCGGCGAACTCCTCGGCGGCCCGCTGCGAGGGGCCCTGGCTGACCAGGATCAGGCCGGAGACCCGCATGCCGAGGAAGGCGCGGACGTAGTGGACCTCGCGGTCGTCCACGTAGTCGGAGTTGCCGATCAGCACGAGCTTGCCGCGCTCGGACGCGGCGCGTTCCACGGCGTGCGCCATCTCGGCGAAGAACGGCTGGCGGGCGTCGGGGACGACCATGCCGATCAGGTTGGTGCGGCGGGAGGCCATCGCCTGGGCGACGCTGTTCGGCCGGTAGCCGAGCTGCTCGATCGCCGCGAGCACCTTCTCCTTGGTGGCGGGCGCGACCGGGCGCGGCCCGTTGTTGATGACGTAGCTGACGACCGCGGTCGAGGTCCCAGCCAGTCGGGCTACATCGTCGCGCGTCACTTTGGCCACGGGGGGATTCTACGCGTGTGGCGTCCGCTCGGGCAGTGTGAGCCCGGCTACCGGACGATGTCCGCAGGACAGTCCGGGGCGAATCCGGACGGGCCGGGCGGGGATGCCGCCCGGCCTCCGGTCAGTCCTCGGTTCAGGCCTCGGTTCAGGCCTCCAGCGGGGCTGAGGTGCGCTGGGCGAGGTCCGGCCGCTCGCCCTTGTCCGGCTTCTCGGGGACGACGAAGCGGTAGCCGACGTTGCGCACGGTGCCGATCAGCTGCTCGTGCTCGACGCCGAGCTTGGCCCGCAGCCGGCGGACGTGGACGTCGACCGTCCGGGTGCCGCCGAAGTAGTCGTAGCCCCAGACCTCCTGGAGCAGCTGCGCCCGGGTGAAGACCCGGCCGGGGTGCTGCGCGAGGTACTTGAGCAGCTCGAACTCCTTGAAGGTGAGGTCGAGCACCCGGCCCTTGAGCTTGGCGGAGTAGGTGGCCTCGTCGACCGAGAGGTCGCCGCTGCGGATCTCCATCGGGCTGTCGTCGGTGACCACCTGGAGCCGTCCGAGGGCGAGCCGCAGCCGGGCCTCGACCTCGGCGGGGCCGGCGGTGTCCAGCAGGACGTCGTCGATGCCCCACTCGGCGGTGACGGCGGCCAGGCCGCCCTCGGTGACCACCAGGATCAGCGGACAGCCGATGCCGGTGGAGCGCAGCAGCTGGCAGAGGCTGCGGATCTGCGGCAGGTCGCGCCGGCCGTCGACCAGGATGACGTCGGCGCTGGGGGTGTCGACCAGGGCCGAGCCCTCGGCCGGTGCCACCCGGACGTTGTGCAGCAGCAGGCCGAGAGCGGGCAGCACCTCCGCTGAGGGCTGCAACGCGTTGGTGAGGAGGAGGAGAGAACTCATACCCGGTAGTCCCCTTTCCGGGTCGTCGCGGTCGCGTGACGGCTGCCGCCACAGCCGGTTGGCGCTCGATCTGGGTGGTGTCGCGAGCAGCGCGTCCCGGGAGGGGCGGCGGCGGGCGACGGGAGGGTGGGGGAGCACGAGGACACCGGGTTGCCACCGGAGGACTCGCCGGCGTGCACGACCGAACGGCTCGCGCGCCAGGGGTCCCGCAACCCCCGCGGCACCGTTTCTGCCCTGCTCATCCCGCGAACCTTCCGGGTCTGTCCCGTGCCGGGCGGCGGCCCGGCGCCGGGTGTCCGTACACCCCGGCCGCTCCCCGGCACGTCGTTGTGCCGTGAAATGGCGGGGCGGTTCCCGCGACGCGCCGGGGGTGGACCGACGAATCGCAAGAACGTCCGTACTGGCGTCCTGAAAGCACAAAAGGATCCGGGGGCGACTCTGCCCGGATCCCTCAGGGGTCGAGGATAGCCGACCGGCCCCCGCCCCGGGAGGGCCCGAAAGCCGCGGTTCGCCGATGACGGGCGTGCCGGGGGTGAGCCTGGCCACAGCTTCGGCGGCCCGCCGGGACCCGCCGGGCCAGGGCGGTTGCCGGTCGCGGCGGCGGACACGCCATCATGGGACGCACATCGGCGGCACCGTGCGCGTACACCTTTCGGGTGGAAGCCGGCCGCTCCGATGGCGACCCGACCGGGGTATCCGGGCCGGGGCGAGGACGACGAGAAGGGGTTGCCATGGGTGCGACCACGGAGCCGGCGGGCGCCGCCCCGGTGAGCGGGACGATCCGCTACTGGGCGGCGGCGAAGTCGGAGGCCGGGCTGGCCGAGGAGCCGTACGAGGCGGCGACCCTGGCGGAGGCGCTGGCCGGGGCCAGGCAGCGGCACGCCGACCGGCCGAAGCTCGTCCGGCTGCTCGGGCACTGCTCCTACCTGGTGGACGGCTCGCCGGTCGGCGGGCGCGACCACACGACCGTGGCCCTCACCGAGGGCGGCACGGTCGAGGTGCTCCCGCCGTTCGCGGGAGGGTGAGCGGCGTGACGGATCCGAACCAGGTGAACGGCGGCCCGGACGGCTGGCAGCAGCAACAGCCGCCGCCGCAGGCACAGCCCCAGCAGCACCCGCAGCACCCGCAGCCTCCGTACGGGCAGCAGCAGGCGTACGCGCCGGAGCCGTATGCGCAGCAGGGGCACGCGGCTCAGCCGTACGCCCCCGGCCAGGGCCACGCGCCGGGGCAGGAGACGTACGGACAGCAGTCGTACGGACAGCAGCCGCAGTACGGGCAGCAGCCGCAGTACGCGCAGCCGCCGTACGGGCAGCAGCCGCCGTACGGACAGGACCAGCAGCACGGCCGGCCGCCGTACGGACAGCCGCCCGTGGACGCCGCCGCGACCGCGCTGCTGCCGCCCGTCCCGCCGATGGACGACGCCGCGACGACCCTGCTCCCGCCTGTCCCGCCGATGGACGACGCCGCGGCCACGACGCTGCTCCCGCCGGTGGTGGTGGGGGGTGCGGCGCCACCCAAGGCCCCCGCCCAGGCCCAGGCCCCCGCCCCGGCCTTCGCGCAGCCCCCGGCCCCCGCCCCGGCCCCTGCACCGGCTCTCGACCAGCCGACCATGACGCTCAAGCGCCCGGTCGCCCCGGTCGCCCCGGTCGCCCCGGTCGCCCCGGTCGCACCCGCCGCCCACGGCGCTCCGCACCACGGCGCTCCGTACGCCGGCGTTCCCGCGCAGCCCGCCCCGGCTGCCGCGCCCACCGGCCCTGCCGCGCCCGCCGCCCCCGCGCGGACGCCCCGGACCGGCTCGCCGATCATCGACCCGGGCTTCCAGCCGGCCCTGATCACCGCCGCCGTCGCCGCCCTGCTGGCCGGCGGCGCGGCGCTCGGGCAGTTCGCGCTGGCCCTGGTCGTCGCGGCGCTCCAGGCGCTGACGGCGGCCGGCTGGTTCCGCCTCAACGGCATGTGGCCGGCCCGTCAGGGCATCGCGCTGGCCGCGCTGGCCGGTCTCACGGCCGACGTGGCCGTGCTGCTGGCCGACTCGCACGGCGGTGCGGCGGCCGTGGTCGGCACCCTCGGCGGGTTCTTCCTGCTGGTCCTGGTGCTGCAGACGTTCCGGCCCGCGGACCCGAAGGAGCGGTTCTACGCGCTGACCGTGCTCGGTTCGGCCACCGTGGTGACGGTGCTCTGCACCATGCTGCTGCTGGCCGACTGGGTGCCGGCGGCGGCCGGCGCCGTCGCGCTGGCCACGGTGCTGGCGGCCGCGCCGCTGCCCGGCCCCAAGCAGCTGGGTCCGGTGCCGGTGGGGCCGGTGCTCGGCCTGCTCGCGGCCGTGGTGTTCGGCCTGGTCGTGGGTGCGCCCCTGGCGTTGGGGGCCCTGGCCGGCCTCGGCGCGCTGGTCGGCCGCCGGGTGGCCGGGTACGACTTCCCGTCCCGCTTCGTGCACATGACGGCGGGCGTGGCGCTGCCGCTGGCGGTGGCCTCGCCGCTGGTCTGGATCGCCACCCGCCTGCTGGCCGGCTGAAGCCCGGCGCCCGCCTCTGCGACGTCCTGCCCCGGAACCATGCTCCGGGGCGGGACGTCGTACGGTCGTGCCGGGAGCGGCCCGGCACCAGGATGTGCGGGGCCGGAACGACGATCAGCAGGACGACGGCGACGGGCGACGACGGGGGAGAGCGATGCGCGGTTGGCTGAAAGCGACGATCGGACTGGCGGTGCTCGGCGGCCTGCTGGTGGGGGCCGACCGGATCGCCGTTGGGGTGGCCGAGGACGAGGCCGCCGACCAGATGGTGAAGAGCGGCCGGATGAGCCAGCGCCCCGACGTGTCGATCGAGGGATTCCCGTTCCTCACCCAGGTGCTGTCGATGAAGCTGGACGACGTCAAGATCTCGGCGGACGGGCTGACCGTGGGCGACGGCACCCACCAGGTGGCGTTGCACTCCTTCAAGGCCAGGCTGGCCGGGGTCGCGGTGAGCGACAGCATGACCAGCGCCGTCGTGGACAGCGGCAGCGGCACCGGCCTGATCTCGTACGCGGACCTCGCCCTGCTGCTGCCCCCGGCGTCCCAGTTGGTGCCGAGCGCGGGCAAGCTCGGGCTGGGCTCCGGCTCGCGGCTGAGCCTCTCCTACGGCGGCCCGGGGAAGATCAAGGCCGCGCTGGGGCCGCTCCCGATCGGCGAGGGCTCGGTGCACAGCGAGGGCAACACCGTCACCGCGGACGGTTTCAAGCTCAGCAGCATGGCCGGAATGCTGGCCGGACTGGCCAACCAGCAGGTCGAGCCGGTGAGCTTCACCCTCACCGCCCTGCCCGCCGGGCTCAGGCTGGCCTCGGTGTCCCCGCAGGAGGAGGGCCTCCAGCTGACCTTCGACGGCAAGGACGTCAAGGTCATCGGCTGACCGCGGCCGTCCGCGGCTGTCTGCGGCACCACCCACCGACCATTCCGCTCCGCGAGACGCGCTGTCCAGCGCCGGCCGCGGAGCGGTGTCGTTCCCGCCCCTCTGCGGACCTCCGAACGGCCGTTGGCCGGTTCCCACCGCCCGTGGAATCGTCAAATCTCAGTATTCGATTCATCTGGTCTCAGAATTCGATACGCTGATGACAGCGGGCGCCCGGTGTCCCTAGCATCGTCGGCATGAAGCGACAGACGGACCTCACGAAGCGGCGGGCGGTAGACCTGTGCCGCGTGGCCGCCTGTCTGTGTCGAATGCGCTAACTCGGCGTACTGGCAGGGCCGTTGAAGCCCGCCGCCGATTCCCCAGGTGACTGGCCCGGATTTCGGGGCCGCCGTCGCCGCTGCCCATCGCAGATCACCGCCCGGCCGCACCGCGCACCCCTTCCCGTCCCAGTATTCGGACGAGAGTTCGGACCGGCCACCGCCGGGCGACCCGCAGCACACTCCCCAGCCTCCGGCCGGGGGACCCCTCCAGCAGCACCTTCCGCAAACCGCCCCCGGATGGAGAACACCACCATGAGCCGCAGCGACGTCCTGGTCGACGCCGACTGGGTCCAGGCCCACCTGGACGACCCGAAGGTTGCCATCGTCGAGGTCGACGAGGACACCACCGCGTACGAGAAGAACCACATCCGCAACGCCATCCGGATCGACTGGAAGAGCGACCTCCAGGACCCGGTCCGCCGCGACTTCATCGACCAGGCCGGGTTCGAGGCGCTGCTCAGCGCCAAGGGCATCGCCAACGACGACACCGTCGTCCTCTACGGCGGCAACAACAACTGGTTCGCCTCGTACGCCTACTGGTACTTCAAGCTGTACGGCCACGGTGACGTCCGCCTGCTGGACGGCGGCCGCAAGAAGTGGGAGCTGGACTCCCGCGACCTGGTCTCCGAGGTGCCGGCCCGCGCCGCGACCGAGTACAAGGCGCAGGCCGTCGACTCCTCGATCCGCGCCTTCCGCGACGACGTGGTCGCCGCCATCGGCACTCTGAACCTGGTCGACGTGCGCTCGCCCGACGAGTTCTCCGGCAAGCTGCTCGCCCCGGCCCACCTCCCGCAGGAGCAGTCGCAGCGCCCCGGCCACGTGCCGAGCGCCCGCAACATCCCGTGGGCCAAGAACGCCAACGACGACGGCACCTTCAAGAGCGACGACGAGCTCAAGGCGCTGTACGAGGCCGAGGGCATCGACCTGGCGAAGGACACCATCGCCTACTGCCGCATCGGCGAGCGCTCCGCGCTCACCTGGTTCGTGCTGCACGAGCTGCTCGGCCAGGAGAACGTGAAGAACTACGACGGTTCGTGGACCGAGTACGGCAGCCTCGTCGGCGTGCCGATCGAGCTCGGCAACTGAGCCACCGGCTCGAAACCGTAAGTCAGAAGGGAAGACAAGACATGTGCGGTGCGAAGGCCGGCGGCCCGGACCTGGCAGGAGTTGACGTGGCGAACGAGACGATCATCCAGGGTTCCGTGACCCGAGACGGCGAGCCGGTCAACGGCTACGTCCGGCTGCTCGACGAGGGCGGCGAGTTCACGGCCGAGGTGCCCACCTCGGCGACCGGCCAGTTCCGGTTCTTCGCCCGCCCGGGCAAGTGGACGCTGCGTGCGCTGGTCCCGGGCCAGACCGTGGACCGCCAGGTGGTCGCCTCCCAGGGCAACCTGACCGAGGTCGCGATCGCGGTCTGATTCCACCCCCCCCCGCGAGTACGACGGGCGGGTCACCGAGGGCCCCTGCCGAGCAGGGGCCCTCGGGCATACCGTGGAACCGTGCAGGCACGCCGGCGCCACCGCTACTACTTCGCCATGATGGCCGTCTGCCTCGGGCTGTTCGTGCTGGCCTGGGGCGCGGTCCGGTTCTGGTCCGTCCCGGCCGCGATCGGCATGTGCCTGGTCGCGATGGTCATCCCGCCGGCCGCCGCGGTCTTCGCCAACAAGCGGGACCCGGAGGACGACTGGTGGAACGACCCGCGCTGGGACGACCCGAAGTGGGACGACCCCGGCCATGACCGGGACCGACCCGACCGGGACCGACCCGGGCAGGACCGACCCGACCGGGACCGACCCGGGCAGGACCGACCCGACCGGGACGGCCCCGGCCCGTGGGGGCGTCAGTAGACGAGTGCCTGGACGCCGTCGGCCGTGATCTCGCTGACGAAGACCTGGGCGCCCGCGATGCGGACACCCTCGACGGTGTCCTTCTGCTCGATCCCGCGCCGCGCCGCGCACTGGGTGCAGAGGGTGACGGTCCCGGCCGCCAGGACCGACTCCAGGAGGTCCGGCAGCGGCGCCGCGTGCGGCAGCTCGAACTCGGCGGCGCGCCCGGGCAGCGCGAACCAGGACGACTCCCCGGTCAGCCAGAGCGAGACCTCGATCCCGCTGGCGACGGCGACCGCCGCCACCGTGAAGGCCTGCGAACAGCGCTCCGGCGCGTCCGCCCCGGCGGTGACCTTGATGACGAGCTTCTTCGCGCTCTGCGATGCGTTCGACGACATGCCGACACCCTAGATCGCCGACGTGGTGGGGCTCACCGAGACCCGTCGACACCCGGCGGATAGAGTGAGCGCAGCAAAATCCACCCACACTGTCGCCGCCCTGGGAGCCCCCCGTGTCCGGTCTGGAAATCTTCTTCGACGGTCTGCTGGCCCTCATGGCCGTGCTGATCACCTGGTTCGCCATCTTCTCGGTGATGAAGCTGTACCAGGGCCAGCGCTGATCCGCTGCCGTACGGTTGAAGCAGACCCACACCGACGACAGTGACCAGGAACATGATCGAGATCCCCTCTGACCTCCACAAGGACGTCGTTCCGCTCGCCTTCCTCCTCGGTACCTGGGAAGGCGCGGGCGTTTACGACTTCCCGGGCACGGAGAAGTGCAACTTCGGCCAGGAGGTCGTCTTCCGGCACGACGGCCGGCCCTTCCTCGAGTTCCGCTCCCGCACCTGGGTGCTGAACAACGAGGGCGAGAAGGTCCGCCCGCTGGAGAACGAGCACTCGTTCTGGCGCATCACCAGCAACCACGACGGCACCAGCGGTGTCCGGGGCATCGAGATCTCCTCCGTCCGTGACGACGGCACCGTCGAGATCTGGTACGGCGAGCTGGCCGACGGCAAGCCGCAGATCGACGTGTCCACCGACGCGGTGGCCCGGATCGAGGGCTCGGCGCCGTACTCCGGCGGCAAGCGCCTGTACGGCTTCGTCAACGACGAGCTGCTCTGGGTCGGCGAGAAGGCCGCGCCCGAGGTGCCGCTGCGCCCGTACATGTCGGCGCAGCTGAAGAAGGTGCTGAGCCCGGCGCAGCTGATCAAGGACATCAACGACCTGCCGGACGACGGCATCGCGTTCTTCCGCTGAGCAGGGCCCGCTGAGCAGAGCCCGCTGAGCACGGCCCGCTGAGCACGGCCGTCCGCCGGGTTCAGCCCGCCGGGCAAGGCTCACGCACATGAGGTAGGGACCGGCCACCGGCCGGTCCCTACACTTGCCTCAGGACCCCCGACTTGGCAGGGACAGCACCGTGGCGGACACCGGCACCACCGACTGGCAGCTCTCCGGAGACTGGAAGGCCGACCTGCGCGAGCGCGGCTACCGGCTGACGCCCCAGCGCCAGCTCGTGCTGGAGGCGGTCGACGCCCTCGACCACGCGACCCCGGACGACATCCTCTGCCACGTCCGGCAGACCGCCAGCGGCATCAACATCTCCACCGTCTACCGGACCCTGGAGCTGCTGGAGGAGCTGGGCCTGGTCTCCCACGCGCACCTCGGCCACGGCGCCCCGACGTACCACCTGGCCGGCCGTCACCACCACCTGCACCTGGTCTGCCGGGACTGCGACCAGGTCACCGAGACCGGGACGGAGATCGCCCGGCCGCTGATCGAGAGCCTGCGCGAACAGCACGGCTTCGACACCGACCTCAAGCACTTCGCCATCTTCGGCCGCTGTGCCGACTGCACCGCCAAGCGTGCCGGGGGCCAGTCGTAAGCTGGCCGGTATGAAGAGCCCGCTGCTTGCGCTGCCCGGTGCCGTCCCCGCCGAGGGAACCGACGAGGGCGTGGCCGCCCACTACGGTGACATCTTCCGCGAGCAACGCAACCTCGCGCAGGGCACCGGCTTCGTCGACCTCTCGCACCGCGGCGTGCTCACCGTCACCGGCGACGACCGGCTGTCCTGGCTGCACCTGCTGCTCACCCAGCACGTCAGCGCGCTGCCGCCGCAGCAGGCCACCGAGGCGCTGGTGCTCTCCCCGAACGGTCACGTCGAGCACGCGCTCTACCTGGTCGACGACGGCACCACCACCTGGGCGCACGTCGAGCCGGGTACCGCGCCGGCGCTGATCGGCTACCTGGAGAGCATGAAGTTCTTCTACCGGGTGGAGGTCGCCGACGCGACCGCCGACTACGCGGTGGTGCACCTGCCCGCCGGTTCCACCGCCTCGGCGGAGGGCGCGGCGGCGGTGCGCGAGCTGCCCTACGGGCGGGACCTCTTCCTGCCGCGGGCCGAGCTGGCGACGCTGACCGGGGGCTACGGCCCGGCGGCCGGGGTCTGGGCGTACGAGGCGCTGCGGATCGAGGCCCACCGGCCCCGGCTCGGTTTCGAGACCGACCACCGGACCATCCCGCACGAGGTGGACTGGCTGTCGACCGCCGTCCACCTGCAGAAGGGCTGCTACCGCGGGCAGGAGACGGTCGCCCGGGTGCACAACCTGGGCCGGCCGCCGCGCCGCCTGGTCTTCCTGCACCTGGACGGCACCGAGGAGGTGCTGCCCCCGCACGGGACGGAGGTGCGGCTGGCCTCGGACCCGGACGGCCGGGCGCTGGGCGTCGTCACGTCCTCGGCGCGCCACCACGAGCTGGGGCCGATCGCGCTGGCCGTGGTCAAGCGGAACGTCCCGGTGGACGCGGTGCTGCTGGCCGGGACGGTTCCGGGGACGCAGGACGTGATCGTCCCGCAGTAGGCCGGACCCCGGCGTGGGTCGGATCCTGCGGCAGGCCACCCCGCAGTGGGCCAGACCCCGCAGCAGGTCAGCCCCCGACGTGGGTCAGACCTCGACCAGGACGGTGAACGGGCCGTCGTTCACCAGCGCCACCTGCATGTCCGCCCCGAACCGGCCGGTCTCCACCTTGGCGCCGAGCTCGCGCAGCCGGGCGACCACCTCGTCCACCAGCGGCTCGGCGACCGGGCCGGGGGCGGCGGCGTTCCAGGTGGGGCGGCGGCCCTTGCGGGCGTCGCCGTAGAGGGTGAACTGGCTGATCACCAGCAGCGGGGCGGCCAGGTCGGAGCAGGACTGCTCGACGCCGTTCTCGTCCGCCTCCAGCAGCCGCAGGGTCCAGAGTTTGCGGGCCAGCTGGGCGGCCTTGGCGGGGGTGTCGTCGTGCGTGACGCCGACCAGGACGCAGAGTCCGGGCCCCTCGATCGCGCCGACGGTCTCTCCGGCCACGGTCACCCGGGCCTCGGTCACTCGCTGCACCACTGCTCGCATGCGGCCATTGTGCCGGAGCGGGCGGGACCTCCCGCGGGCCCCCCGGGAGGTCCGCGGAGCGGCGCCGGGGCGGGCTCCTGACCGGCCCGGGCGGATCCGGACCCGGGGGGCGCGTACGACTGCCGCGCGCGCCGGGTGGTGCGCAACTGCGCGTGGCCGGGCGCCGTTGTTCCTGCGGAAAGCCCCGGTCGTATCAGCCACCCCCGTTCGCCAGGGGGCCGTTCGGGTGCACGGGCGGTGCACCGGCGGTGGGCGGGGTGGCACGCTGGGGGACCGTACGAGGGGTCCGGGGCGCCAGAGGTCCGCCGCGCCGGGCCCGGTTCGGGTTCGGCCGGGCGGTCGAGTCGATGGGTCAGGCGTTCTGGTGGTGTCGCCCCGGCGGGTGGTGCCACCCGGGGGCGGGAACCTTCGGGGGCGCCCCGGCGTGCCAACGGACGGGTGTGCGCGGCGGGTGCGCGCGAAAGCCCGCCCGGGGGACGGGCCGGACCAGCGGCAGGCGACGGGGTGCCGCGAGCGGGCGGGATCGGACGACGGCAGGTGGTTGGTTGATGGACGCGAGCAGCGCGGCGCAGGACCGGTCGGGGCGGGCACCCGGGGGCGCGGAACCGGCGGGGGCCCGGGCCTGCCCGGCGGAGGGCGGGACGGACGGGGGGACGGAGGAGCCCGACCTGGAAGGGCTGGGCCTGGACCAGCTGCGGACCCTGCGCAGGGAGACCCTGGAGCAGGAGGCCGACCTCTCCTACCTCCGGCGGCTGCTGCACGGGCGGATGGACATCCTCCGGGCCGAGCTGGACCGCCGGCCGGGCTCCGCCGTCCTGGCGGCGGCGGGGGGCGAGGCCACGGCGGGCGGCGCCCTGCTGGACCGGCTGCCGGCCATCCTCACCGACGCGCCGTCGACGGTGCGGCGCTCGGCCCGGCACGTCACGCTGGGGCCCCCGCGCGGTCACCAGTCCCAGCTCGAGGCGGACGAGTTGATGGGCGACGTGCAGCTGGCCGACCTGGCCGCCCATCCGGAGTCGGAGCTGCTGGCCGCGCTGGACCGCTTGCGGGCGCACGAGCGCGAGGTGTCCGGACGGCGGCAGCGGCTGCTGCGGACGGCGGACGGCTGCAGTGCCGAAATCACCCGCAGGTACCGTGATGGGGAAGCACGGGTCGAGGACCTGCTCGCAGGCGGCCCACTCTGACCGGGTGAGCACGTCCGGGGGCGGGCAGGGCCCGGCTCGCCCCCGGCCCACCCTCGCCCCGGAAGGCTCCCGTCATGTCCCACCCCGCCGCCCTGCCCGTCCTCGCCGAGGTCATACGTTCGGGCTTCACCGAGGGCCGGCACCACGGTTCGCTGGTGCTGCTCGCCGCCGACGGCTCGGTCGAGTTCGCCCTGGGCGCCCCCGACGCCCCGGTCTTCCCGCGGTCGTGCGCCAAGCCGTTCCAGGCGGTGGCCACGCTGCGGGCGGGCCTGGAGCTGGAGGGCGAGCTGCTGGCGCTGGCGGCGTCCAGCCACTCTGCAGAATCGTTTCACCGTGACGGTGTGAGGCGGATCCTGGCCGCTGCCGGGCTGGACGAGTCCGCCCTGCAGACCCCGGCGGACCTCCCGCTGGACGAGGCCGAGGCCGAACTGCACCTGAAGTCCGGCGGTGGGCGCGCGCCGATCCTGATGGACTGCTCCGGCAAGCACGCCGGCTGGCTGGCCGCCTGTGTCGCCAACGGCTGGCCGACGGGGAGCTACCTCGACCCGGCGCACCCGGTCCAGCAGCTCGCCCGGGAGGCCTTCACGGAGGCCACCGGCGAGCCGGTCGCCCACGCCGGGGTGGACGGCTGTGGCGCGCCGCTGCTGGCCGTCAGCCTGACCGGCCTGGCCCGCGGCTACCGCGCGCTGCTGCTCGCCGCGGAGGGCACCCCGCAGCGCCGGGTGGCCGACGCGATGCGCGCCCACCCCGAGTACGTGGCCGGCACCCGCCGTGCCGACACCTGGCTGATGCGGGCGGTGCCGGGGGCGCTGTCCAAGATGGGCGCCGAGGCGGTGCAGGTGGTGGCGCTGCCGGACGGCCGGGCGCTCGCCTTCAAGATCGACGACGGCGCCGAGCGGGCCCGCGGGCCGGTCCTGGCGGCCGGGCTGCGCCGGCTCGGGGTCGTGACGCAGGACGACACCGTCGAGCGGATCGGCACCGCCCCGCTGTTCGGCGGCGGCGTGCCGGTGGGCGAGGTCCGGGCGGCGTTCTGAGGCGTCCGGGGGCGCCCCGGACACGTCCTACGGCTGCCGTCGCCGGGGTGCGGAGCGACCGGAGGCGGTGCACGGTGGACCGGGGGCCGTCGTACAGCTGAGGGAGTCCGTCATGAGTGAACACGTCTACCGGGTGACCGAGATCGTCGGGTCTTCGACCGAGTCCGTCGACGCCGCCATCCGCAACGGTGTCGAGCGGGCGTCCCGGACCCTGCGGAACCTGGACTGGTTCGAGGTGACGCAGGTCCGGGGCCACCTCGAGGACGGCCGGATCAAGCACTACCAGGTCGGCCTGAAGATCGGCTTCCGGCTGGACGACGAGGGCTGAGTCCCGGCCCGCCCCGGCACCACGGGCGGGGCACCGGGTGCGGGCGCGCCCGCCCCCCCGACGACAGTCCGCGGCCGCCTCCGCCGCCGACGGCACGGCCCCCTGGGCACAACCGCGCCCGGGGGCCGGGCCGCTGCCGTGCCGCTGCGTGCCCGTCCGCTCCGCCCGCCCGCTCCGCCCGTCCGCGGACACGGCGAAGGCCGGGGTCCGCGGACGATTCCGCACACCCCGGCCTCCGACTGCCTCGACCTACCTCGAACTGCCTCGGGCGAACGAGATGGGCACGACGGCTCAGTGACCGCCCTGCTCCGCCAGTCGCTTGATCGACGCGGTGACCTCGGCCTCGGCCTCGGCGCGGCCGACCCAGTTGGCGCCCTCGACCGACTTGCCCGGCTCCAGGTCCTTGTAGACCTCGAAGAAGTGCTGGATCTCCAGGCGGTCGAACTCCGACACGTGGTGGATGTCCTGCAGGTGCTCCCAGCGCGGGTCCGTCGCCGGGACGCAGAGCAGCTTGTCGTCGCCGCCGGCCTCGTCCGTCATCTTGAACATGCCGATGACGCGGCACTTGATCAGGCAGCCCGGGAAGGTCGGCTCCTCCAGGATGACCAGGGCGTCCAGCGGGTCGCCGTCGTCCGCGAGGGTGCCCTCGACGTAGCCGTAGTCGGCCGGGTAGCGGGTCGAGGTGAACAGCATGCGGTCAAGGCGAAGACGACCGGTCTCGTGGTCGACCTCGTACTTGTTGCGCGAGCCCTTAGGGATTTCGATAAGGACGTCGAACTCCAACGGTTCCTCCAAGGTAGGGACTGACAGAATCCAAGTGTCTCCTACGGGAGTGAGTGCTCAGGAAAGGGGCCGGTCGGTGGGCGCAGGGGTCGGGGCGGGGCACCGCCGAAGAGGGACGGCGGCGGGGCTGTTCGGGGCGGTGCTCCTGGTCGCCGGGACGGTCCTGTCCTCGGGCGGTGGCGCGTACGCGTCGCCGTCACCGTCGCCGGGCGGGCAGACCACCGGCCAGGGGGAGGGCGAGGACCGGGACGGCAAGCACGGCGAGAAGAGCGACAAGGGCAACGGCGACAAGGGCAGCAACGGCGACAAGGGCCCCGGCAACAACGGCAACAACGGCAACAACGGCAAGGGCAAGGGGCGTACCGGCGCCACCGAGACGCCCCACCCGGGCGGTACCGGGACGGCCGCCGCCTCGCCGTCCGCCGGCCGTCCGGCCCCCGCCGCCGGCGCCGTGCTGGCCTCCGCCGAGACCGGCCCGGCCGCGGGACTGCCCACCACCCAGGGCCTCCAGCAGGCGCTCGCCGCCGCGCTCGGCGACAAGAACCTCGGCACCGTCAGCCTCGCCGTCGCGGACGCCGCCGACGGCCGGCTCCTCTACGGCTCGGGGGAGAACACCCCCGCCACGCCCGCCTCCACCACCAAGCTGGCGACCTCGATCGCGGCGCTCTCGCTGATCCCGGGCGACACCCGGCTCACCACCCGGGTCGTCAAGAGCGCCGACCCCGGCGGGATCACCCTCGTGGGTGGTGGCGACCCGACCCTCACCGCGCTGCCCGCCGACCAGGTGCAGATCGCCGGCCTGCCCGCGGACGCCGACACCGCCCCCGCCTCGCTGGACGCGCTGGCCCGGCAGACCGCCGCCGCGCTGAAGGCCGCCGGCACCACCGCGGTCAAGCTCGACTACGACCTCTCGATGTACTCCGGCAACCCGCAGCACAAGTACCACGACGCGGCCAACATCGCCCTGGTCACCCCGCTGATGGTGGACGAGGGCAAGGCCGACCCGAAGAGCCGGGAGGATGCGCCCGCCCGCGTCGCCGACCCCGCGGGGTCGGCCGCCGAGGCCTTCGCCAACCTGCTGAAGGCCCAGGGAATCACCGTCGAGGGGAAGGCCAAGGCGGCCGCCGCCCCGGCCGCCGCCGGCGCGCCCGTCCTCGGCCGGGTGGACTCGCCGACCGTCGACCGGCTGGTCGAGCGGATGCTGACCACCTCCGACAACACCCTCGCCGAGGCGATCGCCCGTCAGGCCGCGCTCGCCGCCCACCAGCCGGCCAGTTTCGAGGGCGCCGCCACCGCGGTCACCCAGGAGCTCGGCCGGCTCGGTGTGCCGACGGCGGGCGTGGTCCTGGGCGACGGCAGCGGGTTGCACCAGGGCAACGCGATCCCGCCGACCGTCCTGGTCCAACTGCTCGCGCTGGCCGCGTCGGACCAGCACCCGGCCCTGCGCCCGGTGCTCACCGGCCTTCCGATCGCCGGCTTCACCGGGACCCTCGGCAAGCGCTTCGGCTCCGGCTCCGGCGCGGCCGAGGCGGCCGGCCTGGTCCGCGCCAAGACCGGCAGCCTCAGCGGCGTGAACACCCTGGCCGGGACGGTGGTGGACGCTGAGGGCCGGCTGCTGGCCTTCGCCGTGATGACCAGGACCGGCGCACCCGTCGACACCGCGCGCGCCGCCATGGACCGCATCGTCGCCCGCCTCGCCGCCTGCGGCTGCCACTGACGGACCGACAGGAGGCCCACGGGTGCGATGCCGCGCGGACGGGCGCCGTCCGCGCGGTCTCGTCCGGGTCGCCGGGCAGACCGTCGGGACCTGTGGCTCCCCCCGGTGGGCGGGAGCACGTACGGTGAGGGCATGACGAGCGCGAGCGGCGGTGCTGACATGGTCGACTGGAATCTCGCGGTCGCAACCGCGACCAGGCTGGTGCGGCCCGGACCGGAGGTGAGCCGCGCGGAGGCGGCGGCCGTGGTGGCCGAGTTGCGGCGGCACGCCCTGGAGGCGGAGGAGCACGTCCGGGCGTTCACCGGCATGCGCTCCAGCAGCCTCGCCGAGGCCGCGGCGACCCCGGTGCTGATCGTGGACCGCCCCGGCTGGGTGCGGGCCAACGTGGCGGGCTTCCGCACCATCGTCCAGCCGCTGGTGGAGAAGCTCCAGGCGCGCCGGGCGAGCAGTGCCGCGGCCGGCGTCCTCGGCTCGGTGGGGGAGAAGGCCACCGGGATCGAGGTCGGCGCGCTGCTGGCCTTCCTGTCCACCAAGGTGCTCGGCCAGTACGAGACCTTCGCCCCGGCCGAGCCCTCGCTGGAGGCGCCGGACAGCCCGGCCGCGCTGTTCGACAAGCCCCGGCTGGGCCCCGACGGTCCCGGCCCGGGCCGGCTGCTGCTGGTGGCGCCGAACATCGTGCACGTCGAGCGGGAACTGGACGTCGACCCGGCCGACTTCCGGCTCTGGGTCTGCCTGCACGAGGAGACCCACCGCACCCAGTTCACCGCGGTGCCGTGGCTGCGCGACCACATCCAGTCCGAGGTGCAGTCCTTCCTGTCCGAGACGGACGTCGACCCGGGCGCGCTGCTGGACCGGCTGCGGGACGCGGCCGGCTCGCTCGGCGGCCTGCCCGGCCTCGGCGGCCGCGGGGAGGCCGGGCAGGCCTCCGCAGGCCTGCTGGAGATCGTCCAGTCGCCCGCCCAGCGCGAGATCCTGGGCCGGCTGACGGCCGTGATGTCGCTGCTGGAGGGCCACGCGGACGTGGTGATGGACGGCGTCGGCCCGGCGGTGGTGCCGAGCGTCGCCGAGATCCGGGAGAAGTTCCAGCAGCGCCGGGACCGCGGAGCCAACCGGCTGGACCTGGTGCTGCGCCGGCTGCTCGGCATGGACGCCAAGCTCCGCCAGTACCAGGACGGCGCGGTCTTCGTGCGCGGGGTGGTGGACCAGGTCGGCATGGAGGGCTTCAACCGGGTCTGGACGTCGCCGAACACCCTGCCGACCAAGGACGAGATCCACGACCCGGGGGCCTGGGTGGCCCGCGTCGCGCGGTAGCGCGCCCGGCTCGGGGGCCGCGCCGGCCGGGGACCAGGTGCGGTCCTCGGCCCGAAGGCGGTCGGCGGCGGTCAAACCCGTTCGTACGAGTGGTCCAGTCGTGCAGATGGCGGGTGAAGATACGTTTCTCCATTCACCCGAACGTGGGACGGTGGTCGTACCGGTGGCGCGGGTGGCGTAGCGGGTGCCTCCTTTCTGCCACCATCTGTGAGCGCCCGGTAACACGGTGCTCACAGATGCGCGGCCCCCGCCGCGCCCACCGCCGTCCTGTCCCCCCTCCGCCAAGGAGCCGTCCGCCGTGGGCCCACACCCCGCTGTCGCCGCGATACGCCTGGCCGTACGCCGCACGCTCACCGACCTCGCCGCCGAGGCCGGCACCACCTTCACCGCGCCCGTGCGCGAGCCCCGCGAGCGCCCGAGCGGGGCGCCGCTGGTCGGCGCGACCGTCGGGACGACCCTGATCGGCAACGCCCACCGGCACCCCTCGGGGCTGCCGCGGACCCCGGCCGCGCCCGGCTCGCCGCTGGTCCTGGTGGCCGTCAGCGGGGGCGCGGACTCCATGGCGCTGGCCATCGCGGCCGCCTTCGAGGCCCCCAAGATCGGCCTGCGGGTCGGCGCCGTCACCGTCGACCACGGCCTCCAGGCCGGCTCCGCCGACCGCGCCGCCCAGGTCGCCGAGCGGCTGCGCACGCTCGGGCTCGACCCGGTCGAGGCGGTCCCGGTCCAGGTCGGCCGCGCCGGCGGTCCCGAGGCCGCCGCCCGGGACGCCCGCTACGCGGCCCTGGACGAGGCCGCCGAGCGCCTCGGTGCGGTCGCCGTCCTGCTCGGCCACACCCGCGACGACCAGGCGGAGACGGTGCTGCTGGGCCTGGCCCGCGGCTCCGGATCCCGCTCGCTGGCCGGGATGCCGGCCCAGAAGGGCCGCTACCGCCGCCCGCTGCTGGAGCTGGACCGGGCCGCCACCCGGCAGGCCTGCTCCGCCCAGGCGATCCCGGTCTGGGACGACCCGCACAACTGCGACCCCGCGTACACCCGCTCCCGGGTGCGGCACGAGGTGCTGCCGGTGCTGGAGAAGCACCTCGGCGGCGGAGTGGTCGAGGCGCTGGCCCGCACCGCCCGGCTGTTCCGGGACGACGCCGACGCGCTGGACCAGTGGGCGGCACTGGCCGAGCGCGACCTCCGGACGGGAGAGGGCACCCTGGACGCCGCCAAGCTGGCCGAACTGCCGCCCGCGGTGCGCCGCCGGGTGCTGCGCCGGGCCGCGCTGCGGGCGGGCTGCCCGGCCGGGGACCTCTTCGCGCGCCACCTCGAAACGATCGACCTGCTGGTCACCGGATGGCGGGGCCAGGGGCCGCTGCACCTACCCGGGGGCGTCGAAGCCACCCGCAGGTGTGGCACGCTGGTCTTTCGGCGGCAGGGCGACTGACGGGCAGGCATGCCCCCGGGGCGCCGGGCCGCCGGCCATACAGACCCCGAACGTTTGAGGACGTATCCCCGGTGGACCAGAACGACATGGGCGCTGACCTCGCGAAGGTGCTCATCAGCAAGGACGAGATCGACGCCAAGCTCCAGGAGCTGGCCGAGCGCATCGACCGGGACTACGCAGGCAAGGACCTGCTGATCGTCGGCGTCCTCAAGGGTGCCGTGATGGTCATGGCGGACCTCGCCCGCGCCCTGCACTCGCAGGTCACCATGGACTGGATGGCGGTCTCCTCGTACGGGATGGGCACCAAGTCCTCCGGCGTGGTGCGGATCCTCAAGGACCTCGACACCGACATCGCCGGCCGGGACGTCCTGATCGTCGAGGACATCATCGACTCCGGTCTGACCCTGTCCTGGCTGCTCGGGAACCTGGGCTCGCGCGGTCCGGCCTCGCTGGAGGTCTGCACCCTGCTGCGCAAGCCGGACGCGGCCAAGGTCGAGATCGACGTCAAGTACGTCGGCTTCGACATCCCCAACGAGTTCGTGGTCGGCTACGGCCTGGACTACGCGGAGAAGCTCCGCAACCTCCCCTTCATCGGCACCCTCGCCCCGCACGTCTACGGCGGCTGAGAAACGGTTCCGGGCCCCGTTCGGGCTACGGGCGGGAACAGTACGCCGTTCCCGCCCGTTGGATCGGGGGGAAAGAGAAGTACGTCGTGTCGCTGTGCTCCCGCCACGGGTGGGTCGGACTGCGGTACGGTCCAATAAAACCGCTCTTCACATGAGCAGAGACCAGATGCGCCGGCGGCCCACGGCCACGCGGCGCCGTCGAGTGGCAGGAGGGACGGGGCGGCAACGCCCCGCATGGATGGACGTCAAGCGATACTTCCGTGCGCCGATCATGTGGATCGTGCTGGCCGTCCTCGCCGTCATCGTGCTGATGCAGGTCGTTTCTGACTCGAACGGCTACAAGACGGTGGACACCGGGCAGGTCGTCGCAGCGATCGATGCCAAGCAGGTCAAGTCGGCGCAGATCACCACCGGTGACTCGAACACGATCAAGATCCAGCTGAAGGACGGCGCCAAGCTGTCCGACGCCGGTACGGGCAAGACCCCGTCCGGCAGCAAGTTCCAGGCCTCGTACATCGGCGACCAGGGTGTCGCGATCGCCGACAAGCTCCAGGCCCAGATCAACGACAACGACCAGAGCACGCTCTCCGAGGGCTACACCATCAGCCCGGAGAAGCAGAGCACCTTCGTCAGCCTGCTGCTGTCGATGCTGCCCATCGTGATCATCGTTCTGGTCTTCCTGTTCCTGATGAACCAGATGCAGGGCGGCGGCTCGCGCGTCATGCAGTTCGGCAAGTCCAAGGCCAAGCTGCTCACCAAGGACACCCCGAAGACCACCTTCGCGGACGTCGCGGGTGCGGACGAGGCGGTCGAGGAGCTCCACGAGATCAAGGAGTTCCTGCAGGAGCCGGCCAAGTTCCAGGCCGTCGGCGCCAAGATCCCCAAGGGCGTGCTGCTGTACGGCCCGCCCGGTACCGGCAAGACCCTGCTGGCGCGTGCCGTCGCCGGCGAGGCCGGGGTGCCGTTCTACTCGATCTCCGGCTCGGACTTCGTCGAGATGTTCGTGGGTGTCGGCGCCAGCCGCGTCCGCGACCTCTTCGAGCAGGCCAAGGCGAACGCCCCGGCGATCGTCTTCGTCGACGAGATCGACGCCGTCGGCCGGCACCGCGGTGCGGGCCTCGGCGGCGGCCACGACGAGCGCGAGCAGACCCTCAACCAGCTGCTGGTCGAGATGGACGGCTTCGACGTCAAGGGCGGCGTGATCCTGATCGCCGCGACCAACCGCCCCGACATCCTGGACCCGGCGCTGCTGCGCCCGGGCCGCTTCGACCGCCAGATCGCGGTGGAGCGTCCCGACCTCCAGGGCCGGCTGGACATCCTCAAGGTGCACCAGAAGGGCAAGCCGATCGCGCCCGACGTCGACCTCTCGGCCGTCGCCAAGCGCACCCCCGGCTTCACCGGCGCGGACCTGTCGAACGTCCTCAACGAGGCCGCTCTGCTGACCGCCCGCTCGGACAAGAAGCTGATCGACAACGGCATCCTGGACGAGGCCATCGACCGCGTCGTGGCCGGTCCGCAGAAGCGCACGCGGATCATGTCCGACAAGGAGAAGAAGATCACCGCGTACCACGAGGGCGGCCACGCCCTGGTGGCGGCGGCGTGCCCCAACAGCGACCCGGTGCACAAGATCACCATCCTGTCCCGCGGCCGGGCCCTCGGCTACACCATGGTGCTGCCGGACGAGGACAAGTACTCCACCACCCGCAACGAGATGCTCGACCAGCTGGCCTACATGCTGGGCGGGCGTGCGGCGGAGGAGCTGGTCTTCCACGACCCGACCACCGGCGCCTCGAACGACATCGAGAAGGCCACCGCCACCGCGCGGGCCATGGTCACCCAGTACGGCATGACCGAGCGCCTCGGTGCGATCAAGTTCGGCAGCGACAACTCGGAGCCGTTCCTGGGCCGTGAGATGGGCCACCAGCGCGACTACTCGGAAGAGGTCGCCGGGCTGGTCGACGAAGAGGTCAAGAAGCTCATCGAGAACGCGCACAACGAGGCCTGGGAGATCCTGGTCGAGAACCGCGACGTGCTCGACAACCTGGTCCTGGAGCTCCTGGAGAAGGAGACCCTCAACAAGGAGCAGATCGCCGAGATCTTCGCGCCGATCGTCAAGCGCCCGGCCCGGCCGGCCTGGACGGGCTCGTCCCGTCGGACGCCGTCCACCCGGCCGCCGGTGCAGTCGCCGAAGGAGCTGGCGCTCACCAACGGCGCCGCCGCCACCGAGACCGCCCCGGTCGACGTGGTGAAGCTCCCGCCGCTGCCGGCGGAGCCGCCGACGGAGGGCTGATCCGGCGCCTGGAAGCACGGAATGGATGCCGCGTCACCGGGGTTTGTACCCTGGAGGCGCGGCATCCGTGCTGTTCAGTCAAGTCATCTCCACTAGTTAGCGAGGCCCGCATGATCGACCCGGTGACGCTCGACGGTCCGCCCGCCGTCGGGACCTTCGACCAGAAGCGGGCCGAGAACGCCGTCCGCGAGCTGCTGCTCGCCGTGGGGGAGGACCCGGACCGCGAGGGGCTGCTGGAGACGCCGGCCCGGGTGGCCCGGGCCTACAAGGAGATATTCGCGGGCCTCTGGCAGGAGCCGGAGGACGTCCTGACCACCACCTTCGACCTCGGCCACGACGAGATGGTGCTGGTCAAGGACATCGAGCTGACGTCCGTCTGCGAGCACCACCTGGTGCCGTTCCGGGGCGTGGCGCACGTCGGGTACATCCCGTCGGCCAGCGGCAAGATCACCGGTCTCTCCAAGCTCGCCCGGCTGGTCGACGTCTACGCCCGCCGCCCGCAGGTGCAGGAGCGGCTCACCAGCCAGGTCGCCGACGCGCTGATGCGGATCCTCGAACCGCGCGGGGCGATCGTCGTGGTCGAGTGCGAGCACATGTGCATGTCGATGCGTGGCATCCGCAAGCCCGGGGCCAAGACCATCACCTCCTGCGTGCGCGGCCAGCTCCGTGACCCGGCCACCCGCGCCGAGGCGATGAGCCTCATCATCGGGCGGTAGTGCGGGCGCCGCGGCGGGCGGTCAGAGCGTCTCGTGCTCGGCGTGCGGCGGGGCCGGGGTGCCCAGGGCGTTGCGGCGCTCGGGCATCCGGAGCCTGACCATCCGCCGCCAGCCGAACGCGAGGTCGTAGAGGTAGAGCGCGTGGACGCCGGCCGTGACCACGGCCCGCTGCCAGTGCGGCCACCGGAGGATCCGCGCCATCCGGGCGGTCACCGCCAGGCCGACGTCCCGGTGGGTGCGGATCTCGCCGCGCGCACAGGTCTCCAGGGTGTGCCGGATGTACGGGCCGTGGCCTTCGGCGGTGAGCCGGAGCAGCTCCTCGTGGCAGTAGGCGAGGTGGTTGTCCTCGTCGGCGGAGATCATCCGCATCGCCCGGCCGAGGTCGGGGTTGTCGCCGTACACCTTGACCAGCTGGCGCATCTGCTCGGCCGCGCGCTGCTCGGTCACCCGGCTGTGCGCCAGGTAGGTGATGATCTCGCGCTCGGCCAGCGGCACGTCGCTGTTGAGCCGCTCGTGCGAGAGGCCGACGCCCTGGCGCTCCAGCAGCATGCAGTAGTCGGTCTCGGCGGGGACGTCCACCTTGGGCAGGCCGCGCTTGTTCAGCAGCTGGGTGAAGATCCGGCCGTGCTTGCGCTCGTCGGCACCGTGCCGGGCGATCTTGGGGGCGAGGACCGGGTCCCGGGTGAGTGAGGTGATCCGCTCGTTCTCCCAGCCGCCCTGGTCCTCGCCACCGGCCGCGATGCTGCAGAAGAGTTGGTAGGCCTCGTCGTTGCGGTAGATCTCGTCGAAGAGTGATCGGGTGCTGAGCATGGGGCCTCCTGCTCGGATCCGGGCCGCCCCGGGCCGGTCGGCCGGGCGGTCGCGATACGTTCCCGCGCGGTGCCGTCCGGCCCGCCGGACCGGCGGGTAATCACCCGCCCGGCGGCGTGGCACCGGGCCGTCAGTTCCAGGCGAGCCGGGCGCTCATCCACTCCAGCGCGGCGGGCAGCTCACGGGTCCAGCTCTCGAAGTTGTGACCCCCGTCGTCCAGGAAGAGCGACTCGACCTTGAACTGGGGGTTGGTCTCCGACACCCGCCGGGCCAGCTCGACGAACTTCTGCGTCTCCGCGAAGCCGCCCTCCTTGCGGCTGTTCATCACCATCAGCGAGAGGTTCGGCGCCGGGAGGTTCTGCAGCCGCCAGTTGAGGTCGCTCTGGTCGGCCAGCCCCTTGTCGCCGCCGAAGAGGCTGCCGCCGGTGAACTGGTCCTCGGCGACCTTGAAGTCGCCGTGCATGCCCACCCCGCTGGCGAAGACCTCCGGGTAGCGCATCGCCAGCCGCATCGCGCAGCTGCCGCCGGTGGAGAAGCCGAGCACGCCCCAGGACGAGGCGGAGCGGCTGACCCGGTAGGTGGCGCGCAGGGCGTCGGGCACGTCCTTGGCGAACCAGGACTCGGTGCGCGCCCCGCCGGGGACGTCCACGCACTCGGTGTTGCGGGGCGGGGCGACGGTCGGGCGGGCCATCACGATGATCGCGGGCGCCATCTTGCCGGCCTTGCGCAGCTCCCAGGCCGTCTGCGGGACGGGGAGGTCCTTCATCAGGTTCAGGCTGGTGCCGGGGAAGCCGGAGATGGCCAGCAGCACCGGGAAGCGGACCATGGCGAGCTTCGGGTCGAAGTACTCCGGGGGGAGGTAGACGAACATCTGGTCCGACAGGCCGGTCTCCTTGCCGGAGACCCGGACCGACTCGATCTTGCCGACCTCCTCCGGCGGGCCCTTGGGCAGGTCGGTGACCGTCTCCATGCCGCCCTCGTTGCTGGGCTGGATCAGCTCGTCGGAGGCCGGGGCGCCGCCGTGGTGGTTCTCGTTGCTGGTGAGTGCCAGCTTGGCGCCGCCGGGGTTGAGCAGGTCGTCCCAGGAGGTGTAGAAGCCGAAGGAGTTGTTGACCGACAGTGCCATCACGGCCAGCACCGACACCTGAGTGACCGTCATCAGCCCGATCCGGCCGATCACCGGCAGGGGGCGCTGGCGGGCCAGCCGGGGCCAGAGCCAGAGTGTGGCGAGCAGGGCCGCCGCGCCGAGCGCGAGCAGCGAGTTCACCAGCGCGTCGCTGGTCAGTTCCATGCCGTCGGCCTTCCGCTGGAACACTGTCGGGGCACGCTTCATCGTCTGGCGGTCCGTCAGATCCGGCCATCGCGGCTGGGCTGTCCGGACGTCGGGTCGGGCCGGGAGGCCGGGGGTGATCCCGCGCAACCGGCGCCCTAGAATGCGGCGTCCACCGTACGTACCGCGTATGCGGGGGCCCGTGGCGCCACGCGGCGCAGGGCCCCGGCACCCACCCCTCGGCTCAATCGCAGCGCCCTGCCGAACACCGGTTTACCTTCCGTTTCCGGATGTTTGGTATGCGCATTGCCCGATGAAGGAAAAGGCATGAAGGTCCATCACAACTCCTCCCCCGGAGTGACAGGACTGCGCTCCGCAGCCTCTACGCTGAGCTTCCATGAGCGTTCCCGTGTCCGTTGAGCCGAGCCCCGAGCAGCCGCCCCGCCGTCGCGGCCTGCAGACGCTTCGTACCCAAGCGGCCGCCGTCCCGAGGGCCTGGCTCCCCGGTGCGGTCGGCTACGCCTGTCTGCTGATCGGACTGGTGGACATCGCGAGCGCGGTGTTCCCCAAGCTCCGGCACACCAAGGTGCACACCTTCGCCGGGCAGCTGCCGGGCGGCACCACCACCCTGGCCGCGGCCGGCACGCTGATGATCGGCCTGCTGCTGGTGCTGCTCGCCCACGCCCTGCGCCGCCGCAAGCGGCGGGCCTGGCGCGCCGTCTGCGTGCTGCTGCCGGTCGGCGCGGCGCTGCACATCCTGCGCTGGCACCAGATCGGCCCGGCGGTCGTCTCGCTGGTGCTGCTGGCGGTGATGCTGGTGCACCGGGGCGAGTTCTACGCCAAGGCCGACCCGCGCACCCGCTGGCGGGCCGTGGCCAACCTGGTCGTGATGGGCACCATCAGCGTGCTGCTCGGCCTGCTGATCGTCTCCGCCCGCGCCAAGTACGAGATCGGCCACCCGAGCCTGTTCCACCGCCTGGAGCACGTCGGGTACGGGCTGTTCGGCTTCGAGGGGCCGGTCGGCTACACCTCGGACAAGGTCTCCGACCTGGTCGCCTACCTGCTCGGCGGGATGGGCCTGATCACCGCCTTCACCACCGCGTACCTGGCGCTGCGCCCGGAGAAGCCCAAGCCGGAGCTGACCGCCGAGGACGAGGAGAAGGTCCGCGCGCTGCTCGACCGGCACGGCGAGCGGGACTCGCTGGGCTACTTCGCGCTGCGCCGCGACAAGAGCGTGCTGTTCTCGCCCACCGGCAAGGCGGCGATCTCGTACCGGGTCGTCTCCGGTGTGATGCTCGCCTCCGGCGACCCGGTCGGCGACGTCGAGGCCTGGCCGGGCGCGATCAAGGTCTTCATGGCCGAGGCCCGCGAGCACGCCTGGGTGCCGGCCGTGATGGGCTGCAGCGAGGTCGGCGGCGAGGTCTGGACCCGCGAGGCGGGGCTGGACGCGCTGGAGCTGGGCGACGAGGCGATCGTCGACACCGGCACCTTCTCGCTCTCCGGCCGCGCCATGCGCAACGTCCGGCAGATGGTCAAGCGGATCGAGCGCAACGGCTACTCCTGCCAGGTGCGCAAGGTCGCCGACCTCAGCCAGGAGGAGAAGTACCGGATCGCCGAGGCCGCCGCGCGCTGGCGCGGCACCGACACCGAGCGCGGCTTCTCGATGGCGCTGGGCCGCTTCGGCGACCCGGGCGACGACGCCTGCGTGGTGGTCACCGCCCACAAGGCGCCGGAGGAGGGCGAGGCCGGCGACGACCTGAAGGCCGTGCTGCACTTCGTGCCGTGGGGGCCGGACGGCATCTCGCTGGAGCTGATGCGCCGCGACCGCGCCGCCGACCCGGGCCTGAACGAGCTGCTGATCGTGGCCGCGCTCCAGGCCGTGCCGGCCATGGGCATCCGGCGGGTCTCGCTCAACTTCGCGATGTTCCGCTCGGCGCTGGCGCGCGGTGAGCGGATCGGCGCCGGTCCGGTCCTGCGGGCCTGGCGCGGGCTGCTGGTCTTCCTCTCGCGCTGGTTCCAGATCGAGTCGCTGTACAAGTTCAACGCCAAGTTCCAGCCCGAGTGGGAGCCGCGCTTCCTGGTCTTCCCGAACACCCGCGACCTGCCCCGGATCGGCTTCGCCGCCATGCAGGCCGAGGCCTTCATCACGCTCGGGATGCCGCGCTTCGGCCGCAAGCCGCAGCGGCAGGGCCTGATGCCGGCGCCGCGCCCGGAGGTCACCGAGGCCGCCTGAGCCGCGCCCCGGACCCGACCGGGCCCCCACCGGGAAACACCCGGTGGGGGCCCGGTTCGTCAAGGGCCGGTTCGATAATGGGGAGTATGAGCAATTCGCTGCCTTTCTCCCTGCCGGCCGGACTGCCGCGGCTCGACCGCTGTGCCGTGATGGGCGTGGTCAACGTGACCCCCGACTCCTTCTCGGACGGCGGGATGTGGCACGACCCCGCCCGCGCCATCGCGCACGGCCTCGCGCTGCGCGCCCGCGGCGCCGACCTGGTCGACGTCGGCGGAGAGTCCACCCGCCCCGGCTCGGCGCGGGTGGCCGAGGAGGAGGAGCTCGGCCGGGTGCTGCCGGTGGTCCGCGAACTGGCCGACGCCGGGGTGGTGGTCTCCATCGACACCATGCGCGCCTCCGTCGCCGAGCAGGCCGTGGCGGCCGGCGCCCGGATCGTCAACGACGTCTCCGGCGGCCTGGCCGACCCCGCGATGGCCCGGGTGGTGGCCGAGACGGGCATCCCGTTCGTGGTGATGCACTGGCGCGGGCAGTCCGCCGACATGGACCGGCTGGCGGTCTACGGCGACGTGGTCACCGACGTGGTCGGCGAGCTGACCGCCCGGGTGGACGCGCTGCTGGCGGCCGGTGTCAAGGAGGAGCAGCTGGTCCTGGACCCGGGCCTGGGCTTCGCCAAGACCGCCGAGCACAACTGGGCGCTGCTCGGCCGGCTCGACGCGCTCACCGCGCTCGGCCGTCCCGTCCTCGTGGCCGCATCGCGCAAGCGGTTCCTGGGTACGCTGCTCGCCGACCCGGAAACCGGGGAGCTGCGCCCGGCCCGGGAGCGCGACGACGCGACCGCCGCGGTGTCGGTACTGTCGGCCCGGGCCGGTGCCTGGGCGGTGCGGGTGCACGACGTGTCCGGCACGGCGGACGCCGTCCGGGTGGTCGCGGCCTGGCAGCGGGCGTCAGGGGCGGGCCCCTCCTGCCCGACGACGGGCAACGAGGGCGGGTGAAACGGGAGGGTCTGTGGCAGGTGACGGCAGGGTGAGCGGCGAGACCGCGGGTCAGCGGGGCCGGGAGGCGGACCGGGAGGCCGTCCTGGAGGCCAACCGGGCGCTGTACGAGGCGCTGGAGAACGGCGATCTGGAGGCGGTCGAGGACGCCTGGCTGGGGGCCGCCGAGGCCGACGACAAGGGCGGCGTGGTGTGCGTGCACCCCGGCTGGCCGGTGCTGCGCGGGCGGGCCCAGGTGACCCGCTCGTACATGCTGATCATGGCGAACACGGAGTACATCCAGTTCATCCTGACCGACGTCGAGGCCGAGGTTCACGGCGATGTGGCCCTTGTCACGTGCACCGAGAACATCCTTTCCGGCGGGGAGGCCGAGGAGGAGGGCGAACTCGGGCCGCTGGTCGGCGGAAAGGTCGTGTCGACCAATCTCTTCCGCCGCACCCCGGCCGGCTGGAAGCTCTGGTCGCACCACGGGTCACCCGTGCTGACCAGCGGTGACGACGAGGACGAGGACTGATCCGGGGACCGTCGGGAAATCGGCCCCCGACGGTCGCCCGGGAATTTCCGGTCGGTCACCGAACGTTCACGTCAATCGCCATTCCGGCGTGCGTGGCGACGGTTCGTGCCGGGTAGGACGGTCAGGCGTTGTCCGCGCTCGCAGGTAGATTCGAAACGGAGTGGCGGGCGCGACGCCCGCCTTCGCCCTGCCAGCCCACGTTGTGTCCGGGGCAGGGCCCGTCCGACTGGGAGCAGTGATTCGTTTGCTGGACCGCGTCACCCTGCGGGGCCTGCGTGCCCGGGGCCACCACGGCGTCTTCGAGCGCGAGCGTGTCGAGGGCCAGACCTTCGTGGTGGACCTGGTGCTCTACCTGGACACCCGCCCCGCCGCGTCCGGCGACGACCTCACCCGCACGGCGCACTACGGCATCGTGGCCGAGGAGGTCACCGCGATCATCGCCGGCGAGCCCGTCGACCTGATCGAGACCCTCGCCCAGCGCATCGCCGACCAATGCCTGAAGCACGACGCGGTGGAGGAGGTCGAGGTCACCGTGCACAAGCCGGACGCCCCGATCACCGTGCCGTTCGACGACGTGACCGTGACCATTCACCGGGGCCGCGCATGAGTTGGACCGCGCACCCCGTTCCAGCCAGAGGGATTCCGATGAGCGAGCGAAGCGAGCGAACCATGGAGAGGCACGCGCGGGCGAACGCCCCCGCCGGCCGAAGCGAGGCGGGCGCATGAGCACCACTGACCCGACCGCCGCGCCGACCGCGTTCGACCTGGAGAGCCGGGTGGACTCGGCCGACGCCACGCTGCACGCCCAGCGCTGCGCCGTGATCGCCCTCGGCTCCAACCTGGGCAACCGCCTGGACACCCTGCAGGGGGCCGTCGACGCCCTCGCCGACACCCCCGGGCTCCGGATCAAGGCCGTCTCCGCCGTGTACGAGACGGAGGCCGTCGGCGGCCCCGACGAGCAGCCCAACTACTACAACGCCGTGGTCGTGCTGCGCACCTCGCTGCCCCCGCGCGACCTGCTGGAGCGCGGCAACGCGATCGAGGACGCCTTCGGCCGGGTCCGCACCGTCCACTGGGGCCCGCGCACCCTGGACGTCGACATCCTCGCCTACGAGGGCGTCACCAGCGACGACCCGCAGCTGCTGCTGCCGCACCCGCGCTCCCACGAGCGGGCGTTCGTGCTCGCCCCGTGGCTGGACGCCCAGCCGGAGGCCGAGGTGCCCGGCCACGGGCAGGTCGCCGCGCTGCTGGAGGCGCTCGGCGGCCCGGACGCCCAGGGCGTCCGGCGGCGCGAGGACATCCGGCTGACGCTTCCGGAGTAGGACCGCGGGCCGGCCGGGCGGGGGCGGGGCGGCCCGCCCGGGCGGCCGGGGAACTCGGACGGGGGCCCCGGCCGTACGAGTAGGTGTCCGCCCCGTGCACAGGTGCCCGCCTGGCCGGGCCGGTACGGTGGCCTGGCGCCGTCGTACCCCGAGCCCCGGGGCGGCCGCCCGACTTCGGTACCCCGGGAAGGAACCACGTCCGAGTGAAGCTGCTTCGCCTCCGCCTGCTGGTCGGCATCACCGCCGCCACGACGGCGCTGTCCTGGGCCGGTGCCAAGCTCTGGGCCTCCCTGGACACCCTGCCCGCCGTGCCCGGCGCGGCCCCGGTCGTGCTGGCCGCGGTGGCGGTGATCCTGCTCGCCACGGCGATCTCGCTGCGCTCCCGGCTGAAGGCGGCGCGCGAGCGCCGGCCCGGGGCGAAGGCGGTCGACCCGCTGGGCGCGGCCCGCGCGGTCGTGCTGGGCCAGGCGAGCGCCCTGGTCTCGGCGGTGGTCACCGGCATCTACGCGGGCGCCGGGATCTACCTGCTGGGCGAGCTGGACGTGCCGGCCCGCCAGGACCAGGCCGTGACGGCCGGCCTCGCGGTGCTGGCCGGTGCCGCGGTGATCGCGGCGGCGCTCTGGCTCCAGCACGTCTGCAAGCTGCCCGAGAACCACGACGACCCGGGCGCCCAGGGCGGGCCCGGCGGCCGGGCGGCCACCCACCGCTGAACGGGCCGCTTTCCGGGGCCGGGGACGGGGCCGTCGGTGATCTTGGGTGAGGGTCCGGGCACGTGCGGTAAAGCTTGCGCAGTGTCAAGGGCCAAAGCGGACCCTGGGCTGACACGGCCCCAATTCGCACGCTAGTTTCTTGGCATGTCTCGCGGACGCCACCGTCATTCCTCCGTCCTCGGCCGGGTTCTTCCCCCCACCGCCGCCGGCGTGCTCATCGTCGCCGCGGTGGCAGCGCTGCTCTTCAGTCAGGACACCATCCTGGTCCGCTCGGTGGGCGTGGCCGCGGTGCTCGCGGCGCTCGGGATCGCGGTGCTGCTGCGCCAGCGCGACCGGGCCGCCCGGGCCGCGGCCGAGGTCTCCGTGGCCCAGCGGCTGCGGGCCGAGGAGCGCTTCGAGGAGCAGCTCGCCGAGGCCGAGTATGCGGCGGAGGTCGCCGAGGAGCGGGCCACCCGGTTCGGGCGGCGGCTGACGGCGGAGAAGTCGCGGCTGGCCAAGGCCGAGACCGAGATCGCCCGGCTGCTGCGCGAGCGTGCCGTGATGGTCGCCGAGCAGGCGCTCAAGGAGGCCGAGGCGGCGCAGCGTGCGCTCGCCGCGAGCCGTCCGAAGTACCCGGCCAGCCCGGCCGCGTTCGTCCGGGCCGCGGCGGTGCTGCGTCAGCTGGAGCGGCGCGCGGCGGTGCAGCAGGAGCAGCGGGAGCAGCGGGAGCGTGCGGCCGGTGCGGAGATCGCGCTGCGCGCCCGTACGGCGCCCGTGACCGTCTCCGCGCCCGCTTCCACGCCCGCGCCGGTGGTGCCCGCGGCGCCCGCGCCGGTGGTGCCCGCCCCGGTGGCTCCCGCGGTGCCCGCCCCGGAGGCGTCCAGGCCTGCGGTGGCTGCCCCTGCGGCTCCGGTGCGGCCGGTGCTGACGGCGACGGTCGGGCAGCTCGGTGGCGACCGGGCCGCGCCCGCCGTTCCGGCGGAGCGGCAGCGGCCGCGGCCGGCGCAGTCCGGTGCGGCGCGCGGGCAGGGCTTCAGCTTCTTCGGCCGCCACCAGGGGGCGGCGGTCCGGCCGGCGGCCCCGGCGCCGGCGGTCGGCAGCGTCGCGGAGCTCGGCGAGCGCGCGGACCTGGCCGACGTGGTCGGGGACGAGGCCGTGGCCGCGCAGGCGGAGAGCCGGGCGCAGGCCGAGGCCCGGGCCGCCGCCGAGGTCCGGGTGGCGGCCGGCGAGGACGCGGAGCCGGCCGAGGAGACCCAGGTGCAGCCGAAGGTGGTCGACCTGACCCCGGACGACGAGACCGAGCTGCTCCAGCTCCCGGAGCTGCGCGCCTCGCGCTGACCTCCCCTTCCGCCTGCCGCCCCGGCGCAGGAGGCCGGCCCGCCCGGCTTCCTGCGCCGCGGCGTTCCACGGGCCGGCCGTACGGGTGCGGGCCGGGAACGCAGAAGCGCCCGGCCCCTGACGGAGGGGGACCGGGCGCTCCGGGGGTGGCGTCAGATCTGGACGCCGAAGTCCTGGGCGATGCCCGCGAGGCCGGAGGCGTAGCCCTGGCCGACGGCGCGGAACTTCCACTCGGCGCCGTTGCGGTAGAGCTCGCCGAAGATCATGGCGGTCTCGGTGGCGGCGTCCTCGGAGAGGTCGTAGCGGGCGATCTCGGCGCCGCCGGCCGCGTTGACCACGCGGATGTAGGCGTTGCGGACCTGGCCGAAGTTCTGCGACCGGGCCACGGCGTCGTAGATCGAGACCGGGAAGGTGATCTTTACGGCCTCGGCCGGCAGGCCGGCCAGGTTGACGTTGATCGCCTCGTCGTCGCCGGCGCCCTCGCCGGTGCGGTTGTCACCGGTGTGGACGACGGTGCTGTCCGGGGTGCTGGTGTTGTTGAAGAAGACGAAGTGGCTGTTGGACAGCACCTTGCCGTCCGCGTTCAGCACGATCGCGCTGGCGTCCAGGTCGAACTCGGCGCCGGTCGTGGTGCGGACGTCCCAGCCGAGACCGACGGTGACCGCGGACAGGCCGGGGGCCTCCTTGGTCAGCGAGACGTTGCCACCCTTGGAGAGGCTCACTGGCATGGTGTTTGCTGTCCCTTCGTTGCTTTTGCCCGGGATAACGCGAGAGACCGAGGGCTTGGTTCCAGGCTCCGCGGCAAATTCTTTTGGGTGAATCACGTTCGGGCAATGGCCCGGTCAATGTCCGGTCAGATTCTCCGGAAGCGGCCCTGGAGCGACCAGATGGCCGGATTGTCGGCCAGATCGGGGTGCATGTCGAAGAGGTCGGCCAGGGTGTCGTGGAGGAAGTCGCGGGCTTCGCGCCGCAGGTCGCCGTGGCGGACCACGGCGGGCTCCTCGTTCGGCAGCCAGGTGGCGCTGATCTCGACCCAGTTGAAGCGGCGGGCGAACCGCAGCAGCTCGGTGTTCTGGGTGAAGTCGAGGTCCGCGGTCTGCACCCGGGCGGCGCGGCCGCCGGCGGGGTCGCGGTCCAGCTCCTCGGCGATGTCGCAGAGCGCCCACGCGAAGTCGAGCACCGGCACCCATCCCCAGGCTGTGGACAGTTCGACGCCGTCGCCGTCCAGGAAGACGTCGCCGCAGAACAGGTCGTACCGCAGCGCGTGCACGGAGGCCGTCCGGTAGTCGGTCTGCGGGGGGTCGGGGAAGCGGTTGGAGAGGGAGTAGCCGAGCTCGATCACGTTGGCCATTGTCCCGGTAAAACGGGGTGACCGGTGCGGCCCCGGCGCGGGATGATGGGCGCATGCCCGAGCCCATCCGCGTACGGGGGTCGGTGGTCGTCCCCGACGCCGAGCTCGTCTGGCGCTTCTCGCGTTCCTCCGGCCCCGGTGGCCAGCACGTCAACACCTCCGACACCCAGGTCGAGCTGCGCTACGACCTGGCCGCCTCCTCCGCCCTGCCCGAGGTGTGGCGCCAGCGCGCCCTGGAGCGGCTGGCCGGCCGCCTGGTGGACGGGCGGGTGCTGGTGGTGCGCGCCTCGGAGCACCGTTCGCAGTGGCGCAACCGCGAGGTCGCCGCCGCCCGGCTGGCCTCGCTGCTGGCCGAGGCCACCGCGCCGCCGCCGAAGACCCGCCGGGCGACGAAGCCGAGCCGCGGCATGGTCGAGCGGCGGCTGTTCAGCAAGCGGCACCGCTCCGAGGTGAAGCAGGGCCGGCGCGCCCCGAAGGGCGAATGACTCAGCCGAGCTGCCGGTAGCCGCCGCGGAAGTAGAGCAGCGGCCGGCCGCCCGGGTCGGGCACGACCGCCTCCAGGACGCGGCCGAGCAGCAGGGTGTGGTCGCCGGCGGGTATCCGCTGTTCGGTGCGGCACTCGACGGTGGCCAGTGCGTCGTCGATCAGCGGTGCGCCGCTGTACGGTCCGCGGTGGTGCGGCGCGTCGGCGAACAGCAGCCGGTCGCTGAGCCGGCCCTTCATGGCGAACCGCGAGCCGAGCGCCTTCTGCTGCTCGGAGAGCAGGGAGACCGCCCAGGTCTGCGCGCGGGAGAGCACCTCGTCCATCCGGGAGTCCTCGCGGACGGAGATCAGGACCAGCGGGGGCTCCAGCGAGACGGAGAGGAAGGACGTGGCGGTCATGCCGACGTCCTCGCCGTCGTCCGGGTCGTGGACGGTCACCAGGCTCACGCCGGAGGCGAGCTGGGAGAGTGCGGCCCGGAACTCGTCGGGCGTTGCTTGGAGGGCAGCTTCGGGCTGCGGAGCCGGGTACACGTACCGCACGGTAGTCGGCGGCGGCGCGAAACGGCATCGGACCGTGGTCGTAGGACCAGAGCCGCAGGGGTTACGGTTCACGGCCGCTCTCACCCCCAGGAGTGAAGGCAGGGGGCCTGCCGGCCGCCTGGTGGCTTCAGTGCGCGGCCATTGCGGCCGACCACCAGAATCGTGCCGATAAAGCCTTATGTCCCGATATGGGGCGGATGAGCTGATTAAGAGCGCATAAGTGTCGTGTGATTTAAGTCACAAGTGATGGCCTATTGCTGACCGAGCGTGCCGAACGCTGTGCTCCCTGTGATTCAGTTCTTCTGGCAATCGGACGATAACCATTCAAGAACTATCCGAAGCAGCCGGGGAGCCCCCGCATGGAAGCCGAGTCGGAGCCCTACGTCCGTCTCGCGACCCTCCGCACCTTGCACCGGGTCGTGGCGGACCTCAACGCTGCCCGCAGCCTGGCGGGCACGCTGCAGGCCGTGGTCGAGGGCGCGGTGCACGGGCTGGGCTTCGACGCCGCCGCGGTGAGTCTGGTCCGGCCGGACGGGGACCTCGTGGTGGCGGCCGTCTGGGAGCTGGAGGAGAGCGCCATGGGCGGCCCCTCCGTCCTGCTCGGCCAGGTCGGCTCCCGGGAGTCCTGGGACCGCCTGCTCGGCGTCAGCGACCACTGGGGCACGCTCCGCTTCCTGCCCTACGACCGCGGCTGGGCCGTGGCCAGCGACATTCCGCGCTGGATCGGCGACGGTCCGATGCCGGTCTACGCCAACGACTGGCACCCCGCCGACGGCCTGCTCGCCCCGATGTACAGCGCCGGCGGCGACCTCCTCGGCGTCCTCTCCGTGGACCGCCCGCGCAGCGGCAAGCGGCCCGGCGCCTGGACCAGGGAGGCGCTGGAGATGTTCTCCCTCCAGGCCTCCATCGCGATCGGCAACGCCCGGCTGCGGGCCGAGATGCAACGCGCGCTCGCCCGCCTGGAGAAGGAGCAGCAGGCGCTGCGGGCCAGTGAGGAGAGCTTCCGCCAGGCCTTCGAGTACGCGCCCAGCGGGATGGCCATCACCGAACTGCACGGGGCCGGGCGCGGCCAGCTGACCAGGGTCAACGACGCGCTCTGCCGCCTGCTCGGCCGCCCGCGCGCGGTGCTGCGCCAGCAGAGCTTCGCCGATCTCGTCCACCCGGAGGACCGCGCGCTGCTGGAGCGCACCAGTGCCGAGAGCGGCCGGGCGGAGCTGCGGCTGTCCCGGCGCGACGGCGGCTACCAGTGGGTCTGTCTGCGCAACTCGATCGTCGCCGACGCGGCCGAGGGTCCGAGCTTCCTGCTCACGCACGTGGAGGACATCGAGGACCGCAAGCGCCACGAGCTCCAGCTCGCGCACCGGGCCAGCCATGACGCGCTCACCGGGCTGCCGAACGGCGCCGAGCTGAAGGCCCGGCTGGGGCGGAGGCTCTGCAACGAACCGCAGACCGTCGGCGTCGTCTCGCCGGCCGGACTCGGCGAGGGGGTCCCGCCGCAGCCGTACGGGGCACAGGCGTACGGGGCGCAGGCGTACGGCTACTCCGCCGACTCCTACAGCGCGCACGCCGCGTTCGACGGCCTGGAGGGGGTGGACCCGCTCGCCGCCCCGGTGCACCACTACGGCACGGCCGAGGGCTACGCGCTGCCGCCCGCCGCGCCGGGCGGCTACGGCGAGCACGTGCACGCGGTGGTCCCGGCCGACCACGGCGCCGGCGGCGACGCCTGGTCGGGCCCGTTCCGATCGGGCGGTTCCGCGGCCGTGGCGGACAAGGGGCTCGCGGTGATCTTCTGCGACCTCGACGGGTTCAAGTCGATCAACGACCGGTTCGGCCACAACGCGGGCGACGCCGTCCTGGTCGAGGTGGCCCGCCGGCTGAGCCAGGCGGTGCGGGACGGCGACACGGTGGCCAGGCTCGGCGGCGACGAGTTCGTGGTCCTGGCCGACGGCATCGGCCGGGAGGAGGCCAAGGACCTCGCCCACCGGCTGCGCAACGCGATCATCCCGCCGATGCGGATCGACGGCCGGGCGATGCGGGTGGGCGTCAGCCTCGGCATCGGCTGGGCGGGCTGCGGGATGAGCATCGAGGAGGTCCTGCACACCGCGGACGAGCGGATGTACGACGAGAAGCGGGCGCGGGGCGGCTCGGTGCGCGGGGCCCGGGGCGAGCGTTCGCACCGCCGGGCCGGTTAGCGTCCGTTCACCCGACCGAAGCTACCGGCGGGTTGTCAAGGGGTCTTTCCGCGGCGTCGGCGTCGGCAGGTAGGGTTCCCGGGTACGAGCGACCACTGGCGCCGGCGGCACGGAAGCCCGGCGACGCGAACGCGATGGGGGAGTTGACCACCGTGACGACCGCCGGCAGCAACGGAGTGCCCGAGAGCCCGGAGGGCGGTGCCCCGCAGGACGACGACCCCTTCGGTTACCTCTACCGTCCGGCCGACGGCAGTGCCGCGCAGCCGGCCGAGCCGCAGCAGGGCGTACCCCGGACGTCGTACAACCGTCCGATGGAGGTCGGCCGCGCCCAGTACGGGCAGCAGCCGTACCCGCCGCAGCAGCGCCAGCAGCCGTTCCCGCAGCAGCAGGGCTACCCGCAGCCCGGCCAGCCCTACGGGCAGCAGCCCGAGTACGGCGCCGCGCCGACCCAGCAGGCCCGGTACGCCGAGCACTCCCGGCCGCAGCCGGGGGATGAGCGGCCGAGCGGCGGGCGGAGCAAGGGTGCGGTGATCGGTGCGGTGGCGGTGGTCGCGGCCATCGCGATCGGCGCCGGCATAGCGCTCTCCACCGGGGACCCGGACGGCGACAAGAACGCGAAGGGCGGCCAGACCACGGCGCCGGCGACCACGGGCACCGGCACCGCGTCGGCCGGCCCGTCGGCCTCCGGCTCGCCGTCGGCCGGCGCCTCCGCCACGGCCACCTCCGGGCCGTCCACCGTGGACGCCGGGCAGCTGCAGGGGCAGAACGCGCCGTCCGGCAACACGGTCAAGGGCGCCAAGTCGGCGGACGGCAGCTACCTGACGCTGCAGCCGGGCGGGTCGGTCACCTGGACCGGCGAGGTCGCCGCCGCGGGCACCTACAAGTTCACCGTGCACTTCAACAACGCGGCGGGGGACGTGAAGGCCGCTGCGGCGGTGAACGGCAAGGACTGGCCGAGCGGGCTGTCCTTCAAGAACTACTCGCCGGGCAAGGACCCGGCGTCCTCCTGGTTCACCACCTACATCAACCCGCAGCTCCAGGCGGGTTCGAACTCGATCACGATCTCGGCCCCCACGGGCGGGACCGTCCTGATCGACCAGGTGCTCCTGGAGGGCGGCTCCTGATCCGCCGCGGACGCGAGACGGCCGCCCGTCCCCCGAGGGGGCGGGCGGCCGTCGTCGTGCCGGGGGAGCGGCGGGGACGCGTCAGGCGGGCTTGACCGGGGAGAACCTCTCGCCGCCGAGGATCCACTCGCCGCGGCGCATCACGGCGACCAGGTCGTAGCCGGCGGAGTCGACGACGACGAGGTCGGCGTTCTTGCCGGGTTCCAGCGAGCCGACGGTGTCGGCCAGGCCGAGCAGCCGGGCGGGGACGGCGCAGAGGGACTCCACGGCCTGGCCGAGGGTGAGGCCGTTGACGGTGACGGCGCGCTTGAACGCCACGTCCAGGGTGAGGGTGGAGCCGGCGATCGCGCCGCCCTCGACCAGGCGGGCCACGCCGTCCTTGACCTCGACCTGGAGGGGGCCGAGCGGGTAGAGGCCGTCGCCCATGCCGGCGGCGCCCATGGCGTCGGTGATCAGGGCGACCCGGGAGGCGCCGGCGGTGGTGTAGGCGAGG
>NZ_JAGIYX010000045.1:0-54219 GCF_017813315.1 Kitasatospora sp. RG8
CGTCATCGACCCCGCCGAGACCCGCCAGGTCCTCGCCTCCTCGCTCGCCATGCTCCGCACCAAGCACGCCGACCTGCCCAGCCGCAAGCACGGCAACCCGCCGATGTAGCAGCGCCGTTCAGCTGACCATTCACCAGTAACGTGCCGGGGGAGAAAAACACACCATGACCGCTTCCGCCGAACCTCTCGTCCGCATCGTCCGTGGCTCGCTCTCCGACGAGGAGCTCGCCGCCCTGACCGCCGTGCTGATGGCCCGTGCAGCCGCCCAGCAGGCCGCTGCCGCCGCCGCGCCGGTCGAGCCGATCGCCAACTGGCAGCGCCTGGAGCGCCGCCCGGCGTACTTCTCGCCGGTCAGCTGGCAGCAGGCCGCCTGACGGTCCCGCAGCATCCGGTCGACGGCCGGTCACCCTCTCCGGGTGGCCGGCCGTCGGCGTTCCCGGCCCCGGCGGGGCCGGACCGGCCGCCGGCGGCTCGGTAGAATACCTACTGGACGGTATGCGGCCCGCCACCCCGGCGCCTCCCCATAGGATCGGCCGCTGCCGAGCACGAGAACTTTCCAGGGAGGCTGCGATGGCCAGGCAGGCCCGGGCGCTGGCGACCCGCCAGGCGGTACTCCTCGCTGCGGCCGAGGTGTTCGACGAGCGCGGCTACGCCGCCGCCACCATGTCGGACATCCTGGAGCGGGCCGGCGTCACCAAGGGCGCGCTGTACTTCCACTTCCGCTCCAAGGAGGAGCTGGCACTGGCCGTGATCGAGGGCCAGGGCGCCTGGCTCGCGACCTGGGAGCCCGCCTCCGACAGTCCGGTGCAGACCCTGATCGACCTCGGCTACGCCTTCGCGCACGCCCTGCTGGACGACCCGATGGTGCGCGGCAGCATCCGGCTGACCATCGAGCACGGCAGCTTCACCCAGCCGCAGGTCGGGGCGTACCAGGGCTGGTCGGACACCGCGCGCGGGCTGCTGGAGCAGGCCCGCGAGGCCGGCGACCTGCACCCGGGCCTGGACGTGGCGGCCGCGGCCGGGGTGATCACCGGCGCGGTGACCGGGATCCAGCTCAGCTCGCAGGTGCTCACCGGCCGGCGCGACCTGCTCCAGCGGATGGCCGACCTGTGGACGCTGCTGCTGCCCGGCCTCGTCCAGCCGCACGCGCTCGCCCGGCTCAGCGTCGCCGACCGGGCGCCCGGCGCCGTCTGAGCCTCGGGCACCGCACGGCGGTCGGGGCCTCGCCGACGCAGCCCCGGCGGCGTCCGCGCCTCAAGCCCGACGGCGGCTCAGGCACCTCAAGCCCGACGGCGGCTCAGGCACCTCAAGCCCGACGGCGGCTCAGGCGCCTCACGTCCGGTAGGCCGAGCAGCGGTCCGCCGGGACCAGCGCGGGCAGCGTGGCCGCCCAGAGGGTGCGCACCGCCTCCGGCCGGAGCCGGCCGGCGTCCTCGGGGGCGAGCAGCACCAGCCCGGCCGCCAGGGTGGTGAGCAGGTCGGCGGCGTGCCGGCGATCCACCCCGGGGCGCAGTTCGCCGGCGTCGGCGGCCCGGTCCAGCAGCCGGCGGAACACCGCGGTGAGGCTCTGCCAGGCGGTCGCGGCGCCGCCCCGGGCGCCCTGGCCGAGCTGGACCCCGGCCCGGACCACGACGTCCTCCCGGAGCAGCCGGGCCAGCTCGTGCGAGAAGTCGATCAGCCCCTGGACCGCCGGGCCGGCGGCGCGCCGGGCACGCAGCGCGGCCGAGCCGATCTCGCGTGCGGCGGCGGCGCGGACGCCGTCGGCCAGCGCCTGCTTGGAGACGAAGTGGAAGTAGAGCGCGCCCTTGCTGACCCCTGCGCGGCGGCTGATGTCGACCAGGCTGGCCGACTCGAACCCCGCCTCGGCGAACGTGTCCGCGGCCGCGAGCAGGACGGCCCGCCTGGTCCTCCCCGCGCGTTCCTGCTTGACCACTGGCCCCTCCGGCCTCGGCCTCGGCGAGATCCCGGCTCGCCCGGCTGCTGTCAGGGCGCCGTCGTGGGTGGTGCGACGCCTCGCCTGCGGACGGGCCCACCCGAAACCGCATGGTTGGTATCTAATCTAGCCCCTCGATGGCCCCCGCCGTCCAGGGGGGACCGACCCCCGCCCAAGGTCTGCCGTCTCCCCGCGGGACGTTCCCGCAGACCAGAGGCCGGGTAACGTGATCACGCCAAGCTACCGGCAGCGGTGACCCCACTCACGATACGCAAACCGGGTGGTCTGTATGTTTTGTGGAGGCCGCCCGCGCGGCCGGTCGACCGACACCCGGGAGTGGGGCCCGTCATGCCATTGATCGTAGAACCGGATGACCACGGTCCGTATCCCCACCCCGGTCCCGGCTACGACTTCCACGCGCGGACCGTCTCCCGGCACCTGGTCCACCGCTCCGCCGTCTCCGAGGTCCTCATCACCGGCTGGCAGGCGACCGGCCCGTACGACTTCCTGCTCGGCGCCCAGTGGCCCCGGGTGCACGGCTTCTACCGGCTGCCCGGCGACCGGCACCACGACCCCGTCCTGCTGGCCGAGACCGTCCGGCAGGCCGGGCTGCTGATCGGCCACGTCGGCTTCGGCGTGCCGCACGGCCACGAGTTCGCGCTGGACGAGCTCTGCTACTCGCTCGGCCCGGCCGGCCTGGACGCCCTCGCCGTGACCGCCGCGCCCGCCTCGCTGATGCTGGAGGTGGGCTGCCACGACGTCCGGATGCGGCACGGCCGGCTGTCCTCGCTGCGGGTGCACGCCGAGATCCGGCGGGACGGCCGGCTCGTCGGCCACGCCTCGGGCCAGCTGCGGGTGTTCTCCCCCGTCGCGTACGCCCGGCTGCGCGGGGCCGGGAACCGGCCCGCCGGGCCGTGGATCCCCGACGCCCCCACCGCGCCCGAACTGGTCGGCCGCGACCGGGCCGCCGACGTCGTCCTCGGGCCGTCGCCGGTACCGGGCAGCTGGCTGCTGCGCGCCGACGCCCGCCACCCCGTGCTCTTCGACCGCGACCCGGACCACGTGCCCGGGATGCTGGTGCTGGAGGCCGCCCGGCAGGCCGCGCACCGGCTTCGGCACCCCGAGCGGGTGGTGCCGGTCGAGCTGGTGTCCTCGTTCAGCCGCTTCATCGAGCTGGACCGGCCCTGCCTGGTGCGGGCCGTCCGCGAGCCCGGGACCGGCCTCGGCGGCGGGGCCGAGGGCCGGCGGGTGCCGGTGCGGGTACTGCTGGTCCAGGACGGCCGGACCGCCGCCGAGTGCCGCCTGCTCACCGAGCCGGCCGACGGCGGGGCGGCCCGCCGGGACGCCCTCGACGGCCGGCCGGCGGGCCCGGACCGCGATCCGGGCCTGCCGCTCGCCAGCTGACCCGCCGCCGGCCGGTCCACGGCCGGCCGGCGTGCGGCCCGTCGGGCTCAGGCCGCGACCAGCGCGGCCGGACGGCCGGCGTGCATCACGCTGAGGTTGGCGGCCAGCCGACTCGGGTCCTGGGCCAGCCAGAGCCGCAGCGCGGCGCCCAGCATGGCGCTGGCCGACCCGATCCGCACCTCGGTCACCTGGGCGATCCGGGCCGCGCCGGGGACCAGCAGGTCGGCCAGCGGCGTCGGCAGCCAGACCGTCAGCGCGCACGGCGCCGGGGCCCTGAGGGCGCCCAGCAGCCGGTGGGCGTCCGCCCGCGAGCTGAGCGTGGGGATGATGTCCAGCAGGCCGTCGGCCACGACCTCGGACACGTCGCTGCGGTGCCCCTGGGCGAGCCTGCGGAGCAGCAGCTGCTCCGCGGCGGTGATTCGGACGGTCAGCATGACCTCGTCGCACTCCATTGCGCGATCTCCTCCTCGAATTCCTCCCCGTACCGGCACGGGTGGCCGGCACGAACTACCCCTGTCACACCTCGGCCCGGCTTCCGTTCTGCGGAGCGCCGGGCCGGTGGTGCTTCCCCCTCCGGTCAGATCCCCGCGTAGGAGTGCTTTCCGGTGACGAAGATGTTCACGCCGTAGTAGTTGAACAGCCAGCAGGCGAACGCCGCCAGGGCCAGGTAGGCGGCCTTGCGGCCCTTCCAGCCGGCGGTGGCACGGGCGTGCAGGTAGCAGGCGTAGGCGACCCAGGTGATGAAGGACCAGGTCTCCTTCGGGTCCCACTCCCAGTACTTGCCCCAGGCGGCCTCGGCCCAGATCGCGCCCGCGATGATGGTGAAGGTCCAGAGCGGGAAGACCAGCGCGTTGATCCGGTACGACAGCTTGTCCAGCGTGGACGCGGCGGGCAGGCGCTGCCAGACGGACGCCGAGGTGCCGAACGGGCCGGTGGTCAGGCCCGCCTCCGTGCGCTTGTCGAAGGAGTCCTTGCCCAGGTACAGCAGCGTCGCGATGAACGCCGCGTAGAAGGCGCCGCCGCAGATGATCGCGGTGGAGACGTGGATCGCCAGCCAGTACGAGTGCAGCGCCGGGACGAGCTGCTCGGACTCGGTGTACAGCACCTGGGTGGCGATGCCGAGGGTGAGCACGACGGCCAGGGTGACCGGCAGGCCGAGCCAGCGGACGGGCCTCTTCGAGGCCAGCAGGCCGAGGTAGGCGACCGTCATGGCCAGCGCGAAGGCGCAGGAGAACTCGTACATGTTGCCCCACGGCCAGCGGGAGACCGAGAGGCCGCGGGTGAGTACCCCGCCCGCGTGCAGCATGGCGCCCAGGACGGTGAGCGAGACCGCGATCCGGCCCGCGAGGTCGGCCCGCTCGCTGGTGCCGGCCGCGCCCGGGCCGTCCACCTCGTCCGCGCCGCGCCCGCTGGTGACCACCGTCGCGCCCTCGCCCGCCAGGGCCGTGCGGGTGAGCGTGGTGGTGCCGCCGGCGGCCGAGGCGACCGTGACGGTGACCTTCTTCGCCGCCTTGGGCTGGGCCGCGGCCGCGACGGTCTCGGCCAGGCTGCCGGCCTGCTCGGTGGAGCGGACAGCGACAGCGCCCTTGCTGCCGAAGGTCCACTCGAACATGTGGGCGAGCATGGCGATCGTGTAGACGGCCATGGCCGAATAGATCAGCTTGTTGGAGAGGTCGGCCAGTTGGGGGTCGACCGCCGAGGCGAGGTGCACCGTCTACTCCTTGGAGTTCTGGTCGGCAGGGACTGCGGGGTCCGAGGGTGCTGAGGCCTCGTCGGACTCGTCGGCCTCGGGTACATCAACGGGGTTGCCGGCGGCGTCACCGGGCTCGGCGCCGTCATCCGGACCGGCGGCGTCACCCCGATCGGCGCGGGCGCCGGGATCGGCGGGGTCCTCGTCCGTCGCGGGGTCCTCGTCCGTCGCCGGGGCGTCGTCCTGGAGGTCCACCGCCAGCTCGGCCAGCTCCTCGGCGATCTTCGCCGACTCGCTGCGGGCCAGCCCGGCCAGCTCGACCAGGGTGCCGCCGCCGGGCAGCGCCACCGCGCGGACCCAGATCCGGCGCCGCTGCACGAACAGCGAGCCGACCAGGCCGAGGATCGCCAGCACGCCGCCGGCCAGGGCGATCTCGTTGCCCGGGCGGTGCGAGATGTTGAAGCTGGCCCACTGCTGGTAGCGCTCGAAGGTGACCGTGCCGTAGCCGTCCGGCAGCTCCCAGGTCTGGCCCGGCTTCAGCCGGGCCTTGGCCGGCTGCCCGTCCTGCTGGAGCTGGGTCAGGTTCTTCTGGTTCAGCTGGTACACGTTCTGCGGCAGGCCGGAGTCGGTGCCCAGGTCGCCCGCGAAGGCGTTGAGCACCAGCTCGGGGGCGGCGTCGCCCGGGAACAGCGAGATCGGGCCGGTGCCCTCGAAGCTGAGCGGAGCCGTCGGCAGGAAGAAGCCGGAGAAGCCCATCTGGGTCTTCTTGCCGTCCTTGTCGCCGTAGTCGGAGACCTTGACGACGCCGGTGGAGGTCAGGTTGCCGTCCTGCGGCAGGAACGGCGTCGCGCCGGTGTAGACGACCTCACCGGCCGCGTTCTTCACCGTGATCACCGGGGCGTAGCCGTGGCCGATCAGGTAGACCTTGCTGCCGCCGATCTCCAGCGGGTGGTTGACCTCGATCGTGCCCTTGGTCAGCTTGGAGGCGTCGCTGCCCGCGTAGTACTCGACGTTCGCGGTGAACTCGCGGGCGGCGCCGATCTGGTCGCCCTTGGTCTGGAAGCTCGACTTGAAGCTGTCCAGCTTCAGGTAGAAGGGGTCGAGGTCCTCGGTGCCGTAGAACCGCGAGCCGGTGAAGTCGTCCAGCTGCGTGATGGTGTTGGAGTAGCCCTCGCCGCCGACCATCAGCTTGCCGCCGGTGCCGCTGGCCAGGCTCGCCCAGGCGAACCCGCCGAGCAGCGCGAACAGCGACAGGTGGAAGACCAGGTTGCCGACCTCGCGCAGGTAGCCCTTCTCGGCGGCCACCGAGCCGCCCGCCAGGTTGGCGCGGAACCGGCGCCTGCGCAGCAGCGCGTGCGCGGCGGCGTTCACCGTCTCGGCGTCCGCGTCGGTGCGCCAGGCGGCGTAGACCGGCATCCGGGTCAGGTTGCGCGGCGCGGCCGGCGGCCGGGCCCGCAGCACGCCGACGAACTGCCAGGTGCGCGGGACGATGCAGCCGGCCAGCGAGACGAACAGCAGGATGTAGATCGCCGAGAACCAGACCGAGCTGTAGACGTCGAACAGCTGGAGCTTCTCGTAGACCGGCGCGACCGTGGTGTGCTGGGTCTTCCAGGTCTCGACCTTGAACTGGTTCTGGCCGTTCTGCGGGATCAGCGAGCCCGGGATCGCGGCCAGCGACAGCAGGAAGAGCAGGATCAGCGCGACCCGCATCGAGGTCAGCTGGCGCCACATCCAGCGCAGCCAGCCGAGCGCCCCTATGCCGGTGGGACCGTCCGACTCGACCGGCGCGGTGGTCAGCCGCTCGGCGGCCTCCTCGGCGGCGGCCTCCGTCGCCGGGGGCAGCTCGCTGTCGGTCGTGGTCTTGCTCACGGGTCAGATTCCGATCTGGAAGTCGGCGAACTGGTACTGCAGGTCATTCACCATCGAGTCCCAGACCCCGGTGACCAGCAGCAGACCGACCACGACGAGCATGCCGCCGCCGATCCGCATGACGAGCGGGTAGTGCCGCTTGACCCAGCCGAAGGCACCCAGTGCCCGGCGGAAGGCCACCGCGGCCACGATGAACGGTACGCCGAGGCCCATGCAGTAGAAGAACATCAGCAGGGCGCCGCGCTGGGCGTCGGCCTGGTTGAGCGCCAGGTTGGTGACGGCGCCCAGGGTCGGCCCCATGCACGGCGTCCAGCCCACGCCGAACACCACACCGAGCATCGGCGCGCCGAGCAGCCCGATCACCGGGCGGCGGTGCGAGCGCACCTCGCGCATGCTCAGGCCGGGCACGAATCCCATGAAGGCCAGCCCCATGACGATCGTCACCACCCCGAGCACCTTGCTGATGACCGCCTGGTGTTCCTTCAGGGTGTCGCCGAACTGGCCGAAGAGCGCCCCGCCGGAGACGAAGACCGCGGTGAAGCCCAGGATGAACAGCGCCGCCCCCGCCAGCATCCGGCCGCGCCGGGCCCCGCGCGCGTCGGCGAGGTCGGCGGCCGAGAAGCCGGTCACGTAGGAGAGGTAGCCGGGGACGAGCGGCAGCACGCAGGGCGAGAAGAACGACACCAGGCCCGCCAGCAGCGCGATCGGCGCCGCCACCAGCAGCGCGCCGCTCTGGATGGTCCCGATGTTGTCCGCCAGCTGCAGTGCCGCGCTCACTGCTTCTGCTCCGCCAGCACCGGCTGGAGGATGGACTCCAGGGCGTCGTCGGTCTGGCCGCCGACGGCGCGGGCCGCGAGCTTGCCGTCACGGTCGACCACCAGGGTGGTCGGGAGGGTCTGCAGGTTGAGGCTGCCCTTGGGGAACTTCAGCAGTTGGGTCCCGGCCGGGTCGTACAGGCTCGGGTAGGTGACGCCCTTCTCCTGCTCGAAGCGGACGGCGTTCTTGATCTCCGGGTCCCTGGTGTTGATGCCGAGGAACTGGACGCCCTGGTCCTTGTACTTCTCCCAGGTCCGCTGGAGGTCGTCCGCCTCGGCCCGGCACGGCCCGCACCAGGAGCCCCAGACGTTGAGGACGACGACCTTGCCCCGGTAGTCGGAGAGCTTGACCGGCGTCCCCTCCAGGGTGCCGCCGGAGATGTCGGGCGCGTCCTGGCGGTGTCCGGCGGCGGCCGTGGAGAGGTTGGTGCCCTTGGCCGTGACGAAACCGATCTGGCCGTCACCACTGCCCGACGAGCCGGACGAGGAGCAGCCGCTGAGGGCGAGCGCGGCAGCGGCGGCCGTGGCTGCGGTCGCTGCGGCGAGACGGGGACGGGGGCGCGTCGTGCCAGACATGTGAAAAGTTTCGCATGCTCCCCCGACCGGATTCGGGGGGGTCCGACATTCCGTGTCGGACCCCCTCTGACCTGCGGCTGGACCAGACCTCCCGGGTTCTCCGGTGGTGACGAAGCCCATATTTAGACAGGCCTTACATCAGGTTCGGCCCGGTCCTGCGCCCGGCGCCGCCCCGCCCCGGCAGAGGCCATCACCCCTGCCCGGGAGAGGGCGCCGGCGCCGCGGGGCACCGCGTCAGGCGCCGAAGCTCTTGCCCACCGGCTTGCTCTTGCCGCCCTTGCCGACCAGGTGCGCCGGCAGCAGGTCGCGGGCCGGCTCGCGGTAGCCGACCGAGACGATCTTGTCGCCCTCGTACGTGAAGCTGGTCAGCGAGGCCAGCGAGCACTGCCGGTTGCGCGGGTCGTGCCAGAGCCGGCGGCGCTCCACGAAGGAACGGACGATCCAGATCGGCAGCTGGTGGCTGACGCAGACGGCCTCGTGCCCGCGCGCGGCGTCCCGGGCGGCGGCCAGCGCGCCCATCATCCGCACCGCCTGCTCGATGTACGGCTCGCCCCAGGAGGGCTTGAAGGGGTTGGTCAGGTACTTCCAGTAGCCCGGGTTCTTCAGTGAGCCGTCGCCGACCCCGAAGGTCTTGCCCTGGAAGATGTTGTCCGCCTCGATCAGCCGCTCGTCCACCGCGAGGTCCAGGCCGTGCGACTTGGCGATCGGCTCGGCGGTCTCCTGCGCCCGTTCCAGCGGGGACGCCACCACGTGCGTGATGTCCCGCCCGGCCAGGTCCTCGGCCACCCGGTCGGCCATCTGCCGGCCCAGCTCGGAGAGCCGGTAGCCGGGCAGCCGGCCGTACAGGATGCCCTCCGGGTTGTGCACCTCACCGTGCCGCATCAGGTGGACGACGGTGATGTCCTTGGCGCTCACTTCTCAATACTCCTGGGGCTCGGGGAAGACTAGGCCGTGGCCTCGGCGGCCGCGCGGGCGGCGGCCGGCAGGGCGGCGGCGATCCGCTCGACCGCCCGCTCGTCGTGGGACGCCGAGACGAACCAGGACTCGAAGGCGGACGGCGGCAGGTAGACGCCCTGGGCGAGCATGGCATGGAAGAAGGCGTTGAAGCGGAACGCCTCCTGGGTCTTCGCCTCGTCGTAGTTGGTGACGGCGGCCTCGGTGAAGAACACCGAGAACATGTTCCCGGCGGTCTGCAGCCGGTGCGCCACGCCCTCCTTGGCCAGTGCGTCCGACACCAGGGCGGAGACCTCGGCGGACACCCGGTCCACCGTCGCGTACACCTCGTCGGTGCAGCCGCGCAGCTGGGCCAGGCCGGCCGCGGTGGCGATCGGGTTACCGGAGAGGGTGCCCGCCTGGTAGACCGGGCCGGCCGGGGCCAGGTGGCCCATCACGTCGGCACGGCCGCCGAAGGCCGCCGCCGGGAACCCGCCGCCCATGACCTTGCCGAAGGTGAGCAGGTCCGGCGCCCAGCCCTCGCCGGCCGCCTCCAGGCCGTACCAGCCGGCCTTGGAGACGCGGAAGCCGGTCATCACCTCGTCGGAGATGAACAGTGCGCCGTTCTCCCGGCAGAGCCGGGCCAGGCCGCCGTTGAAGCCGGGCAGCGGCGGGACGACGCCCATGTTGCCGGGGGAGGCCTCGGTGATCACACAGGCGATCTCGCCCGGGTGGGCCTTGAAGGCCTGCTCGACGGCGGCCAGGTCGTTGTACGGCAGCACGATGGTGTCGCCGGCCTGGGCGCCGGTGACGCCCGGGGTGTCCGGCAGGCCGAAGGTCGCGACGCCGGAACCGGCGGCGGCCAGCAGCGCGTCCACATGACCGTGGTAGCAGCCGGCGAACTTCACGATCTTCGCCCGGCCGGTGAAGCCGCGGGCCAGCCGGATCGCGGACATGGTGGCCTCGGTGCCCGAGGAGACCAGGCGGACCTGCTCGACCGGGGCGACCCGGGCGACGATCTCCTCGGCGAGCTCGACCTCGCCCTGACCGGGCGTACCGAAGGAGGTGCCGCGGGAGACGGCCTGCTGGACGGCGTCGATCACCGCGGGGTGCGCGTGGCCGAGGATCATGGGGCCCCACGAGCACACCAGGTCGACGTACTCGCGGCCGTCGGCGTCGGTGAGGTAGGGGCCGGTTCCGGACACCATGAAGCGCGGGGTGCCGCCCACCGCGCGGAAGGCGCGCACCGGGGAGTTGACGCCGCCGGGCGTGACGACCGAGGCGCGGTCGAAGAGCGACTGGGACTGGGGTGCTTCGTAGGGGTAGCTCACGGGAGACATGGTCTCAAATCGTGTCCTTCACCTCTGCATGTCGGACCTCATCATCTGGAACGATGATCCGGGTGACGAAGTCTGTACGGTTATCCGTACAACGGGGCCCCTGGCTGCTCCCGCTGGACGGACCAGTCAGACTATGTACTCAGGCTTTCCATGCGGGGTGTGCAGACTCCCCGCATGTGCAGGGGTGTGAAGAGGACTGCCGTGTGCCCGGACTGGGTACGGCGGCGCATGACGGGTAAGGAGCACGTCCGGTGGGACGCCGGACGTGCGGGGGTCTGTCGATTCCGGCGAATTCCGGTGAGGATGGTCCGAGTGTCCGAGGCGCAGGACGGCTACGACGAGGCCGCGGGTGGCCCCCGCCGGCCTGCCGAGGCCGCACGCGGGGGTACGGGAGCGGGTACGGGTCGTGGCGGTCGCGGCGGTGAGAGGCGGGGTGAGGGACGCGTGGGGGTGACCTACAAGTACTTCGGCGCACCCGACCGGGCCACCGCCGCCAGAGTCCCGACCGCGCTCGGACCCGGCGGCCTCGGCCTGGACGCGGGCGAGCTCGGCTCGCTCGGGCGGCTCGGCGACCTGATGGAGACCAGTGGCTCCCCCAACGGGCACCTCTCCACCAAGATCAAGCCGGAGACGATGAGCGCCATGGTGCTCACCGGGATCCAGGGCGTGCCGCTGCACCAGGTCCCGCCGCTGGAGCTGGTCGTCCTGCACCCCGACTACGCCGTCGTGCAGCTCCCGCACAACGTCGTCGAACCGCTGCGCAAGGCCGACGAGACCGAGCTCGGCGCCGCCGCCTTCATCTGGTCGACCGTGCCCGACCGGCGGGGCCCGCGCGACGCCTTCGTGATCTACAGCATGCTGCACGAGTGGCAGGACTTCGCGAACCGCCTGCACGACGCCGGGCACCAGCTGTACTGCCTGGTCTGGCCGTGACCGGGGGAACGGACTGACGATCCGCCGACGACGGCCGACGACCGACGCCTGAAGGCGGCCGACGTGCGGACGGCCTGCGCCGGCCCGCCGCGAGCACTCTCGTCGCAGCGTCAACGGCAGGCGGCCCCAAGGGAGATGGGCCACGGGCCGGCACCCGGTCCGGCCGGGGATTGCCACCAGCCGGCGAGGCACCGCAGCCGTACGGCGACGGGCCGCCGGGGTGACCGGGCGGCCCGTCGCCGTACGGCTGCACGCCGTGGGGCTCGTTTCGTCAGCAGGACCGGCGCGTCAGAAGACCGGTACGTCAGCGGACCGGCACGTCAGAGGACCGGCGCCGCGGGCCGGTCGGCGGCCGGACGGGCCGGCTTCAGGACGACCGCGGTGAGCAGCAGGGCCACCGCGAGCAGGCCGGCCGAGACCGCGAAGGCGAGCCGGAAGCCGCCGGTGAGGGCGTCCGCGGCGGAGTGGCCGGCCGCGGTCAGGGTGGTGGCGCGGGACGTGGCCAGGGTGGTGAGGACGGCCACGCCGAGGGCGGCGCCGATCTGCTGGGTGGTGTTGAACAGCCCGGAGGCGGTGCCCGCGTCGTCCGCGCTCGCGCCGGACATGCCCAGGGCGGTGAGGCCGGAGAGCACCAGCCCGCCGCCGCCGATCAGCAGCATGGTCGGCAGCAGGTGGACGGCGTAGTCGGCGTCGGCCGGCAGCCGGGTGAGCAGCCCGAGCGCGGCGACCAGCAGCGCCAGCCCGGCCAGCAGGACGTTGCGCTCGCCGAAGCGGGCGTTCAGCCGGGCGGAGAGCAGCAGCGAGACGGCGCCGATGGCGACGGCCGCCGGGAGCATCGCCAGGCCGGTCGCGGCGGCGCCGTAGCCCAGGACGTTCTGCAGGTAGAGGGCGACGAGGATCTGGAAGCCGAACATCCCGGAGATGGTCAGGACCTGCACGGCGTTGGCGCCCGAGACGTTGCGCGAGCGGAACATCCGCAGCGGCAGCAGCGGGTGGGCGGCACGGGCCTGGCGCCTCAGGAAGGCGGCCAGCAGGACGGCGGAGAGCGCGCCGAGGCCGAGGGTCCGGGCGGAGGTCCAGCCGGACTCGCCGGTGCCGACGACGGTGTAGATGCCGAGCATCAGGGCCGCGGTGATCAAGACGGCGCCCAGGGAGTCGGCGCCGGCCCGCAGACCGGGTCCGCGGTCGGAGCCGAGCACCCGGACGGCGAGCAGGGCGGCGGTGAGACCGAGCGGCAGGTTGATCAGGAAGATCCAGTGCCAGTTGAGGACCTCGGTGAGGACGCCGCCGAGGACCTGGCCGACCGAGGCGCCGGTGGCGCCGACGAAGCTGAAGGCGCCGATCGCGCGACCGCGCTCGCCCGGCTCGGGGAAGAGCGTGACGATCATGCCGAGGCTGACCGCGGAGGCCATCGCGCCGCCGACGCCCTGGAGGAACCGGGCGGCGACCAGCATGCCCTGGCCGGTGGCGACCGCGCAGAGCAGCGAGGCGGCGGTGAAGAGCGCGAGTCCGGCGACGAAGACCTTCTTGCGCCCGATCAGGTCGCCGAGCCGGCCCGCCAGCAGGAGCAGCCCGGCGAAGGCGATCAGGTAGGCGTTGACCGTCCAGGTCAGGCCGGCGGGCGTGAAGCCGAGGTCGGCCTGGATGGCCGGCAGGGCCACGGTGACGATGGAGCCGTCCAGGACGATCATCAGCATCCCCGCGCAGAGCACCGCGAGGGCGAGCACGCGGGAGCGGGTGGACGCGGCCTCCCGGCCGGCGCCGTGCGGCGCGGCCTGGCGCGGTGCGGCACTGCGCGGTGCGGCATTGCGGGGCATGCGCGGGGCGGTCGGGGCGTGCGTGGTCATGGCGGGTCTCCCGGTTCGTCGAGTACCGGGTAAGACACTAACAGATGGTTTTGTTCGGGACTATCTTTCTCGGGAAGGTCCCGTTCAGTTCTCAGCTCCGGGAGCGGCGGGCCCGCCGGACCGTCCGATCGCTCTCCACCGGCTCCGCCAGGTGCCCGTCCACCAGCCGCGACAGCGCCGAGACGAAGGCCGTCCGCTCGGCGTCCGGCAGCGACTCCAGCACCTCGCGGTGGACCCGGTCCGCGATCGCGGTGCCCTGCTCGACCGCCTGCTCGCCCGCCGCGGTCACCGAGATGATCCGCGCCCGGCGGTCGGTGGCGGAGGCCCGGCGCTCCGCGAGGCCCGCCTTCTCCAGCTCGTCGACGGTGACGACCATGGTGGTCTTGTCCAGGTCGGCCAGCTCCGCCAGCTGGATCTGGGTGCGCTCGGCCTCCATCGCGTGGAAGAGCACGCAGTACGCGCGCGGAGTGATCCCGACCTCGGTGAAGGCGGCCGCCATCCGGGTCGCCAGCACGTGGCTGGCGTGGTCCAGCAGGCCGGAGAGGTCACGGATCTGGCGCACGGGCGGGATCGTCGTCATACGTCCGAGCGTAGCAAGGCCGTCTCCCGGCAGATGATCCCGTGACCAACCAAATCCGGGCCGCACGGAGCCGGGCAGAGCCACCCCCGGCCGCACCGAGCCGCCCCGGCCGACGGCCGCCGGAACGCCCGGCCTACGGGATGCCCAGCTCGAACAGCGCGTACCCCGCGTACCAGCCGGCCGCCACCGACGGCACCGCGAGGAGGCCGACCAGGGAGGGCAGCCGCACCCGGCGCAGCGCGATCGCAAGCCCGATGAAGAGCGGGAACGCGGGCAGCAGGTAGCGCGAGATGTTGCTGAAGATCTGGTTGCTGCTGAGCGCGGTGAAGAGGGTCAGCAGCGTGTACACCACGAGCACCAGCGGCGGCCTGGTGCGCAGCAGCAGCACCAGCAGCCCGGGCAGGGCGATCAGCAGGGCCACCGCGATGAGGTCCGGCACCGGGTTGGACTGCCAGAACGTCCAGTGCCCGGTGATCACGTCCAGGAAGGTGCGGGAGGTGGAGGCGCCCCAGTCGAAGTAGCGGTTCCAGGCTCCGCGCTGGAGCTTGAAGTAGCCGCCCCAGTCCCCCATCCGGTAGCCGACCCAGGCGACGTACCAGAGCAGGCCCCAGGGGGTGATCAGCATCGCGGCCAGGGGGCGCGCAATGCCGTCCGTGCGCCGGACGAGTGCCACCAGCGCCGCGACCGAGACGGCCGCGATCAGCGCGGCCGCCGTGGGCCGGTTGAGTCCGGCCGCGAAGGCGAGCAGACCGGCGGCCACCCAGCGGCGCGTCATCACGCAGTAGCAGGCCCAGGCGGAGATCGCGACGAACAGCGAGTCCGAGTAGACCGCCCACTCCACCCCGGAACCGGGGAACAGGCCCCAGATCACCGCCGCGATCACGCCCGCCCTGACCCCGCCCATCCGCTCGGCGATCGCGAAGATCCCGGCCGCCGCCACGAACGAGGCGACCACCGAGACGACGATCCCCGAGCCGTACGGGCCGAGGCCGGTGACCGCGCCGACCAGCCGCATCAGCCACGGGTAGAGCGGGAAGAAGGCGGCCGAGTTCTCCTGGATCGTCGACAGCGGGCCCAGCCCGTGCAGCGGGACCAGCTTCGGGTCGTAGCCGTTCTCCGCGATCCGCTGGTACCAGATGCCGTCCCAGGTGCCGAGCACGTCCCAGGGCTGGGCGCCGCCGCCGCGGCCCACGCTCTTCTTGAGGAAGTCCTCGGTGTGCGAGAGGAGCAGCATGAAGACGGTCAGGCCGGTCGCCTTCACCACGGCGTACGCGCCGAGGGCGGGCGCGTAGCGGTCCACCGCGGCGGCGAACCGGGCCCGGGCCCCGGCGCCGTCGGGCCGCTCGCCCGCGCCGGACGGTTCCGCGCTCGCCGGCTCCGTACTCGACGTGCTCGCTGCCGTGCTCATCGGTCCCGGACCCTCCTCAGCCCCTGCTCGTGCTCGGCGCGGCGTCCGGAACGGGCCGCCGCCGGGCGAGCCTACGGCACGGTGGTTGGAGCGCCCGCGTCAACCTTCCGTGCCGGACACCCCGAAGGAGTAGAGCCGGTGCAGGGCGTCGACCAGCTCGCGGCCACCGGCGGTGAGGGTGCGGCCGTCCGGGGCGGTGAGCGGGCTGCGGGTGACCAGCCGGGCCAGCACGGCGCCGGGGCGCACCAGCGTGCCGGCCGGGGGCAGGTTGACCAGCACGGTCTCCCCGGGGCCGCACTCCAGCAGCCCCACGGCGTCGCCCCGGCGGACCAGCGCGCCCTCGCGCAGCACGTACGCCCCGGCCTCCGGGACCCGGACGGCGCGGGCCGGCGCACCGGTGTGGCGGACGGTCAGCTGCACGCCGTCCGCCCGTTCCGGGTCCGGCTTGCCGAGGGTGGGGACGCCGTGCCGCTCCAGCACGTGCCGCAGCGGCGTGGGCAGCCGCCCGTCACCGCGCTCCAGCTCCGTCTCGCCCAGCAGCCAGCTGGATCCCTGCATCCGGCAGTTGATCTCCAGAGCGAGCGCGTGGTCGTCGCGGAGCACGAAGTCCGCCCCGAAGACGCCCCGGTAGCCGAGGCCGGCCAGGGCCCAGCCGATCCGCTCGGTCGCGTCCAGGCAGCGGCGCACCGCGACCGGGGACAGCCGCGCGGGCGCCCCGAAGTCGCAGCCGGCGTACTGGCCGAACCCGGCGCCCGCCGCCTCGACCCCGATCAGCTGGAGCGACGGGCGCAGCACCTGCGGCGGCCCGTCCACCCCGACGAAGCCGTGCACGTTGATCGCGGTGTCACCGACGAACTCGCTGACCAGCCAGCGCTCCCGCTCGGGCAGTGCGGCCGCCTCCTCGGCGGAGCGGACCAGGTGCGTGCCGTTGCCCGCGGAGCCGCGCGGGGACTGGGCGACGAAGACCGCGCCGAAACGGTCGCGGAGCGCGCGGTGGTCGGGGCGGCCGGAGACCACGGTGCTGGCCGGGGCCGGCACGCCGAGGTGGTCGAACCACTCGCGCATCGCGGTCTTGTCGACCAGCACGTCGTGGTCGGGGACGGGTGGCGGCACCAGCAGCCGGGCGCCGGTGGCCTCCACGGCGGCGGTCCAGTGCCCGCGCTGGCCGCCGTACCCGGCCAGCCTCAGTTCGCGGCCCCGCCAGCGGGCCCCGACCAGCCCGGCGAGGCGGGCGGTCACCCCGTCCAGCCCCGGCCCGCCCGGCCCGCCGTCCCGGCTGAGGGTGTGTTCCTCCAGCGAGTGCAGCTCCACCCCGAAGCGCTCGGCCCAACCGGCGTCGGCGGCCTCGCTGGAGAGCAGCGCGGTCAGCGCGCCGGCGCGGAGCAGGGGCAGCAGGTACAGCGGACGGGAGACGATCCCGAGGTGCGCGGCGGGGCGGAGCAGCCGCGCGGCGTCGTCCAGTGTGGCGATCACGCGATGGATTATGCACCTCGCCGGGCTCCGCCCGATCCCCCAACGCGTCCGCATCACACGTGATCTGACGATGCCTTAGAATCCCCCGCCGGTGCGCGCCACCGCCCCGCCGCCGCCCGGGTGGGGGTGGCGGCGGGGTGGCCGGGGAGCGCCTCAGCCGTGGAGGCGGACGATGCCGAGCTTGGCGGGCCGCCAGAGCTGGCTGGCGGCGCCGGTGTCGGCAGCCAGCTCGACGAGCTGGTTGCCCCTGGCGTCGAGGTCGCCGCTCGCCGTGGCGACCTTGGACTGGTCCTGGGAGTCGGCCAGCTTGTAGAGGCCGTCACCGGCCGGCTTGAAGACCCAGTGCTGGTTGCCGCCGCCGTTGCAGCCCCACTGCTGGAGCCGGGTGCCGGGGGCGGTGGAGCCGGCGTTGGCGTCCAGGCACATGCCCCGGTTGCCGCTGAAGTCGAGCTCGTAGCCGCCGCCCTGCCCGGCCTCCAGGACGAAGGACTGGTTGAGCCCGCCGGTGGCGTTGTAGGTGATGGCGGCGCGGCCGTTGGTGGAGTCGCCGTAGGTGCCGCCGCCGGTGAGGTCGAGCGCCTTGCCGTTGGCGGAGTTGGTGAGCTGGTACCAGGCGCCGTCCTCGGGCACGTCGGCGAACGGCCTGCCGGGGGTGAGCGGCCGGATGGACGTGGTGTTCTGCTGGTCGAGGGTGCAGTAGGCCTGTTGCTGGTCGGGCTTGGCGTAGAACTGGCCCAGGCAGACGCCCTCGCCGCGGTAGCCGGCCACCCGCAGGTGGTAGGACTGGCGGACCATGTTCATACAGAGGCCGGGGATGCCGATCTGCGAGTCGCAGCCGTTGCGCACCCACTCGGAGAGGTTGATGACGTCCCCGTTGGTGTACTCGTACGGGGAACTGGTCCACTCGGCGCAGACCTCGTGACCGAAGGCGACCCGCCGCTGGTCCAGGTACCGGACGCCGGGCACCTGTTCGGCCGCGCCGCGCGCGGTGTCACTGAAGAGCGGCACCACCCAGTTGTGGCCCCAGGCGAGGTCCTCGGGGAAGGCCGGGCAGCCGTCGGCGATCTTGCCGAGGTAGTCGTTGCGGCGGATGTCCGGGGTGATCGGGTTGAAGTACGACTGGTAGACCAGCTGGTACGCGTCGTCCGCATAGCCGGCCCCCCGCATGGTCCGGCGGATGTTCTGCAGCGCGGCGACCACCTTGGGCTGGACCCGCTTGGCCCGCTGGACGATCTCGTCGCTGCCGATGGTGTCGCGGCAGCCCTGGTCCTTGGGGACGGGGAAGTACTGCGCGAGGCAGTGCATCATGATCCCGCTGAAGTCGAAGTCGTCGTTGGCGCCGATCGTGACGACGACCATCTTCACGTCGTACTTGCCCGCCACCTCGGCGAGCTGGACGTCCTGCTTGCGCTCGCCGAAGTCGCCGCTGCCGGCGCCGGTGATCTTCGCCAGCTCGGGATCGCTGACCAGGTCGCCGGTCTGGGCCCCGGAGCAGGCCAGGTCGACCGGGGTGACGTCGGGGATCCCGGTGACGAAGATCTCCGACTTGGGGTGGCGGTGACAGTAGTTGGTGGGGCTGTCGGTCTCGGGGAAGTAGCCGTCGCCGGTGTCCGTACCAGCTCCCTCCCCGGAGATGGCGCTGTCGCCGAGGGCGACGACGGCAGCCGGGCGGGTGGCGCCGGCGGTGGCCGCGGCGGCCGATCCGGCGTCGGCGAGGGCGGCGGGGGCACCGGCCAGGCCGAGGGTGACGACGAGGGCGCCCGTCGCGAGCAGCGCACCGCAGGGGGAGCGGCGCGCGACCGACCCGAACGGCCGCGCACCCGACAATCTTGACCTGATCACTCGCGACTCCTTGCGGAAGGGGGGCCGCCCGGCCGGGGACGCCGGACGGTTCGGAGCAAAGAAAGGTGAGCAGGTCTCATATTCTAAGTACTGACAAGTAATGCAACAAGGCTCGTGACAGCACCGGGAATTGACGCGGAAACAGCCGTCCGGAAAGCGGAGAGCCGCCGCCCCGCACCCCAGGAGGGAAGCGCGGGACGGCGGCTCGCGCCGGCCGAACCGGGCGCAGATCAGCCGGCGTTGACGCAGTGGTTGCCGAACGCCGGGTTCAGCAGACCGATCACGTTGATGGTGTTGCCGCAGAGGTTGACCGGGACGTGCACCGGCACCTGCAGCTGGTTGCCGGAGATGACGCCGGGGGAACCCGCGGCGACACCCTCGGCGCCCGAGCTGGCCATCGCGGTGCCGGCACCGGCCGCCACGATGCCTACCACGGCGGCACCGACGGCGGCCGTCTTCTTGATGCTCATAGGAGCCTCCTGACTAATCGACAGAGATGCACGGGGAGTGCGACATCTAGAACGACACCCGCCCGACCCGGTTGCGACGACGCACCCTTTGTCACCCGAGTGGCCCAACGGACCCGGCGCCAGGCATTCGGGTGATCACCCCTCCCGACCGTTTCCCCGCGGGCGCTCCCTCGTTCTCCCTGGCGGAACACGCTCCACCCAGGCCTTCTAGAACGAATCGAGTACCGCACATGCGCAAGCTCGCCCACGGCGTCCTCGGCACCGCGGCCACCGCCGCCCTGCTGGCCGCCGGCGCAGGCGCCGCCGCCGCCCACCACGCCCACGGCGCGTCCGCCGAGGGCGTCGCGGCCGGTTCGCCCGGCGTGGCCTCGGGCAACCAGATCCAGATCCCGGTGCACGTGCCGGTGAACCTGTGCGGCAACTCCGTCGACGTGGTCGGCCTGCTCAACCCGGCGTTCGGCAACCACTGCGCCAACGCCTGACCCAGCCCCGAACGGCTGTCCGGCCCAGCGGCCGGGCTGCCCACCGACTCCGGGAGATCCGCCGCCGGTCCCACCCCGTCCGGAATTGCTCCTGGTCGCGCGCCTGCGCGAATTGTCCCCCGGCCGTGCGGGAACAATTCTCGGCGCGCGGTTGTGCGGCCGCCGTCCATCGCCCAAGCCACGGGCGACACGCGCCACCTGGGCCGCCAGAGTGACAATCACGGCATTCCCAGAAGCCAGCGGGCGATGATTCACCTTCGCCCGGCTCCCGACTAATTCCTTTTACGGTCGGGCAGAAAACGGAGGAAGAACCCCATGCGTAACCTCAAGAAGGCCGCCGCCCTGTCCCTCGCCACCGCCGGCCTGGTTGTCGGTGCGGCCGGCGGCGCGTTCGCCAGCTCCGGCGCCGAGGGCGTCGCCGCCGGCTCCCCCGGCGTGCTCTCCGGCAACCAGATCCAGATCCCGGTGCACATCCCGGTCAACGTCTGCGGCAACTCCATCGGCGTCGTCAGCATCCTGAACCCGGCGTTCGGCAACCACTGCGCCAACATCGGCTGAACCGGCGGTCGCCGCACCGGCGACAGCTGCTTCACCGAGTCCGTGCCGCACCCCGCCCCGCGCGGGGTGCGGCCCGCTCAACCCGTGTGTGATCGAGGAGATCAACCCCCATGCAGAACGTGAAGAAGGCCGCCGTCCTCTCTGCCGCCGCCGCCGGCCTGGTGCTGGGCGCGGCCGGTGCCGCCTCCGCCAGCTCCGGTGCGGAGGGCGTCGCCGCCGGCTCCCCCGGCGTGCTCTCCGGCAACCAGCTGCAGGTCCCGGTGCACATCCCGGTGAACCTGTGCGGCAACTCCATCGACGTGATCGGCGCCCTGAACCCGGCGTTCGGCAACAGCTGCGCCAACGTGGAGGCGCACCCGCACCACGACGCGGACGACTGCTGATCACCGATCGGTACGCGTTCCGGCCGAACTGCCCCCCGACCAGCCGGCCGGGGGGCGGTTCGGCATACCCGGGCGCGGTCCAGCCGCCCGGGGACCCGATCCCCCGAAGGGTGACTCGCATGGTTTCGAAGAAGAGCGGGGCCGGCCTCGCCGCCGCCCTGGGCGCCGCGGTGCTGCTCGGCGCCGGTGCCGGCGCAGCGCACGCCGCACCGGCCGCGGGCGGCGCCGGTCTGGCCAAGACCGACCTCGCCCAGGCGCTCGGCGGTACGACCACCGGCCTCGGCTACGGCATCGCGCCGGTCAAGGACCTCCGCCTGGACCCGTGGGCCAACTCCTCGGCCGACGTGCTCAACAACGGCGCCACCGTCCAGCCGGAGAACTCCGGCCTGGCGCCGGTCTCCACCAGCACGCTGACCGGGCCGCTGAGCGCCGGCGGCGGGCCGCGGGACCTGCCGGTGCTCGGACAGGTGCTCGGCGCCCTGCCCGGCTGATCCCGGAGGACGGACGCACCGGAGTCGGACGCACCGACGTCGGACGCGCCCGGAACCGGCGCGCCGGGGCGGCCGCGAACCGCGGCGGACACGCGGGAGCCCGGCACCCCGTCCGGATGGACCTGGACGGGGTGCCGGGCTCCCGCGCGGGCGGAGCCGCTCAGAGCTGGGTGAGACCGGCCAGTCCGGTCTGCTGCGCCACGCCGGTGGCGGTCGCGGTGGTGGTCGCGGCCAGGTTGTCCACCGAGTCGGTGACGGAGATGCGCTCGTCCTCGTTGCCGAGGGTGGCCTTGGCGCCGGGGACGGCCTGGACCGCGCCGGTGATCAGCCGCGGGTCGACCTCGCCCACCTTGAGCGCGCCGTCGGCGAGCTGTCCGGTGCCGTCCTGGGCGAGCGCGAGCGGCTTGCCCAGGCCCACCCCGGGGGTGTCGGCGTGCAGCGGCGCGGCCGGGGCCTCCAGCAGCAGCTCGCCGAGGTCGGCGCCCCGGTCGACGAGCGGCAGCGGCAGCTCGGCCTTGGCGGTCGGGCCGACCCTGCCGGTGCCGAGCGCCGGCACGAGCCGGTCCGGGAGCAGCGCCTCGCCGGTGGTGTGGCCGGGCACCGGCGGCATCACCAGGGAGGTCGGGATGCCGCCGGAGATCCGGCTGTCCAGCGGGGCGAGCGGCACGTCCAACGGGACCTGCTGGGTGGCCAGCCTGTCCTCCAGGGCCCCGACCTGGTCGGGGCTGACCGCGGCGGCGGAGGCCGCTCCCTGGGAGGCGAGCACGCCGGCGCCGACCGCCAGCAACATCGCGCCGGCCCGCTTGGAGAACTTCATGCTTTTCACCGTTCTGCCTGTCCGTACTGGAGACCTGGGGGGACGGCTGCGCGGGCGCAGCCGGAAAGCAATCTGTCTCAACGAGACACCCGGAGCCCGGATTGCGGCGGTTAACCGATTCGGCCTAATAATCCGACCGGAAAGCCCCGTCCGCCGCGCCTACCGGACTCTTTTCAAAAATCCCCGTAACCTTCCGTGCCGTCATTCTTTGATCTGAATGTCAGTGACCGCAGACCGGGTCTGAGCGTTGTACGCGTTGTACGCACGGAAACCAAGAGCTTTTCAGAGAGGGATCTCCCCATGATCCAGAAGTCCTTCGCCGCCGCCGGCCTGGCCGTCGCCGCACTGGCCGCCGCTGCGACGCCGGCCTCGGCCATCGCGGACTCGGACGGCTCCGCCGCGTCCCTCCAGGGCAACGGCGGCACCAACTTCACCGGCACCGTCGGCGACAACAGCCCGAACTTCCACTTCCTGGACAACGCGAACGTCTGCCTCCCCGAGATCCACAACATCGCGGTCGGCGTGCTCGGCGTGGCCGTCCCGGTCGAGGTCCCGATCGCCAACAGCGGCGGCAAGCAGTACTGCACCCAGGGCCAGGGCACCCAGAGCAAGGGCGACTCCGGCGTCTCGCACCTGATCGGCTGACCTGCTCCCCCAGCTGCACCACCCCCCTGAACCACCCTTCGAATCGCTCCCCGATTCACCCCCCGAGAGGAAGAACCAGAAATGATCAAGAAGACCCTCGCCGCCGCCGGCCTGGCTGCCGCTGCCATCGCGATGTCCGCCGGCTCGGCCTCCGCCATCGCCGACTCGGACGGCTCGGCCGTCTCCGCCCAGGGCAACGGCGGCACCAACCAGACCGGCACCCACGGCAACGGCTCGCCGAACTTCCACACCCTGGACAACCCGAACATCTGCCTGCCCGAGGTGCACAACATCGCGGTCGCCGTCATCGGTGTCGCGGTTCCGGTCGAGGTTCCGGTCCTCAACAGCACCCCGAAGCAGATCTGCAACGTCGGCCAGAACACCCAGTCCTCGGGCGACGCGGGTGTCTCGCACCTGATCGGCTGATCCAGGGGCAATGGCGCGGACGGAGGGCCCGGGGACGTCTCCCCGGGCCCTCCGGGCTTCTGTGCGATCAACTGTCCGGCCGGACCGTCCCGTTCGGGCGAGGTCCGACCGGGTGACAGGCCGTCGGCGCGGCGCGTGGGGCGCCGGGACGGACGGCAGCGTGTGTTCACGTGATCAGTGGCAGGGCGCTCCGACCGAGCGCTCCGAACGAGAGGGCAGATCCATGAAGAGCAAGCTGGGCAAGGCCGCACTGACCGCCTTCGGCGCGCTGGCGCTCACGGGTGTCGCCACCCCGGCGTTCGCGCACGTCGGCCTGGCCGGCGGCGGCGAGTTCGTCGCCTCGGCCCACCCGGTGTTCGCCGCCGGCGAGTGGTGGGGCCTCGCCCACACCTCGCACATCCACTCCGGTGCCCACGGCTGGGGCGCCGCCACCTCCACCGACGCGGTCGGCGGCGAGGAGGGCTTCGCCCACGTCGGCTGACGTCCGGGCGTACCGCGAAGGCCGGGACCCTCCTCCACGGGAGGGGCCCGGCCTTCGCGCCGCGTACGGGGGGCTACTTGAGCATCGAAGCGGCTTCGAGCGCCCAGTAGGTGAGGATCTGCTCGGCACCGGCCCGGCGGATCGAGGTCAGCGTCTCCATGATCATGCGCTCCCGGTCGATCCAGCCGTTCGCCGCCGCGGCCTCGACCATCGCGTACTCGCCGGACACCTGGTAGGCCGCGACCGGCACCGGAGAGGCGTCGGCCACCTGCCGCAGGATGTCCAGGTAGGCCATGGCCGGCTTGACCATCACCAGGTCCGCCCCCTCGGCGAGGTCCTGCTCCAGCTCGCGCAGCGCCTCGCGGGCGTTGGCCGGGTCCTGCTGGTAGCTCTTGCGGTCGCCCTTCAGCGAGGAGCCGACCGCCTCCCGGAACGGGCCGTAGAACGCCGAGGCGTACTTGGCGGTGTAAGCGAGGATGCCCACGTCCTGGTGCCCGGCCTCGTCCAGGGCCCGGCGGACCACGGCGATCTGGCCGTCCATCATTCCGGACGGGCCGACCAGGTGGACGCCGGCGTCCGCCTGCACCCGGGCCATCTCGGCGTAGCGCTCCAGGGTCGCGTCGTTGTCCACGCTGCCGTCGGCGGCCAGGACGCCGCAGTGGCCGTGGTCGGTGTACTCGTCCAGGCAGAGGTCGGACATGACGACCAGCGCGTCGCCGACCTCGGAGACCACGTCCCGGATCGCCTGCTGGAGGATGCCGTCCGGGTTGGTGCCCTCGCTGCCGAGCGCGTCCTGCACCTCCGGGACGCCGAACAGCATGACCCCGCCCAGGCCGGCCTCGGCGGCCTCGACCGCCGCCTTGCGCAGGGTGTCACGGGTGTGCTGGACCACGCCCGGCATCGACGTCACCGGGACCGGCGCGCTGACGCCCTCGCGGACGAACAGCGGCAGGATCAGCTCCGCCGGGTGCAGCCGGGTCTCCGCGACCAGCCGGCGCATCGCCGGGGTCGAACGGAGCCGGCGGGGGCGAACGTACGGGAATTCAGCGGACACGGCTTCTCTCTCCGAACGGTTGTGCAGCGCCGGGGGCGGCGGGCTTGCCGCCCCCGGCGGGGGTTCTCAGCGGGCCTTGCGGCGTGATCCGGGACGGCGCTCGCTGGGGCGGTAGACCGGCTCGCCCGCCGCGGTCGCGGCGTCGCGGCGCTTGGCCCCGAAGTCTGCCAGCGCCTGGGCCAGGGCGGCCGCCGACGGGGCCGGGGCCATCACGTCGACCCGCAGGCCGTGCTCCTCGGCGGTCTTCGCCGTGGCCGGGCCGATGCAGGCGATGACCGTCACGTTGTGCGGCTTGCCGGCGATGCCGACCAGGTTCCGCACGGTCGACGACGAGGTGAAGAGCACCGCGTCGAAGCCGCCGCCCTTGATCGCCTCACGGGTCTCGGCCGGCGGCGGCGAGGCGCGCACCGTCCGGTAGGCCGTCACGTCGTCGACCTCCCAGCCCAGCTCGACCAGGCCGGCCACCAGGGTCTCGGTGGCGATGTCGGCGCGCGGCAGCAGGACCCGGTCGATCGGGTCGAACACCGGGTCGTACGGCGGCCAGTCCTCCAGCAGCCCGGCCGCGGACTGCTCGCCGGACGGCACCAGGTCCGGCTTCACGCCGAAGTCCACCAGGGCCTGCGCGGTGGTCTCGCCGACCGCCGCGACCTTGATCCCGGCGAACGCCCGGGCGTCCAGGCCGTACTCCTCGAACTTCTCGCGGACGGCGCGCACCGCGTTCACCGAGGTGAAGGCGATCCACTCGTAGCGGCCGGTGACCAGGCCCTTGATCGCCCGCTCCATCTGCTGCGGGGTGCGCGGCGGCTCGACCGCGATGGTCGGCACCTCCTGCGGCACCGCACCGTACGAGCGGAGCTGCTCGGAGAGGCCGGTGGCCTGCTCCTTGGTGCGCGGCACCAGCACGTTCCAGCCGAACAGCGGCTTGGTCTCGAACCAGGAGTGCGAGGCGCGGTGGGCGACCTGCTCGCCCACCACGGCTATCACCGAGGTCGCCGGGTCCACCGGTGCGGAGACCGGGGAGGGCAGCACCCGGGCCGCCTTCAGGTCGGCCGCGATGGTGGCCAGGGTGGCGGTGAAGGTGCGCTGGCGGGTGGTGGTGCCGGAGAGCGTCGCGCTGAGCGCCGACTCCGGCTTGCGGCCGTTGGAGACCAGCGCGTTGGCGGTGGCCGGCAGCTGGCCCAGGGTGGTGCGGACCACCAGGGTGGTCTCCGGCGCGCCCAGGTCCACCGGGCTGCCGGCGAGCAGCGCGGCGCCGTCCACGAACCGGACGTCGGTACCGGCCGTACCGCGCAGCGGCACGCCCGCGTAGGCCGGCACGCCGACCGACTGGGCGACGCCCGGGATCACCTCGAAGGGGATCCCGCCGCCCGCGCAGCTGAGCATCTCCTCGGCGGCGCAGCCGTCCAGGCCCGGGTCGCCGTCGACGGTGCGGACCACGTGCTTGCCGGAGCGGACCGCCTCGGTGACCAGCTGGGCCAGGTCGAAGTCGGTGCCCTCGGCGGCGGGGGTGTGCACCTGCACGCCGTCGGGACAGTGGCTGCGCACGGCGGCGGCGGTCAGCGGGTCAGCGACCAGGATGTCGGCCGAGGCCAGCACCTCGACCGCGCGCAGGGTCAGCAGGCCCGGGTCCCCGGGGCCCGCGCCCAGGAAGGTGCACCGTCCGGCTGCGGCCGGCCCGCCCGCGAACGGGCTGTCGGCCGGGAACGGCGTCTCGGTGGCGGCGGTGGGGCTCATCGGGCTCGCTCCCCCATCAGGGCGGCCGCGCCCGCGTCGAGCAGCCGGGCGGCGAGGGCGTGGCCGAGGGCCGTCGCCTGCTGCTCGGCGGTCTCGTCGAGGACGATCGGACCGTTGGCGGACATCTTCAGCAGGGTGGCGCCGTCGACGGTGCCGACCACGCCCTCCAGCCGCAGTTCGTACGGGTGGCCCCAGGTGGCCAGTGCGGCGACCGGTGCGGAGCAGCCGGCCTCCAGGGTGGCCAGCAGGGCACGCTCGGCGGCCACCGCGACCCGGGTCGGGAGGTGGTCGAGCGCCGAGAGCTCGGCGGCCAGTGCGGCGTTCGCCGTGGTGCACTCGATCGCGAGCGCGCCCTGGCCGGGGGCCGGGACCATCAGCTCCGGGTCGAGGTGCCCGGTGATCTCGGCGGCGCGGCCGAGCCGGTTCAGGCCGGCGGTGGCCAGCACCACCGCGTCCAGCTCGCCGGAGGTGACGAAGCCGATCCGGGTGTCCACGTTGCCGCGGATCGCGACCGTCTCCAGCTGGGCGCCGAAGGCGCGGGCCCAGGCGTTCAGCTGCGCCATGCGGCGCGGCGAGCCGGTGCCGATCCGGGCGGTGTGCCCGGAGCCGGCCAGCTTCTCGACCAGCTCGTCGAGGGCCAGGCCCTCGCGCGCCACCAGGGCGTCGCGGACGTCCTCGCGCTCGGGCACCGCGGCCAGCACCAGGCCCGCGGGCTCGGCGGTGGGCAGGTCCTTCAGCGAGTGCACGGCGAAGTCGATCCGGCCCTCCAGCAGGGCGTCCCGCAGGGCGGAGACGAACACGCCGGTGCCGCCGATCTGTGCCAGCGCCTCCCGGGAGGTGTCGCCGTAGGTGGTGATCTCCACCAGCTCGACGGGGCGCCCGGTGAGCCGGGTCACCTCGCGGGCGACCATGCCCGACTGGGCCATGGCGAGCGCGCTGCGCCGGGTACCGAGCCGCAGGGGTGCGGTGGCGGCCGGGGCCTGGTCGGTGAGCGGTTGACCATTCATGAGGTGATCGTCCCGGTGGTACTCGTGGGATGGCTGACGGTTCATCTGGCGCCCCCGCCCGAAGGCTGCTGGGCGCCGATCGGAGTGCCCGAGACCGCGTGCACGGCCGCCGGGTCGAGGTCGAACAGCTCGCGCAGCGCGTCCGCGTAGGACGCGCCGCCGGGCTCGGCGGCAAGCTGCTTCACCCGCACGGTCGGCGCGTGCAGCAGCTTGTCGACCACCCGGCGGACGGTCTGGGTGATCTCGGCGCGGGAGCGCTCGTCCAGACCGGGCAGCCGGGAGTCCAGGCGGCCCAGCTCGGCGGCGACCACCTCGGAGGCCATCGCCCGCAGCGCCACCACGGTCGGGGCGATCCGGGCGGCCCGCTGGGCGGCGCCGAAGGCGGCCACCTCGTCGGCGACGATGCCGGAGACGGCGTCCACGTCACCGGCGCCGGGGCTGGCGGCGTGGGCGTGCGAGAGGCTCTCCAGGTCGACCAGGAGCGCGCCGGGCAGCTCGTGCACGGCGTGGTCGACGTCGCGCGGCATGGCGAGGTCCAGGAAGGCGAGCGGGGTGCCGCCGGCCCGGGAGGCCACCGCGGCGGCGACGTCCTCGGCCCTGATCACCACGCCGGCCGCGCCGGTGCAGGAGATCACCAGGTCGACGTCGGCCAGCGCCTCGGGCACCTTGGCCAGCTCGACCGTCCGCGCCACGCCGGCGCCGAGGATCTCGACCAGCCGCTCGGCCCGCTCGGGCGTCCGGTTGGCGATCAGCAGGTCGGTGACCCCGGAACGGACCAGGGTGGCGGCGGCCAGCGAGCTCATCGAGCCCGCGCCGACCACCAGGGCCCGCTTGCCCGCGATCTCGCCCGCGCCGGCCGCGACCTGCTCCAGGCCGAAGGTCACCAGCGACTGGCCGGCCTTGTCGATGCCGGTCTCGCTGTGCGCCCGCTTGCCGACCCGCAGGGCCTGCTGGAACAGCTCGTTCAGGCCGCGCCCGGCGGTGTGCTCGTCCTGCGCCTTGGCCAGCGCGTCGCGCAGTTGGCCGAGGATCTGGCCCTCGCCGACCACCATCGAGTCCAGGCCGCAGGCCACCGAGAAGAGGTGGTGGACGGCGCGGTCCTCGTAGTGGACGTAGAGGTGGGAGGTCAGCTCCTCCAGGTCCACCCCGCTGTGGTGGGCCAGCAGCAGCGACAGCTCGGCGACGCCGGCGTGGAACTTGTCCACGTCCGCGTACAGCTCGATCCGGTTGCAGGTGTTCAGCAGCGCGGCCTCGGCGACGGTCGCGGTGGCCGCGGCGTCGTGCAGCAGCCGGGTCGGGACGTCACCGGTCAGGGCGGCGCGCTCCAGCACGCCGACCGGGGCGGTGCGGTGGCTCAGTCCTACGACGAGAAGACTCATGCCCGCCCCCTGGTACCACGGATCTCGGTGCTCATGCCGGCATCACCGCGGAGAGTTCGCCCTCGCCGCCCTTGCCGGGCTTGCCCTTCGGTGCCGCCTCGGCGTCCTTGGCCGACGGCTCGGCGGCCGTGCGGGCCTTGGCGGAGCCGCCGGCGGCGCGGCGCAGCTTGGCGGCGGCCGCGCGGACCGGGCCGGGGGCGCGGTCCAGCACCGACTCGGTGCGGTCCGGCTCCTCGCCCGCCTTGCGCTGCTCGTGGAAGGCCAGGATCTGCAGCTCGATGGAGAGGTCCACCTTGCGCACGTCCACGCCGTCCGGGACGGTCAGCACGGTCGGGGCGAAGTTGAGGATGCTGGTGACGCCGGCCTCGACCAGGCGGTCGCAGACCTGCTGGGCGGCGCCGGGCGGGGTGGTGATGACGCCGATCGAGACGTGCTGGCTCTCCACGATGGACTCCAGTTCGTCCATGTGGCGCACCGGGAGGCCGGCCGCGCTGCTGCCGACCACGGCCGGGTCGGCGTCCAGCAGGGCGGCCACCCGGAAACCGCGGGAGGCGAAGCCGCCGTAGTTGGCGAGCGCGTGACCCAGGTTTCCGATGCCGACGATGACGACCGGCCAGTCCTGGGTCAGGCCCAGCTCACGGGAGATCTGGTAGACGAGGTACTCGACGTCGTAGCCGACACCGCGGGTGCCGTACGAGCCGAGGTAGGAGAAGTCCTTGCGCAGCTTCGCGGAGTTCACACCCGCGGCGGCCGCCAGCTCCTCGGAGGAGACGGTCGGCACCGAGCGCTCGGAGAGCGCGGTGAGGGCCCGCAGGTAGAGGGGAAGGCGGGCGACGGTCGCCTCCGGGATTCCCCGGGCACGCGAGGGTCGGCGCGCGGCGCCCTGGTCGGGCGTCTGCGAACTGCTCTGTGGTGATCGGCCGATTGCCACGGTGCTCCTGTGGGTGAAGCTGGGCTTTGGCAGCCAGGCTATGCGTTTGTGAACGTGTGCACAAAGATGGTGTCCGATTTGTCCCCGCACAGTGATGCGCATCACGCCGGAGACCCCATAGCACCGGTCCCCTTCCGGGCCGCCGCCGGGGGCTGTGCGCCCGGTGTCCCGGCGGGGTGCGGGACCTCCCCCGGCAACCCGGCCGGAAGGTCCCGGCGGAACAGCCGGACGGGCTCCCCGGAGGGGCGCGAACGCGCGCCTCCCAGCCGCGGCCACGGCACCCGGGCCGCCTCGCGCAGCGGCAGGGCCCAGTCGTCCGGCGGGCAGGACGGCGCCCCCAGGCAGTGCCGCAGCAGCTCGGCGGTGGCCCGGGCGTCCCCCAGCGCGGTGTGCGCCGGGAACCCGCCCAGGCCCGCCGCCTCCGCACAGGCCACCAGGCCGAAGCCGCGGGCCTGCGGCAGGTGCGTGCGGGCCAGCCGCATCGTGCAGAGCAACGGGACCGGCGGCAGCGGCACGCCGATCCGGGCGAACTCACGATCCAGGAACGCGTGGTCGCAGGTCACGTGATGGCCGACCAGCACCCGGCCGGCCAGCAGCTCCAGCAGTCGCGGCGCGATCTCGCGGAACCGCGGGGCGCCCTCGACGTCGGCCTGGGCTATCCGGTGCACGTGGGTGGGGCCCACCGGGCCCAGCGGGTCCAGCAGGGTGCAGAACTCGGCCTCGGGCCGCAGCGCCGCGTCCAGCAGCACGACGGCGACCTCGACCACCCGGTGCCGCCACGGACTGCGGCCGGTCGCCTCCACGTCCACCACCGCGAACCCCCCGGCCCCGGCGGGGGCGACAGGGGTCCCATGGGTCGGACCGGGAAGCATGGCGGCACTCCTCGCGTGCTCAGCCCCCCATGGGCGCAAACGAGTTCGATCGTAAGCCGACCCGCGGGGGGGCTCCCCGGGCCCAGCCCGGTTTTCTTCACAACGATTCGGCGAACCGCCCCCGCCGACCGACGGGGGCCCCGGCCCGGCGGAGCGCCGTCAGCCGCCCAGGGCCGCGCGCAGCCGGCGCTCGTCGACGCGCCAGAAGTCGTGCTGGCGGCCGTCGATCAGGGTGACCGGGATCTGCTCCCAGTACTTCCGGTACAGCCCCTCGTCCTGTGTGATGTCCCTCTCCTCGAAGGCCGCGCCCAGCTCGCCGGTCACCCGGACGATCACCTCCCGGGCGTCGTCGCACAGGTGGCAGCCCGGCTTGCCGACCAGGGTGACGGTCCGGTCGGACGGCTTCGGGCTCGGGCTCTTGTCGCGTCGCAGCAGTGGGCTCACCCGGCCATTGTGCGCCCGGCCGCGCCCCGCCCGCCCGCCTCCGGGAGGATCCGGGAAGAAGGGACACCTCCGGTGTTCACCACCCGGGCACGCCGCCGTCACGGCCCCTGCCGACCTGGCTGGATATGCTCGGTCCATGGCCGTGCTCCGAAGGCTCACCCAGGCAAGGCGTTCCACCACCGCGCGGACCGCCCTCGCCGGCGAGGCCGCGGCCGAGGCCGCGGAGGCCGCCCTGCGGGCCGAGCCGGCCACCGCCGCCACCACGGCCGCACCTCAGGAACAGCCGACCGCACCTCAGGAGCAGACCCCGGCCGCCGACCGGCCGGCGAAGACCCCCAAGGCGCCCGCCGGGAACCACACCCCCGAGCGGGACGACCCGCGCGCCGCCGCCTTCTTCGACTGCGACAACACCATCCTGCGCGGCGCCGCGATCTTCTACCTCGGCGTCGGGCTCTACCGCCGCGGCTTCCTGACCCGCCGCGACATCGCCCGGTTCGCCTGGCAGCAGGCCTGGTTCCGGCTGCACGGCGCCGAGGACCCGGACCACATGGCCGACGCCCAGCACACCGCGCTCGGCCTGGTCGCCGGAAAGCGGACCGCCGACCTCGAAGCCATCTGCGAGGAGGTCTTCGAGGAGGTCGTCGCCGAGAAGATCTGGCCCGGCACGCGCGCCCTGGTCCAGATGCACCTGGACGCCGGGCAGCGGGTCTGGCTGGTCACCGCCGCCCCGCTGGAGGTGGCCAGGGTCATCGCGCGCCGGCTCGGCATGACCGGCGCGCTCGGCACCGTCGCCGAGGCCAGGGGCGGCCTCTACACCGGCCGGCTGGTCGGCGAGCTGCTGCACGGGCCCGCGAAGGCGGCCGCCGTCCGGGCGCTGGCCCGTCGCGAGCGGCTCGACCTGGACCGCTGCGCCGCGTACAGCGACTCGGCCAACGACATCCCGATGCTCTCCCTGGTCGGCCACCCGTACGTGGTGAACCCGGACGGCGCGCTGCGCCGCCACGCGCGGGCCCAGGGCTGGCGGGTGCGGGACTTCCGGACCGGGCGCAAGGCGGCCCGGGTGGGCCTCCCCGCGGCGGCCGCGCTGGGCGTCGCCGCGGGCGCGGCGGCGGCCGGGGTCGCCCTGCACCGGCGCCGGCACGCCTGAGCCCCTCCCCTGGATCCCGGCGAGCCCCGCCACCACCCCCGCACCCCACTGCGCCCCGCCGGACATTGGCGGAGAGAGCGCCGGAGAGCACCGGGACGACGGCCGGACGTCACCGGGACGGGCCACCCCTGGACGGGTGACCACCGGTCAATCCGCACGCTGACCAGGCCCCTCGTACGGGCGAACCCCGGCGTGGCAGAGGGCCGTCCGGACCCGTTGATCGATCCTGTCAGCCCGCGACCGGTTCCGATCGTTCGTCAGACCGGGAAAGTCAGGGGTTACCGAGGCCAAGGACTGGGAAACCGCCCGCCAGGCCGCCGAATTGGTCACCCTGCGCGCCTGTTCGATCACGTTGAGCCGGATGACCGATGACATCTTCGGTCAGTGTCAGCCGAATATGCATGCCCTGCGGATCCCAAACGACCACTTCGACCACACGGTGTAGCTGTCATTGCACAAAGCGTTATTCTCTCCTGGATGCACGTCACCCACGCGCCCCTCCCGACCGGGCGGCGCGGGCGTGCTCTCCGCGCAGGCGGAGGTGATCCGTCCACAGTTCTGCCTCTGGGAGTCCCGTGTACCCACCCGTCCGGAACGACGCGCCTGCACCCTCCCGCCCGTCGCCCGCGCCCCTGCGCTCCCGCACCAGCCTCCGCAGCCGCCCGGGCTCCCCCCGGCAGATCTCCACCGGCCTGGAGCTGTTGCGCAGCCTGCTCCGCAGCCAGCTCGCCGTCCCGCCCCAACTGGTTCCCGCCGGCGCCGCGTTCGGCTACGGCCCGCCCCAACCCGCCGGCCTGGCGCTGCGCACCACCGCCGCCGGCTCCTCCACCGGGACCGGCTCGCGCGGCCGCGCCGGGGCCGCCGGCACCAGCGGCCGCAGCCGGGCCAGGACGGCCCCGAGCCCCGGCTACGAGACCGAGCACAACCCCATCATGGAGCTGGTCGAGAAGGCCCAGGCCGGTGAGAGCGAGGCCTTCGGCCGCCTCTACGACCACTACGCGGACACCGTCTACCGCTACATCTACTACCGGGTCGGCAGCCGGGCCACCGCCGAGGACCTCACCAGCGAGACCTTCCTGCGGGCGCTGCGCCGGATCGGCACCTTCACCTGGCAGGGCCGGGACTTCGGCGCCTGGCTGGTGACCATCGCCCGCAACCTGGTGGCCGACCACTTCAAGTCCAGCCGGTTCCGGCTGGAGGTCACCACCGGCGAGATGCTCGACTCCAACGAGTGCGAGCGCAGCCCGGAGGAGTCGGTGCTGGAGTCGCTCTCCAACGCCGCCCTGCTGGACGCCGTCCACCGGCTCAACCCGCAGCAGCAGGAGTGCGTCACGCTCCGCTTCCTGCAGGGGCTCTCGGTGGCCGAGACGGCCCGGATCATGGGCAAGAACGAGGGCGCCATCAAGACCCTCCAGTACCGCGCGGTGCGGACGCTGGCCCGCCTGCTGCCGCCCGACGCGCGGTGAGCGGAGCCGGAACGGGGGGCCGTGCCAGCAGCAGCCGTACCAGAAGCAGCACCGGGGGCAGTGGGAAGGACGGCACCGGGGACGGTGCCGGGGACCGCCCCGGGGAGATAACCGGAGGGCCGTCACCGTCGGTGCCGGCCCGACACGTCCGGGTGAACGGTCGGTCCGATGATCAGCCGTGCGTAACCGACCGCCCGCACCGCTCGTTGGCCAGCGTGCAAGCCTCCACCAGGCGTACGGTCAAGTCGAATTGCGACCTCTCACCCGATGGAGTGGCTTTGGCCCGCCGAGGCAACCGTCCGGCAGGCCGGGGTGTCGACAACGACGAAGGGAGGTGTGGCCCGTGACGGCAAACGTGCTGGAGCACCGGCGGGCGAAGGCCTTCGCCGAGGCGCTGGAGGCCCACCAGGCAGAGCAACACGGCGCCGCCGCTGCCGGATCGGCCAACACCGCTTCCACCGGAGCCGGTTCGGCCGCCATGGCCGAGCTGGTCGGGGTGGCCGGCGCACTCGGCGCACTGCCGGGACCGGAGCTGGACCCGCAGGTCCGGGCCGTTCAACGCGCCCAGCTGATGGCCGCGTTCGAGCAGGCCTTCGCCGGCGGTCAGGGCGCGACGGTGCCCCGCCAGCGCAGGCACCGGGCGGCCCGGCTGGCACCGCGCGGTCGGTGGAGCCGGCGGTTCGCGATCGGCGGTCTGGTCGCCGGGCTCGCCGTCGGCAGCTTCGCCGGTGCGGCCGCCGCCAGCTCCAACGCCCTGCCCGGGGACACGCTGTACGGCATGAAACGCGGCCTCGAAGGGCTCCGGCTGGACTTCGCGAACTCCGACAGCGAGCGCGGCGGGCTGCTGCTCGACAACGCGGCCACCCGGCTCGGCGAGGTCAAGAGCCTGGTCGGACGGACGGACGACGGCGGCGCGCTCAGCCCGGGCACCGTGGAGCAGGTCCGCAAGGCGCTCGACGACATGCACGCCGACGCCATCAAGGGCCGCGACCTGCTGCGTTCCGTCTACCGCAGCAACGGCTCGCTCGACCCGATGCGCACCCTGGCCGGCTTCGCCCAGGACGAGGACGACCGCTGGAGCGAGCTGCAGAGCAGGCTGCCGGTCCAGCTGATCCCGCAGGCGCACCTGGTCGACCAGCTCTTCGACGACATAAGCGAGGACGTCGCGCCCCTGCGTCTGGCCCAGCCGCCCGCCAAGGGCGGCGGCAAGGCCGGCAGCGGGACGGGCGGCGCCACGGGCTCCGCGCCGGACGGCGGCTCCCCGGCCGACACCCCGGCCGGCGGCGGCAACACCGCACCGGGCTCCGGGCCGGCCCAGAGCGGCGGTGCGGGGGGAGCCAACGGCAGCGGCAAGGCCGGCACCACCGGGCGGGCCCCCTCCGCCGGGGCGAGCTCGCCCGGCAACGGCGGTGGCGGCGGCGCAGGCGCCCCGAGCAGCGCACCGAGCAACGCGCCGGGCGCGGTCGGCGGGCTGGTCGACGACCTCACCAGCGGGCTCACCGGCACCAAGCCCTCGCCGAGCCCCGACCCGGCGCCCGACCAGGCGGCCCCGCAGCCGTCCGGCTCGCCCAGTGCCACCACCGGCGGCGCACCGCAGCAGGGTGTCGACGTGCCGCCGCTGATCCCCGGGCTGCTGCCCGGACTGCGGATCCTCGGCGGCTGACGCGGTCGAGCAGGGGTGAGGGGCCCGGTGGCAGCGCCGGGCCCCTCACTCGCGCCCGCCCCGGAGCGCGGCCCGGAAGAAGCGGAGCACGGGCCGGAACGACCGGCGAACGAGCGGCGCGGGCCCGGCCCGGGCGCACCGGCCCGGGCCCACCGCTCAGCGCGACCGGCTCAGAAGAACACCGAGCGCCGCTGCACCAGCAGCTCGTAGAGGGTGTGCTGGACGGTCTCCCGCACCTCGTCGGCCAGGTCGAAGACCAGCATCGGATCGTCCGCCGCCTCCACCGGGTGCCGGTCGGTGGCGATCGGCTCGCCGAACTGGATGGTCCACTTGGTCGGCAGCGGCACCGCGCCCAGCGGCCCGAGCCACGGGAAGGTCGGCGTGATCGGCACGTACGGCAGGCCCAGCAGCCGCGCCAGCGTCCGGAAGTTGCCGATCATCGGGTAGGTCTCCTCCGCCCCGACGATCGAGCAGGGAATGATCGGCACCTGCGCCCGCAGCGCCGAGGCGACGAACCCGCCGCGCCCGAACCGCTGCAGCTTGTACCGGTCGGAGAAGGGCTTCCCGATGCCCTTGAAGCCCTCCGGCCAGACCCCGACCAGCTCGCCGCGCTCCAGCAGCGCCTGGGCGTCCTCGTTGCAGGCCAGCGTGTGGCCGGCCTTGCGGGCCAGCTCGTTGATCCCGGGCAGGACGAACACCAGGTCGGCCGCGAGCATCCGCAGGAACCGTTTGCCCGGGTGGTGGTCGTGGATGGCCACCTGGGTCATCAGGGCGTCCAGCGGGATCGTCCCGGAGTGGTTGGCGACGATCAGCGCGCCGCCCTCGGCCGGGATGTTCTCGATCCCGCGCACCTCGATCCGGAAGTACTTCTCGGCGAGCGGGCGCAGCAGCGAGAGCAGCACCTCCTCGGTGAGCTCGCGGTCGAAGCCGAACTCGTCCACCTCGTAGTCCCCGGTGATCCGGCGGCGCAGGAAGGCGAGGCCTTCGGTGGCCCGGGCCTCCCAGCCCTTGCCGAACAGCCGGGTGGCGGCCGGGCCAAGCCGCCCGGCCAGCGCCCCGCCGACGGCGTCGGCGATCTGGTCGGCCAGGCCGGCGGGCCGGTCGGGCTCGCTCCAGCTGGGCGCGGACTCGATCGGGATGACCTTGGCCTCGCCCGGCGCGTTCTCGGCTGCGGCACTCATCGCGGGTTCAGCTCCTGGGTCGGTTCGGGCGGGCGGCCGGGCCGTGCTCGCGCCCGAGCAGCGCGGCCAGTCCGTCGGTGACGGCGGCGAGGCGCTCGGGCGGCAGCAGGCCGGCGGACTGCGCGGCGGCGAAGTCGGCGAACGCCTCCGGGGTGGTGTACCGGGGGCGGTACCCGAAGGTCTCGCGCAGCCGGGTGGTGTCCACCACGCGGCCGTGGGTCAGCAGCCGCAGCTGTTCGGGCGAGAAGTCGACAATCCTGGTCTGCCGGGCCAGCCCGGCCATCCAGCTGATCGCGGGCAGCAGCAGCGGCAGCATCGGCCGGCCGAGCCGGCGGGCGCACTGGGAGAGCAGCAGGACGCCCTCCCCCGCCACGTTGAAGGTGCCGGTGTTGACGGTGCCCGGTTCCGGCTCGTCGGCCGCCCGGGAGAGCACCGCGAGCACGTCGGCCTCGTGGGCGAACTGCAACCGCGGGTCGTACCCGAGGACGGTGGGCAGCACCGGCAGCGCGAAGTACTCGCTGAGGGGGGTGTCGGCGCCGGGGCCGACGATGTTGGCGAACCGCAGCACCGTCACCGCGACGTCCGGACGGCGCCGGGCGAAGCCGCGGACGTAGCCCTCGACCTCCACCGCGTCCTTGGCGAAGCCGCCGCCGGGGAGGTTCTTGGGCTGGGTCCGCTCGGTGAACACCGCCGGGTCGCGCGGCGCCGAGCCGTACACGCCGGTGGTCGACTTCACCACCAGCCGCCGCACCCCGGGCGCCTTCTGGCAGGCGCCAAGCAGCTGCATGGTGCCGATGACGTTGGACTCCTTGACCGACGAGCGGTTGGTGGAGCCCAGGCCGGTCGCGCTCACGGCCAGGTGGACGACGGTGTCGACGCCGTGCTCGGCGATCACCCGGGCCACCGCCGGGCGGCGCAGGTCGAGCTGGTGGAACCGGTACGGCGCGGCGGTCCCGTCCTGCTCCTCGACGGCCTCCCGGGGCGGCAGCACGTCCACGCCGACCACCAGGTCGACGTCCGGCCGGCTGCGGAGCTCGGCGGCGAATCGGGCCCCGAGCTGGCGGGCCACGCCGGTGACGAGCACGACCTTGCCCACGGTGCTGCACCTCGTTCCTCGGCCTCGGCGGCCTGCGTGCACCGTACCGCGCCGCCGTGGCGTGCCGTGAAACGACACCGCCCGCCCGGGCCGTGAGGCCTGGACGGGCGGTGGAGGCGCCTGGCGCGCTGGGCGCGGCCGAGGGCGCTTACTTCTTGTTGCGACGCTGCACGCGGGTGCGCTTGAGAAGCTTGCGGTGCTTCTTCTTGGCCATACGCTTGCGACGCTTCTTGATGACAGAGCCCACGGAACAACCCTCGCTCACTGAGACTCCCGTCCGTGAGAGACGGAGTCCATACGACTGACGGAGGGCCTAGCCTACCGTCCGTACGGCCAGGGCCGTAATCGTGCTCCCCGTGACCGGGAAACTCGGGGGAAATCTGCGGCAAACGGGTGCGGGGCCCACCGGCTGTGAGCCCCGACCCGCCGCCTGTCCTACGCGCTCTCGAGCCGCACGTAGGACTCCTTGAGGTACTCGTGCACCGCCTGCTGGGGCACCCGGAAGGACCGCCCGACCCGGATGGCCGGCAGCTCTCCGCTGTGCACCAACCGGTACACCGTCATCTTGGACACCCGCATGACCGCGGCCACTTCGGCCACGGTCAGGAAGACGACTTCCTGCAGGGGGCGTTCGCCGGAACTCATGACCATCACCCGACCCTTACCCGTGTGCAAGGCACCGGCTTCCCCTCCGGTGACTCCACCGGCACACGTGTATCCCCAGAGTAGTTATGGGTGGTACCAGTGGGAAGAGGGGGAAGGGCAGTCCTCGTACGGTGAGAGATAGTCCAGTTGCAGTACGTAGTCGATCGGCGGTCTGCCGTACCGGCCGTGCGCACGCGGCGGCCGGGGCCTCCGGTCAGGGCAGCAGGCCGTGGTGCGGCAGGACGGCGCGGCGGGCGGCCAGGATCGCCTGGTCGAGCCGGTCCGCCGGATCGTATCCCGCGTCGAAGTCCCGCCAGGCCGGCCGGGCTCCGTCGGTCATCCGCAGCGGGGCCGGGCGGCGGGTGCGCCGGTAGACCTCCGCGCGCCACTCCTCCGGGGTCTCGGTGGCGGGGTCGACCGGCCGGCCCGCGGCGGTGGCGACGAGGTGGGTCCAGGCCCGCGGGACGACGTCCACCACGGCGTAGCCGCCCCCGCCGAGGGCGACCCAGCGGCCGCCGGCGTACCGGTGCGCGAGGTCGTGCAGCTCCTCGGCGATCAGCCGCTGGGCGTCGACGGTCACCGCGAGGTGGGCGAGCGGGTCCTCCAGGTGGGTGTCCGCACCGTGCTGGGTGACCAGGACCTGCGGGCGGAAGGCGGCCAGCAGCTCGGGCACCAGGGCGTGGAAGGCGCGCAGCCAGCCGGAGTCGCCGGTGCCGGCGGGCAGCGGCAGGTTGGCGGCGGAGCCGGGGGCGTCCGGCCCGCCGGTCTCGGTGGCCCAGCCGGTCTGCGGGAAGAGCGTGGCGGGGTGCTCGTGCAGCGAGACGGTGAGCACCCGGGGGTCGTCCCAGAACGCCTGCTGGACGCCGTCGCCGTGGTGGACGTCCACGTCGACGTACGCGACCCGCTCGGCGCCGAGTTCGAGCAGCCGGGCGATGGCGAGCGCGGGGTCGTTGTAGATGCAGAAGCCGGACGCCCTGCCCGGCATGGCGTGGTGCAGGCCGCCGGCGAAGTTGACGGCGTGCGGGGTCTCGCCGTGCCAGACGGCCTCGGCGGCGGCCACCGACTGTCCGGCGATCAGCGCGGAGGCGGAGTGCACGGCGGGGAAGGCCCAGTTGTCGTCGGTGCCGAGGCCGTGCCGCCGGTCCTGCTCGTCGGGGTGGGCGGCGGCGTGTCTGACCGCCTCGACGTACTCGCGGGTGTGCACCAGGCGGAGCGTGGAGTCGCCGGCCGGCGGGGCCGAGCGGACGGTCACCCCCGGCCCGGCGTTCAGCCCGAGGGACTCCACCAGGCGCATGGTGAGCTCCAGCCGGGCCGGGTCCATCGGGTGGCCTGGACCGAAGTCGTAGGCGGTGACCGCCTCGTCCCAGAAGAGGTGCAGGCCGCAGGGGGTGTCACGCTCGGCTTCGGGCATGGCCTCCACCGTAGTGGGTGGCGGCACGCGGGCTCCCCTCGGGCCGGGCGAGTCTCAGGCGCCGGCCGGGCCGCGCGCAGCTCACCACCGGCGCCGTGACAGGGGTGCTCAACCGGCTGGAGAAGGCCGGCTACGTCCGCCGGGAGGCCGACCCGGCCGACCGCCGCCGGGTCCGGGTGGTGATGGAGGAGGGCGCGCAGGAGCGCATCCTCCAGGTCTACGGCCCGTTCTACGAGCGGATCGGCACGCTCTTCGCCGATTACACGCCGGACGAGGTCGCCGTCCTGGCGGACTGGTTCACCCGGGCCAGGGCGCTGATGAAGGAGTCACTGGACGAGCTCCGCTGAGCCCTTCCCCTCCGCCGAGCCCCTCCCCTCCGCCGGGGCGGGCGCGGGCGCCGGGGAGAACCGGCTGGCGAGCGGCAGCACGGCCAGCACCAGCAGCATCGGGGCGAGCAGCGCCCAGCGGTACGAGCCGGCGTCGGCGATCGCCCCGACCAGCGGCGAACCGATCAGGAAACCGACGTAGTTGAAGAGGTTGAGCCGGGCCACGGCGGCGTCCGAGTCGGCAGGGAAGAGCCGCCCGCCGGCCGCGAAGACCTGCGGGATGATCGCGCAGATCCCGAAGCCGAGCACGGTGAACCCGGCGATCCCGACCCGGGCGCCGGGCGCGGCGGCGGCCACGGCGAAGCCCAGCGCGGCCAGCGCGGCGCCGCCGCGGACCACCGGGACGGCACCCCAGCGCTGCACCGCGCGGTCGCCGACCGCGCGGCCGAGCAGCATCGCCACCATGTAGCCGAGGTAGGAGAGCTTGGCGACGTCCTCGGGGCTGCCCAGACCGTCGGTGAGGTACTTGACGCTGTAGTTGGAGACCGAGGAGTCGGCGATGTAGGCGAAGGCCATCGCCAGGCAGAGCGGCAGCAGCGGCCGCCACGGGACGGACCGGGCGGCGGCCTCGGCGGCCTCCCGGACGGCGTCGCCGAGTTCGGCGGGCCCGGCCACTCGGCTGCCCGCCAGCACCGCGAGCGGGGCGATCACGGCGGCGGCCGTCCCGAACAGGACGGGCAGGCCGAGGTCGTAGTGCGAGCCCAGGCCGGCGACGGCCGCGCCGACGATGCCGCCGAGGCTGAACGCGGCATGGAAGCCGAGCATGACCGAGCGGCCGTAGCGGTGCTGGAGGCCCACCCCGAGCATGTTCATACTGGCGTCCAGCGCGCCGACCAGCAGCCCGAACGCGCCCAGCGCGAGGGCGAGTTGCCAGAGCGTTCCGCCCAGCCCGGCGGCGGCCAGGCTGACGCAGACGGCGGGCTGGACCACCCGCAGCACGGCCCGCGCGCCGGTGCGCTTCACCAGCTGCTCGGAGACGATCGACCCCACCCCGGCCAGGACCGGCACGGCGGCCAGGAAGACCGGCAGCAGCGCGTCGCTGAGCCCGTACCGGTCCTGCAGCTCGGGGATGCAGGTGACCAGCAGGGCGAACGTGATGCCCTGGAGCAGGAAGCCCGCGGCCAGCGCGGCTCTGGCCTGCCGCAGCCGAAGGGGTATCGCGGTACTCACAAGGACCTCGCTACTGGCCGGTACAACGATGTTGGCGAGAGCGTAGGGGGTGGCGCGGCTTTTGGGGAGGGGGTGCGCGCGACCGGACCGGCCTCAGCCCAGCAGGGCGGGCACCTCCGCCAGGTCGGCGATCAGCCCGGTGGCGCCGGCGGCGGTCAGCTTCGCCGGGTCGGTGAGGGCGGTGTAGCCGTACACGTCCATCCCGGCCGCACGGGCGGCCAAGACGCCGTTGGGGCTGTCCTCCAGCACCAGGCAGCGGGCCGGGTCGACGCCGAGGGTGCGGGCGGCGTGCAGGAAGAGGTCGGGCGCGGGCTTGCCGACGCCGACGTCCTGGGCGCTGAAGATCCGATCCTCCGCGTGGTACTCGCGCAGGCCGGTGACGTCCAGGGCGGTGCGGATCCAGTCGTGGTGCGCCGAGGAGGCCAGGCAGTAGGGGACGGCGCGCTGCTGAAGCTCCTTCAGCAGCGCCTCCGCGCCCCGGACGGCCGTCAGCTCGGCGCCGAACGCGGCGAACACCCGGCCGTGGTACAGCTCGTCGAAGCCGTCGGGCAGCTTCGCGCCGTCGTACCGCTCGGCGATCACGTCGTGGACCCGGTGCGCGGCGGTGCCCATGAAGTCCCGGTACGAGTCCTCGGTCGTGGTCGGGTACCCGAGCTCGGTCAGGTACCCGGCGAGCAGCCGGTTGGAGAGCGGCTCGCTGTCCACCAGGACACCGTCGTTGTCGAAGATCACCAGGTCGTAGGCCATGTGTTCGAGCCTACGGGGTGCTCACTTCCCGCCGGAGGCCAGCTCCCGGGAGCGGTCCCGGGCCGCCTCCAGGGCGCCGAGCAGCGCGGCCCGGACCCCGTGGTTCTCCAGCTCGCGGATGGCCGCGATGGTGGTGCCGGCGGGCGAGGTGACCGCCTCGCGCAGCTTCACCGGGTGCTCGCCGGAGTCCCGCAGCATCACCGAGGCGCCGATCGCGGACTGCACGATCAGGTCGTGCGCCACGTGCCGGGGCAGGCCGAGCAGGATGCCCGCGTCCGTCATCGCCTCGACCAGGAAGTAGAAGTAGGCCGGGCCGGAGCCGGAGAGCGCGGTGGCCGCGTCCTGCTGCGACTCCGGCAGCCGCAGCGCCTTGCCGACCGAACGGAAGATCTCCTCGGCCCGCTCCAGGTGCGCCTCGGTGGCGTGCGAGCCGCCGGAGATCACGCTCATCCCCTCGTCCACCAGGACGGGCGTGTTGGGCATCACCCGGACCACCGGGGTGCCGGCCGCGAGCCGGGCCTCGAACCAGGCGGTGGGGATGCCGGCCGCCGCCGAGATCACCAGCCGGTCCGGGCTGACGTGCGGCGCCAGCTCGTCCAGCAGGGTGCCCATGTCCTGCGGCTTCACCGCGAGGATCAGGGTGTCCGCGAGCTTGGCGGCCTCGCTGTTGCCGACCACGCCGACGCCGTACTTCGCGGCCAGCTCGGCGGCCCGCTCCGGACGGCGGGCGGTCACCACGACGTCGGCCGGGTCCTTCCCGGCCCGCAGCAGTCCGGAGAGCAGGGCCTCCCCGATCTTGCCCGTGCCGAGGAAGGCGATCTTCTGCCCGTGCGCCGCTGCGCTGCCCATGCCCGCTCCTTGCATCCGTTCCTGCCGCCATCCTCGCACCGCGCGCCCGCCCGGAGCCGGACCGTCCACGGAGCGGAAGCCCGGCCCCCCCGGGGAAGCCGAAGGGGCCGCCTCCGGACCCCCGCCCCCCGGCGTCGCCGGGAAGGCGGGAGTCCGAAGGCGGGCCCTAGGGTGAAACTCGGGGTTCTCCCCTATGGCCCGCCGCTGTTCCCGGGCGCACCGTGGACGTATGGCACACGGAGAGATGTCCCGACGTGAGAACCGGCAAGCCGCCGTCGCCGCCGCGACGATGGGACCGTGGCGGACGGCCGCGGGTGTCGGTGCACTGGTGGGGGCGACGGCCCTGGGGATCGATGCGATCACCGGGCACTGGTCGCTGAGCATGCTGGCCGGTCCGGCCGGCTGGGCCCTGTTCTTCTTCTTCCTGGTCGGCACGGTCGGCGGCCAGCTGCGGCGCGACACCGGCGACCGCCGGCTGCGCAAGTGGGCGGCCGAGCACCCGTGGCAGTCGGCGCTGCCGGCGGCCGGGGGCCTGCTGGTGCTGAACATGCTGGCGCAGATGGTCCTCGGCGACGCGGGCCTGTTCGGCGCGTTCTTCCTCTCGCTGCTTCCGGCCGGCGTACTGCTGGCGGTGGCGGGCGTGGTCGGCTCGGTGAAGCAGGCCCGCGGCAAGGGCTGACGGACCGTCCGGACCAGGACAAAAAGGGGTGATCATCGCACACCGAACACGAGTTCACCACAGGGTGTGCCCCCGATCAGGGACTCGTCACACCCCGTCGGCATACTGGCTCGATGCCGATAGCCGAAGATCCAGAACCGCGCCCGTCCGAGGGCCGGAACCCGGACGGGGCGGACCCGTCCGGAGCGGGCGGGAAGGACCCGTTCGACGAACTCGTCCTGGACGACGAGTTCGTCAAGGGCGCCACCGTGAAGGAGCAGGCGGCCCGCACCCGGATGCTCGCCGCACAGTGGAAGCACACCCCGCCGGTGGACCCGGGCGGCCGCCGCTCGGTGAACGACGGCCCGGGACGGACGAAGCGGTTCGGCCGCAAGCCGAAGCCGGCCGCCGACCCCTGGGGCAACCCGGTCCCGCGCCGCCGGATGGAGTGGCGCACGCCGTTGTACGTGCTGCTCACCATCACGGTGCTGCTGGCGGCGCTGAACCTGGACAGCCTGAAGTTCTGGTACTCGACGCACTTCGGCTACGCCTCCGACCACCCGGCCTCCGCGTCGGCGGTGCCGACGGTGGCCCCGGAGACCGCCCGGCCGACCACCGCCCCGCCGACGCTCGACCCTAAGCAGCCGACCGTCGACCACCCGTGGGCCGGCTCCCCCGCCGAGGGCTGGCCGACCTCCGTGGACGCCTTCGCCCCGGCCCAGACCCCCGGCCCGATCGGGGTGTTCGACGCCGAGCAGGTGGCCGCCCAGGTCAAGCTGGTGAAGGACTACCTGGCGGCCGCCAACCTGGACCCGAAGGTGGTCGCCGGCGGGACGCCCGACGCCGCGCTGGCGATGCTGGACCGCGAGGAGCAGGACAACGCCAGGGCCGCCCTGACCAAGCCGTCCTCGGAGAGCGACCCGACGGCCTGGTTCAGCCGCTTCGATCCGCGCGACGCGATCCCGGTCTCCGACACCGTCAAAATGCAGGGCCTGATCACCGTCGAGGGCGACGGCGACAAGGGCGTGCTGGTGCACACCGACTTCACGTACGTGTACGCGCTGCGGCCGGGCCCGGAGGCGGGCAAGCGGACGGCCTCCCCCAAGCCGGCCACGCCCCGGCCCTCGGCCCCGCAGCCGCCGGCCGGTGACGGCGGCGGCCCCAAGCCCGCGGGCTGGACGGTGCCGGTCGCCGACGTCGCCGGTGACACCTGGACCACCCGCACGATCGTGCGGCGCGTGGACACCTTCCGCTTCTACGACCCGGCGCGCTACCGGGTCAATCCGAAGAAGCTGGTCTTCTCCAAGACCCAGTCGGACGCCGGCAACTCGGCCTGCGACATCAACGACGGCTACTACCACCCGCAGTTCGACCAGTTCGCGACGCGCCCGCTCGGGTCGACGTCGGAGCCGACCGGCCCCGCCACCGACCCGTACGACCGCACCAAGAACCTCGCGGACAACCAGGACTGCGGCAGGATCAGCCGCAACTGACGCTCAGCGCCTGCGCCTGCCCCGGCCCGGCGCCTTGGCGTCGGGCCGGCCGCTGCGGCCGGCCTGGCGGCGCTGGTGGGCGGCGGTGGCCCGCTCGTGGCGGGTCCGCTTGTCGGCCTCGCCGGGCGCCTCGACCAGGCTGCGGAGGAAGTAGGCGAACAGGGCGCCGACCCCGCCGATGATCCAGACCGCACCGAGCGACTTCTCCTCGGCCATCCAGCCGGTCAGCTGGTCCTTGCCCTCGGCGAACAGCTTCCAGCTGCGCAGGCCGGAGAGGCAGGAGCAGATCGCGACGGCGGCCAGCAGCAGCCCGTTGACGAAGCCCGCGTTGTCGGAGAGCCGGACGCCGTCGACGGCCAGCCGCAGGACGAGGGCCGCGGCCGCGGTGGCCAGCAGGGCGCCGATCGGCACGACGACCCGGCGCAGCCGGTAGTCGCTGCCGCGCCCCACCCAGCTGGTGCCGAACCAGCGGATCGGCTCCGGCTCGGGGGCGCCGGCGGGCTTGGGGGCGGGGGTGGGGTGCTCGGTCACACGGCCGATTATCACCCGTCGCGCCGCCGACGCGGAGGAGCCGTCCCGCCGGGCGGAACGGCTCCTCGTGGTGCGTGGTGCGGTGCGCGGCGGGTCAGCCCAGCTTGGAGACGTCGCGGACCGCGCCCTTGTCGGCGGAGGTGGCCATCGCGGCGTAGGCGCGCAGGGCCTGGCTGACCTGGCGGTCGCGGTTCTTCGGCTTGTAGCCGCCCTCGGCCTCCAGCTTCAGCCGGCGCTCGTGCAGCTCCTCGAAGGAGACCTCCAGGGAGATCTTCCGGCCGGGGATGTCGATGGCGATGATGTCGCCGTCCTCGACCAGGGCGATGGTGCCGCCGGACGCGGCCTCCGGGGAGGCGTGGCCGATCGAGAGGCCGGACGTGCCGCCGGAGAAGCGGCCGTCGGTGACCAGGGCGCAGGCCTTGCCGAGGCCGCGGCCCTTCAGGAACGAGGTCGGGTAGAGCATCTCCTGCATGCCCGGGCCGCCCTTGGGGCCCTCGTAGCGGATGACGACGACGTCGCCCTCCTTGATCCGCTTGGTGAGGATCGCGTCGACGGCGTCCTCCTGGGACTCGACCACGACGGCCGGGCCGCTGAAGGTCCAGATCGACTCGTCCACGCCGGCGGTCTTCACGATGCAGCCGTCCTCGGCGAGGTTGCCGTACAGCACGGCGAGGCCGCCCTCGACCGAGTAGGCGTGCTCGACGCTGCGGATGCAGCCCTTGGCCGCGTCGGTGTCCAGCGACTCCCAGCGCTCGGACTGCGAGAACGCCTCGGCGGAGCGGACGCAGCCGGGGGCGGCGTGCCAGAGCTCGACGGCCTCGGCGGAGGGCGAGCCGCCGCGGACGTCCCAGGTCTTCAGCCACTCGGCGAGCGAGTCGGCGTGGACGGTGTGCACGTCCTCGTTGAGCTGGCCGCCGCGGTACAGCTCGCCGAGGATGGCGGGGATGCCGCCGGCCCGGTGCACGTCCTCCATGTAGTACGAGCCGTTGGGCGCGACCTTGGAGAGGCAGGGGACCTTGCGGGAGATCGCGTCGATGGCCCGCATGTCGAAGTCCAGCTCGGCCTCCTGGGCGGCGGCGAGCAGGTGCAGGATGGTGTTGGTCGAGCCGCCCATGGCGATGTCGAGGGCCACGGCGTTCTCGAAGGCGGCGCGGGTGGCGATCGAGCGCGGCAGGACGGAGTAGTCGTCCTGGTGGTAGTGGCGCTCGGTGATCTCGACGACGGTCCGGCCGGCCCGCTCGTAGAGCTCCTTGCGGGCGGTGTGGGTGGCGAGCACCGAGCCGTTGCCGGGCAGGGAGAGGCCGATCGCCTCGGTGAGGCAGTTCATCGAGTTGGCGGTGAACATGCCCGAGCAGGACCCGCAGGTCGGACAGGCGTTCTCCTCGATGATCGCGATGTCCTCGTCGGAGACGTTCTCGTTCACCGCCTGGGAGATCGCGTCGACCAGGTCGAGCCTGCGCACGGTGCCGTCGACCAGGGTCGCCTTGCCGGCCTCCATCGGGCCGCCGGAGACGAAGACGGTCGGGATGTTGAGCCGCAGCGCGGCCATCAGCATGCCCGGGGTGATCTTGTCGCAGTTGGAGATGCAGATCAGGGCGTCGGCGCAGTGCGCGTTGACCATGTACTCCACGGAGTCGGCGATCAGGTCGCGCGAGGGCAGCGAGTAGAGCATGCCGCTGTGGCCCATCGCGATGCCGTCGTCCACCGCGATGGTGTTGAACTCGCGGGGGATGCCGCCCGCCTGCTTGATCGCCTCGGAGACGATCCGGCCGACCGGCTGGAGGTGGGTGTGGCCCGGGACGAACTCGGTGAAGGAGTTGGCGACCGCGATGATCGGCTTGCCGAAGTCCTCGCGGGCTACGCCTGCGGCCCGGAGAAGCGCCCGGGCGCCTGCCATGTTGCGACCGTGGGTGACCGTACGGGACTTCAGCTCGGGCACTGTGCTCGACTCCTTCGGAGGCTGCTGGCGGCGCCGCCGGTAGGGAGGGTGCGGCGACCGCTGTGTCTTCCGAGACTACGCCCGCCGTCCGGGCGGTGGACGCCACGTCCGCGATGCGGTCAGCGCGGGGTGCGGGCCACCGTCAGGTCGAGGACGTACGGCTCGACCACCCAGCCGTCCGGGAACTCGGCCAGCAGCGCCTCGCGCTCGACGGCCAGCAGCGGCTCCCGCCGCTCGGGGGTGAGGGAGGCCAGGTAGGAGCGCGAGGTGAGGTCGGTGATCACGTGGTCGACGGTGACCCGGCGGTCCCAGCGCAGCACGGCGGTGCCGACCTCCAGGCCGTACGGGGCGAGGTGGCTCACGATCTCGTTGACCTTGCCGTAGCCGTGGTAGACGTCGGGCAGCGCCGCGCTCAGCCGCTCGCCCATCGCCCGGACCCACCCGACCCCGGAGTCCTTCACGTTCCACCAGGTGGCGAGGGCGCCGCCGGGGCGCAGCACGCGGATCGCCTCGGGGACCGACCGCTCGGCACGGGTCCAGTGGAAGGCCTGGGCGTAGGTGACGAGATCGGCCGAGTGGTCGTGGAAGGGCAGCTCGTCGCCGGTCCCCCGGACCAGCGGCAGGCCGGGCGAGGAGGCCAGGAACTGGGCGCCCATGCCGTCGTTGGGCTCCACGGCGACGACGTCCGCGCCGCGGCCGGCCAGCAGCCGGGTGGCGATGCCGGTGCCCGCGCCGACGTCCAGCACCCGGGCGCCCTTGAGGCCGCGGCCGGCCAGGCGCTCCAGCTCGTCGAACAGCTCGTCCGGGTACGAGGGCCGGGCCCGGTCGTACTCGGCGGCCACGCCGCCGAAGGACTTGGCGAGCTCCCGGTAGTCCTTCGCTTCCGTCATCTCTCCCCCTTGGTACGGCAGTTCGTTCTCAGCGTACGCGGGCGGGGGTGGCCAGGTGCAGGCGGGTGAAGGCGAGCGCCTCGGCGAGGTCGGCCTCGCGTTCGGCAGGGGACGCGGAGCGCCGGGTGTTGACCTCCAGCACCACGTGGCCGTCGAAGCCGGTCCTGGCCAGGTGCTCCAGCAGCTCGGCGCAGGGCTGCTTGCCGCGGCCGGGGATCAGGTGCTCGTCCTTGCCGGAGCCGCTGCCGTCGGCGAGGTGGACGTGGGCCAGCCGGTCACCCATCCGCCCGACCATGTCGAAGGCGTCGATCCGGGAGGTGGCGACGTGCGAGAGGTCGATGGTGAAGTGCCGGTACTCCTCCTCGGTGACGTCCCAGCCGGGGGCGTACGCGAGCATCTCGCGGTCGCGGTAGCGCCACGGGTACATGTTCTCGACGGCGAAGCGGACGTCGGTCTCGCCCGCCATCCGGTTGACGCCCTCGACGAACTCGCGTGCGTACTGCCGCTGCCAGCGGAACGGCGGGTGGACGACGACGGCGCTCGCGCCGAGCTTCTCGGCCGCCGCCCGGGCCCGGACCAGCTTGGTCCACGGGTCGGTGGTCCAGACCCGCTGGGTGATCAGCAGGCAGGGCGCGTGGACGGCCAGGATCGGCATCCGGTGGATGTCGGAGAGCCGGCGCAGCGCCTCGATGTCCTGGCTGACCGGGTCGTTCCAGACCATCACCTCGACTCCGTCGTAGCCGAGCTTGGCGGCCAGCTCGAAGCCGACGGCGGTGTTGGCCGGGTAGACGGAGGCGGTGGAGAGGACGACCTTGGTGTCGGGGATGTGCAGGGCCGGGTGCGGGGGCAGCACCAGCCGGTCGGTGGTGCGCAGCAGCGGGGCCTTCCGGCCGGCGGCCTGCCGGGCGGCCTTGACGGACTTCACCGACTGCACGGCGGCCTTGGCCGCCCCGGCGGCCCGGGCGGTCCGCGTCTCGCGGCGCGCCTGGGTGGTGGGGGCCTTGGCCACCGGCTTCCGGGGGGCGTCCTGCCCGGGCGCGGGCTGCTCGGGGGCGTCCTGCCCGGGGCCGGACTGCTCGGGGCCGGACTGCCCGGGCGCGGGCTGCTCCGAGGTGCTCCGCTCCGGGGGGCCCGGCTGCGCCTGCCGGGCCGGGCCGTCCGCCGCACCCTGCGGCACGGCCTTGCGCACCGCCTTCTTCACGGCCTTCTGGGCGGCCCCGCCGGTGGCCTTCTTCGCCGCGGCGGTCTTGGCGGCCGTCGCCGCCTTGGCCGCGCGGACGCCCTTCACCGCCTTGCCGAGCTTCCGGGAGCGGCCCGTGGCGCCGCCGTCCGGGCCCTCCCCGGCCTCCGGCCCGCCGTCCGGGCGCGTGCGGCGCGGTGCGTCCGGCCGCGGCTGCCCGTCCCCGGGTGCGCGGCCCTCCTGCGTCCCGTCCTCGCCCGCTGGTTGCGCCACGGGAGACAGCGTAAGCGGACCGCGCCCGGAACGGGGAGCGGCCCTCAGGTGGTGAGGGCGGGGCGGCGGCGGTCGGCGGGGCTGTCCATGGTGTCGAGACGGCGCAGGATGATGCCCTCGCGCAGCGCCCACGGGCAGACGTCCAGCTCCTCCAGGCCGAACAGGTCCATCGCGGCGTCGGCGACCAGCGCGCCGGCCAGCAGCTGCTTGGCGCGGCCCTCGGAGACACCGGGGATCTGCGCCCGTTCGGCGACGGTCATCGTGGAGAGCCGGGGCAGCCACGCGGAGAGACCGCTGCGGGTGAGCCGCCGGTCCGCGTACGGGCCGGCGTCGGCGGGGGCGGCGCCGGTCATCCGGGCGAGCTGCTTGAAGGTCTTGGAGGTGGCGACGGCGTGGTCCGGGGCGCCCAGCCGGGCGATCTCGCCGACCGCGGCGGCCATCTCGGCGCGGATGTGGCGTCTGAGCCCGCGCAGCTCCTCCGGGTCGGCGACGTCGCCGGGCAGCCAGCGGCCGGTGAGCCGGCCGGCGCCGAGCGGCAGCGAACAGGCGACGTCGGGCTGCTCGTCCAGCCCGCAGGCGATCTCCAGCGAGCCGCCGCCGATGTCGAGGTTGAGCAGCCGGCCGGAGGACCAGCCGAACCAGCGGCGGACGGCCAGGAAGGTGAGCCGGGCCTCGTCCTGTCCGGAGAGCACCCGGAGCTCGACGCCGGTCTCCTCGGCGACCCGGCGGATCACGTCCTCGCCGTTGGCGGCCTCCCGGACGGCGGAGGTGGCGAACGGCAGGATGTCGACGACGCCCTTGTCCTCGGCGACCCGCAGCGAGGAGGCGACCATGCCGATCAGCCTGTCCACGCCGGGTGCGCTTATCGCACCCTGCTCGTCGAGGAGTTCGGCCAGCCGCAGCTCGGCCTTGTGGGAGTACGCGGGCAGCGGGGCGGCCCCGGGATGGGCGTCCACCACCAGGAAGTGGACCGTGTTGGAACCTACGTCGAGAACACCGAGTCGCATAACCCTCCACGCTACGCGATCCGGTCTCCGGGCAGGCCTGGCACGACGGTATTCGTGCTGGTCCGGACCTTCCGGGCCCGGGCCGCGCGGGGCTGCGCCCGGTGCACGCGGGCTCCGCTCAGTGCACGCGGGCGCCGCGCGGGGACACCGGCCGCTCGGTGCGGCAGTTGGCGTCGGCCCAGCGGCGGGCCCGGCCCGGGGTGTCGGTGATCAGGCCGTCGGCCTCCCGCTCGGTCATCAGCTGCCAGGACTCGTCGTCGTCCAGCGTCCAGACGTAGACCTCGCGGCCGGCCTTGTGTTCGGCGGCGATCCTGGAGGCGGTGGCCAGCGTGGCGTCCAGGGCGAGGCCGTGCAGCGGCAGGTCGCCCGGGTCCTCGGAGATGCTGGCGCCCTGGATGAGCACCACCGGCAGTGCGGGGGCGGCGGCGTGGGCCTGGCGCAGGTGATCGGCGGAGAACGAGTACAGGAAGACCCGGGCACTGCTGCCGGCCGCGATCCTCGCGATCCGGGCGACGTCCTCGGCCCGCTGCCACTTGATCTCCATCAGCAGCGTGACGGTGGTGCCGCTGAGCCGCTTCAGCAGCTCCTCCAGGGTCGGCACCGGCTCGGCCGGGCCGGGGCCGACGGTCACCCGCAGCCCGGCGATCTGGGCGGCGGTCAGGTCGGCGATCGCGCCCTTGCCGTTGGTGGTGCGGTCCACGCTGGCGTCGTGCATCAGCACCGGGACGCCGTCCCGGGTGGTCTGGACGTCGGTCTCCAGCCAGTCGGCGCCCTGCTGGAGGGCCTTCTCGAAGGAGGCCATGGTGTTCTCGGGGGCGTCCAGCGGCGCACCCCGGTGGCCGATCACCACCGGTCCGGCGCAGACCGGCTGGGCGGCGGCCGGCCGGGCGCGCAGCCCCGGGGAGGCTGCGCAGCCGGCGGCCAGCACCGCGAGGGCGGCGAGCACGGCCGTGCGGGCGGCGCGGGGCGGGGTCGTCACGGCGGCGGGGCTCCAGCTCTGTCTCGGAGGCCCGGTGGGTGCGGGCACTCGGGGATCGTCGGGGGTCGGCGAGGAATCGTCAAAATGATCTGACAATCCGACAATGCTGTCGGTTCCCCTCAGCGTGCGCCCGTCCCCCGTCACGCCCCGGCCGCGACGCACCACAGGTCACCCGGACGCCGGTGCGCGCCCGCACCGTCACAGGAGGCCGTCCCAGAGCTGTTCGACGATGACGGCCCACCAGTTCTCCGGATCGTCGAAGACCGTCGGGTCGATCGCCGCGAGCCCGCGCTGCAGGGCGTCGACGGCGGCCCCGGCGGCCGACGGGTCGAGCCCGCGCAGCCCGGGCAGCCGCTCGGCGAACAGCGCCAGGCAGCGGACGAAGGACGCCGGACCGTCGTTGCAGTGCCGGGCGGTGGCGTAGTCGGGGTCGACCGCCCGGACGGCACCGCAGGCGGTGTCCACCGTGACCAGCGCCCAGCCGTCGGTGCCGAGCAGCAGCTGCGGGGCCAGCGCGAGCCGCTCCCGCTCGGCCACCCTGGTGCCGCGGCCCTCCTCCGCCAGGTGACCGGCCAGCGACGGCAGCACCGTGCCCTGCCGGGTGCCGTCCGCGATCGCGTCCGGCCCGGGGTGGTGCAGCGCGAAGAAGCCCTCGACCGCCACCGGCACCCCGGCCGTCACCAGGACCCGGGCCAAGTCCTCCGGCAGGTCCGCACGGGCGACGTCCGCCGGGTCGAAGCGCCGGACACCACCGGCGCCGAACCGCTCCACCAGCACGGCCGCCAGTACCTGGTCCGGCTCGGCCGGCAGCGGCGGCACGGCGCGCGGGAACGGCACCCGGTTGCGCACCGGCCCGCCCTCCCCGGACGCCCCGGCCGGCAGGGCGCGGACGGCCGCCGCCCGGTGGTCGAAGTGCGGCCCGTACGGCAGGTCGAACCCGACCCGGACGTCCGGCAGTTCGGCCGCCAGCGCGTACGCCCAGTAGCCGCCCGGAAGCGCGCTCAGCCGCAGGTCGGTGTGGACGGACAGCACGTCCTCCGCCCGCACGCCCTGTTCGCGCAGCCACCACCAGCCGCGCAGCGCCGGGTGCGGCAGGCCGGGCGCCGAGCGCAGCGCCAGCGAGCGCACCTCGCCGAGGCCGTCCCGGTAGGTCAGCTCGGCCCGGGTGCCGCGGCCGGTGGCCGGCGGCCGGGCCGGGTCGTGGGAGCCCGCGCCGACGAAGTCCCGGTAGAGCGTGACCACCTCGTCCACCGGCACCGACGGCCAGACGGTGAACCGCCCGGTCTCCCGGTCCACCACCGCGCACGCCGCCCCCACCTCCTCGGGTGCCCGCCGCTCCCCCGTCAGCGGGTCGATCCGCGCCGGCGAGGGTTCCGCCCAGACCACCCAGCCCAGCTCGAACTCGTGCGAGTGCACCCGCCGGCTCCCGGTGGAACCGTCGGCGGAAGCCCTCGGCAGTTCGCCGTTGATCCAGCGATGGGCGGCCTCGATCGCCTGCGCACGGGTGGTCACGTGGTGGAGCTCCTTGCATCGGCGCGCGGACGCGCGAACGAACCGGCCGACGGGTGCCGGGGCACCGGTCCGGCCCCCGGCACGCCGTCGGCGGCCCGCCAGGATCGCACGCGCCGCTCCCGGCGCGGCCGCCCCGGTTCCGGCTGCGGGCGGCGCCGGGGGGCGGGCGGACGGAACGTCACGAGGCCGCGGCCGCGGTGAGGTCGGGTCGGCGGGCGGCGAGGTCGAGGGGGCGGCCGTCGGGGTCGAGGGCGATCGCCCACAGACCGTGGGCGCAGTCGTGCAGGGGGGCGGGGCCCCGGCGGCCGACCTGGTGGTCGAGGTAGGTCACGGTGTCCTTGTGGTTGACGGCGTTCCAGGCGTGCGGGCGGCCGAAGCCGTCCAGCGTCAGCAGGACGGCCTGGGAGCCGTGGCCGGCCCGACGCAGTTCGTCGGCCAGCCGGCCGACGGCCGTTGTGCCGTCGCCGAGGTCGCGGAAGGGCGCGCCGAGTTCGCGTTCGGCGCGGTCGCGGCCGCCGCGCTCGCCGGCGTCGCCCTCGGTGGGGATGCGCGGGGCGGCGCAGGTCGGGCGGCCGGTGAAGGTGTCGACGGCGGAGAGGGCGATCTCCAGGCTGTTGTTGGCCCGGCCGGGCCCGCGGTGGCCGCCGTCGTTGACGACCTCGGCCCAGCCGCCGGCCGCCGGGTCGGGGTGACGCAGTGGCAGGCCGTCGGCGTCGCGGGGCGCGCGGCGCTCGATCTCGCGCTGGTGCTCGGGGTCGACCGGGGCGAGGCCGCCGGGCAGTCCGTACGGGCGGCTGTCGGCGATGGTCCGCAGCCGGACCACGTGCTCCTCCGGGACGGAGCCGCGCCGCGCGCGCAGGGCGAGCTGGAGGGCCATCGCATGGGCGGTGGCGACCGGGACGGCGGCCCAGGCGAGCCCGGTCCCGCCCTCGGCCGGGGAGCCGTCGGGGCGGCGCCGGTGGTCGTCCGGGTGGAACTCGGGGCGTGCGGTGCCGGGGCCGACGACCGGCGGGGCGGCCGGGGGCGGCGGGACGATCAGCGGGCCGGGAGCGGTGACGGGGTGCGGGGCGCCGGTGGCGGCGCGCGGGCCGCCACCGGCGCCGGGGCGGCCCTCGGCGACGGCGTGCTGTCCGGGCGCCGCGGTGCCGGACGCGCCGGACGCGCCGGGCACCGGGGTGCC
>NZ_JAGIYX010000046.1:0-50758 GCF_017813315.1 Kitasatospora sp. RG8
GCGGCTGCGGCTGGCCCGGGCGCGGGCCGCGGCGCAGCCGGGCGCGGGCGGCCGCGCTCCCCCCGCTGCCCGCGCGTCGCGCTCCCCCGCCGCCGTTACCGGTACTCGACACCGACGGGGCCTCCGGCTCTGGTCGGGATCGGCGGCGCCGGCTGGGGGCGGCTCACCGATGGTGACGAATAGTGCCGAAAAGTGACATACCCAGCACAACCCAGGCTATCCCGGCTTCCGCGTCGGCTTTTCCGATTGACCTACCCGGCGTATTGCGCGTCGCGGCCGCGACTGTTCCGCCTCCCGGGTCCGCGGTACGGACGGGCGGCGGAAGACGGCGGAGGGGCGCGCGCCAGGGAGCGGTGCGACGGTCACGGGCCAGGGGCCGGTGCGACGGTCAGGGGGCGGTGTGCGCCGCGTCGAGCAGCCGGGCGACGTCCGGGAGGACGGCCCGGTCGTGGTCCAGCCAGTCGACGTCGTCCAGCTCCTGCGGGCCGAGCCAGCGCAGCTCGTCGTGGTCCTCCAGCGGCCGGGGGTCGCCCGAGAGCAGCTCGGCCCCCCAGATGTGCAGCTCCAGGCCCGGCCGGACCAGCCACGCACCGGGCAGCCGCTCCACCGCCCGTGCCCGGACGCCCAGCTCCTCCAGCAGCTCCCGCTCCAGGGCCTGCTCCTCGGTCTCGCCGGGCTCGGCCTTGCCGCCCGGGAACTCCCAGCGCCCCGCCACCTCGGCCGGTGCGCTACGACGGGCGGCCAGCACCCGGCCACGGTGGACGAGGGCGCCGCCGACGACGATCCGGTTCTCCATGGCCCCGACCTTAGAACCCCCGGGCGCCCCGCCCTCCACCCAGTACAGCTGCTTGTGGCCGCGCGCCTCGAACTCGGCGGCCAGCCGCTCGGCCCCGGCCCGCTCCAGCCCGCCGGCGACCAGGAAGCGGTTGCCGTTGTCGTCCTGCCGCATCACCCGAAAGGTGTCCATGCCTGCGAGCGTAGGGGGTATCCGACGGGTGGCCGCGGGAACGCCCCCGGCCCGCGTGGGGGTCGGGCCGGGGGCGGCGTCCACCGGACGCTACGCCCGGCCCGCTACCGGCAGGTACGGGCCCTGTTAACGGCCGGTAAGACGTGACCGCCGGCGCCGGCCCCGCACCGGGGCCGGCGGGCCGGACAGGGCAGGCCCGGACAGGTGGTCAGGTCTGGATCTCGCCGACCTGCTCGCCGGTCGAGAGGCCGAGGCTGCGGCGGATCTCGACGGTCAGCTTGGCCGACCTGGTCACCAGCGTCTTCGCCCGCCGCACCTCGCGTTCGAGCGCGGTGTCGTCGGCCGACCTGGCCGCGGTGTCCCAGGCCGTGGCGGCCTCCCGCTGGGCGGCCGCCAGCTCGGCCACCTTGGCCTTGGCGCCCTCCGGCCAGAGTGTCGACCCCTTGGAGAGGTCCTCGGCCTCCTTGCGGGAGGCGTCCGCCATCTGCCGGGCCCACGCCGAGTACGCGGAGTGAGACTCGGCGATCTCGGTCTGCGGCTCGTTCCAGTACGCGTTGTTGAAGGCCCGGGCGGCCTCCAGGTAGGCGAGCTGGGCAGGGTTCAGGACGGCGCGGTCGGTCCGGACGCTGCCGCGGTGCTGGGCGTCGCGGTCCTCGTAGGTGCAGGTGACGTAGCGCTCGCCGGACTTCCAGTTGGCGCGGCTCGGGTAGAGGTAGACCTCGTCCATGCCGTCCGGCACGGCCCAGTAGTCGAGGGCGTACTCGTCGAGCACCGGGCCGCAGAGCGTGGCGGCGCGGTCGCGGACGTGGGTCTCGCCCGGGTAGGCCGGACCGTCGCTCTCCGGGATCCGGGCGGTGCCGGCCACCTCGCCGTGGTGCGGGAGCATGCACGGCACCTTCATCACCCAGAAGACCGTCTGGTCGACCTCCGAGGGGTCGGAGCCGGCCTGGTCCCCCGGCGGGTTGTAGCAGTCGCCGGACTTGAGCGAGGACCAGAGCACGGAGCCCGCCGGCGCCTTCGGGGTGCGGGCCGGCCGGTCGGCGGCGTCGTCGCGCGCCTCGACGCCGGCGACGAGCACGGCGATGACGCCGAACAGGACGGCGAGCGCCCCGAGCGAGCCGAGGACCAAGCCGGTCACGGCCATGCCGCGGCCGCGCTCGTTGCGCTTGTGGATCTGGACCAGCGCGACGATGCCGAAGGCGATGGCCAGCGGCCACATGCAGAACAGGCCGGTGACCAGCGAGGCGACGGCGAAGCCGTTGGTGGCCTCGGAGGCCGGCAGGTAGGGGTGTCCGGGCTGGAAACCGGACATCGAGCCGGGCGGGACGGCGGCCCAGCCCGTACCGGTGGGCGGAGGCCCGACGGGCGGCCCGAAGGCCGGGGGCACCGGGGGCACCGGGGCGCCGGCGGGCGCACCGGTCGCGATGGGGCCGGGGACGGCCCAGGGGTCGACGGGCTCGGCGAGCGGGACGGGCGGGGCGTCCGGGACCGGCGGGGCGTCCGCCGCGGGCGTGTCCCCGGCCGGGGCGGCGTCCGGGGCCGACGGGGCCGGGACCGGCGGCTCGGCGTCCGTTGCGGCCGGCTTGGTCAGCTCCACGCGGTCGGCCGGAGCAGCCTCCGGTGCGGGAGCGTCCGGTGCGGGGACGTCCGGTGCGGGGGCGTCCGCGGCCGGGACCCCCGTCACCGGAACGTCCGCCACCGGGCCACCGGCCGCGGGAACCTCCGTCACGGGAACGTCCAACGCGGGAACGTCCAACGCGGGAACGTCCAACGCGGGAACGTCCGACGCGGGACCATCCAACGCAGGAACGTCCGACGCGGGAACGGGCGGCGCGGGAACGGGCGCGTCGGGCTCGGGCTTGGACACGTGGACTCCCCCGCCCGCCGGTCACGGGCATCAGCTCTGCGGTTCGACTCGAACGTTCCGCAGGCGGAGCACACTGCTGCGATGGGAACGGACGCGCGACTTTACCCGATCTTGCCGAACACCCTCCCGTTCTTTTCCCTGCCCGCCGGCCCCTGCCTACCCGCGCGCCAGCACCTCCCCGTGCAGCATCGCGAACCAGCCGTCCTCCGCCTTCGCCCACTCCCGCCAGCCGCCCGCGATCCGCTCCAGCTCCGCCCGGTCCGCCAGCCCCTTCGCCACCGCCGTCCCGGCCGTGCTGGAGGCCACCGTCCGGTCGGCCCACATGCCGCCCCACCACTCCCGGCGCTCGGGCGTCGCGAACGTCCAAGTGCTGGACGAGGCGGTGACCTCGGTGAAGCCCGCTTCCCCGGCCCAGGACATCAGCCGCCGCCCGGCATCCGGCTCGCCGCCGTTGGCACGGGCGATCCGCCGGTACAGGTCCAGCCAGCGGTCCAGTTCGGGCACCTCCGGGTACCAGGTCATGCTCGCGTAGTCGACGTCCCGGGCCGCGACCACGCCACCCGGCGCCGTCACCCGGCGCATCTCCCGCAGCGCGGCCACCGGATCGCCCACGTGCTGCAGCACCTGGTGGGCGTGGACCACGTCGAACTCCCCGTCCGCGTAGGGCAGTCCGTGCACGTCGGCGACCTCGAAGACCACGTTGGACAGGCCCCGCGCGGCGGCGTGGCGGGCCGCCGCCTCCAGCACCTCGGCCGAGGTGTCCACGGCCACCACCCGCCCGGTGGGGCCGACCAGTTCGGCCAGGTCGGCGGTGATGGTGCCGGGGCCGCAGCCGACGTCCAGCACGGCCTGCCCGGGTCGCAGGTGGGGCACCAGGTAGGCGGCCGAGTCGGCGGCGGTGCGGGAGCGGTGCGAGCGCAGCACCGACTCCTGGTGGCCGTGCGTGTAGGCGGTGGCGGGCTGCGGTCCGGTCATGGCGTCCCCCTGAGGCGGTCTCGGTTCTCCGACGCCTCCGACGCTACTCCTCGTCCCGCATGACGAGAAGATTCGTCTCATATTTCGATCACTCCGAAATGCGCGGAAGCCCCCGGCCGGCCTGCGGTCGGGGACTTCCGCGCCGCTCCTGCGCCTAGTTGACGGTGAACCAGGTGGTGCGGGACTTCTTCCACTCCGGGTGGGTGAGGTCCTTGGCCGCGGTGCCGTCGCCGTACAGGTCGGCCGAGCCGTCGTCGGTGATCAGCTGCACCCGGGCGCCGGGGGCGGTGAGGTCCGGGACGTCCGGCACGGCCTCCCACCCGCCGGCGTCGCTGGTCGGCAGGTCCAGCACCTTGACCGGCTGCGAACCGGGCCGCCCGTCCCAGCGGTAGAGCGCGTACGGGTCGGAGTTGTCGTCCGCCGCCCAGGAGCCGGCCACGATCAGGTACTGGCCGAGCGCGTTGCGGCGCAGGTCGCGGACCGAGAGCCCGCCGAGGTCCAGCTCGATCGGGGCGCCGAACGCGGCGTGCACCGAACCGCCCGGCAGCGACGAGAAGTTGGTGACCGGCACGATCAGCGCCCGGCCGCCGGTGACCGCCGGGGCGAGCGGCGCGCGGAAGCCCACGTACGCGGTGGTGGAGCTGCCCGGCGCGAACTCCAGGCCCTCGACGTTGAACCCGTCGATCTGCTTGGGCACCTGGCCGTCCGCCGCGCCGGCCGCGAAGCCGTAGCGGTTGCCGTTGGCGCGGTCCCAGGCGATCAGGTCGTCGCGCAGGCCGGTGTACTTGCCGGCCGGCGTGAGCTGCGTGTCCGCGCCCGAGCCGCTGACGGTGGTGGCGAAGACGGTGTGCCGGTCGGGCTTGACCACGCCGTCCTTGCTGTTGCCCAGCGAACCGGTCCAGTAGACGGTGTTCCCGACCCGGGTGGCGCCCTCGATGTCGATCTCCTTGGAGACGCCGAGCGCCGAGCCGAAGTCCCAGGTGCGGACGGGCGCGCCCGAGGCGTTCCGGTCGTACAGCCGCAGCACGTTGGACTCGTCGTCGGCCACGAGGATGTGGCCGCCGCCCGCGTCCACCGCCGCCGAGGCATCGCTGGAGCCGGTCAGGTAGCGGCTCTCGGCCGCGAACCGGACGGCGGGCGAGGCCGCGTAGTGCAGCGTCTTCGTCGCGGTCCTGCCGCCCAGACCGGTGACCTTGACGGTGAGGTCGGTGTAGCCGACGCCCCGCGCGGCGACCGCGAGGGTGCGGGTGCCCGCGGTGCCCGTGACGGTGACGTCGCCGGTCCGGGCGACCGAGCTGCGGGTGGTCGCCGAGGCGGCCACCGTCAGCGCGGAGGCCGCCGCGCCGCTCTGCGAGACGGTGACGGTGACGGTCGGGTCACCGGTGGCGCCGACCGCGCCGGAGAGGTACCCGGCCGAGAGGGTGATCACGGGGGTTCCGTACGTCACGGCGGCGGCGGAGCCGGCGGGCAGCGCGAGGACCGGCAGTGCGGCGACGGCGACGGCGACGGCGACGGCCGGCGGCAGCAGACCGCGGGAGAGACGGGACACGGGGACGGCCCTTCGACGTGGGGGCGGTGCGAGGTCCGGACCAGGGTGGAGCCCCCCGGCGAACGCCGCCCCTCCGGGACCGGGCCACCGGACGAACAGCAGCCCTCGCGCGTCCGGCGCACACGGCCGGGCCGTACGGTGGACGGGCACCCGAGAGAACGGTTCCCACCATGCCCGGCCGCCGCCCCTTCGTCCTGTTGAGTGCCGCGATGTCACTCGACGGGCACCTCGACGACGCCTCCCCCGAGCGGCTGCTGCTCTCCAACCCGGCCGACTTCGACCGGGTGGACGAGGAGCGCGCCGCCAGCGACGCGATCCTGGTGGGCGGCAACACGCTGCGCGCGGACAACCCCCGGCTGCTGGTCAACGACCCCGCCCGGCGGGCCGCCCGGCTCGCCGCCGGCCGGCCCGAGTACCCGCTGAAGGTCACGCTCAGCGCGAGCGGCGCCCTCGACCGGTCGCTGCGCTTCTGGCACACCGGCGGCGACCGGCTCGCCTACTCCACGGACGCGGGCGCCGCCGCGCTGCGGCCCGCCCTGGACGGGCTGGCCGAGGTGGTGGCACTGGGTGCGGCGGTCGGGTTGGAGGCGGTGCTGGACGACCTCGGCGCCCGCGGGGTGCGCCGGCTGATGGTCGAGGGCGGCGGCAGCGTGCACACCCAGTTCCTCGCCCAGGGGCTGGCCGACGAACTCCAGCTGGCCGTCGCCCCGCTGCTGGTCGGTCAGGCGGACGCGCCCCGCTTCGTCCACCCGGCGGCCTTCCCCGGCGGCCCGGCCCGCCGGATGCGGCTGCTGGAGGCACGTACGGTGGGCGACGTCGTCCTGCTCAGGTACGCCCCGAAGGAGCCCGCCCCGTGACCACCGACCCGTCCGACCTCCGCTTCCTGCGGCGGGCCGTCGAGCTCTCCCGCCGCTGCCCGCCGTCCACGACCGCGTTCTCGGTCGGCGCGGTGATCGTCGGCGCGGACGGCGAGGTGCTCGCCGAGGGCTGGAGCCGGGAGACCGACCCGCACGACCACGCCGAGGAGGCGGCCCTGGCCAAGCTCCCGGCCGGCGACCCCCGGCTGCACGGCGCAACCGTCTACAGCTCGCTGGAGCCCTGCGGCCAGCGCGCCTCGCGGCCGCACCCCTGCGCCCGGCTGCTGGTCGCCGCGGGCGTCCCGCGCGTGGTGGTCGCCTGGAGCGAGCCGGCCACCTTCGTCGCCGAGACCCAGGGGACGGCGCTGCTGGAGGCGGCCGGGGTCGAGGTGGTGGAGCTGCCGGAGCTGGCCGCGCAGGCCCGCGCGGTCAACGCCCACCTGCTGGGCTGATCTTTTGTATCCTGACTGAACAATCGACTCGCACTCTCTGGGCCCCGCCCGCGAGGAGCCGCCCCATGCCCGCCGCCACCCCCGCGCTCGCCACCGCCTCCGGCCCCGCCACCCCCGGCCTGCCGATGACCACCCGCGCCCTCCTGCTGGACATGGACGGCACCCTGGTCAACTCCGACGCCGTCGTCGAACGCTGCTGGCGCCGCTGGGCCCGGGAGCACGGCCTCGACCCGGTCGAGGTGCTCCGCATCGCCCACGGCCGCCAGGGCCACACCACCATGGCCGTCCTGCTGCCCGGGCGCCCGGCCGACGTCAACCTCGCCGAGAACCGCCGCATGCTCGCCGAGGAGCGGGCCGACACCGAGGGCGTCGTACCCGTCCCCGGCGCCGCCGCGTTCCTCGCCGCGCTGGCCGGCCTCCCGCACGCCCTGGTCACCTCCGCCGACGAGCCGCTCGCCGAGGTCCGGATGGCCGCCGCCGGCCTCCCGCTCCCGCCGGTCCTGATCACCGCCGAATCGGTCGGCGCGGGCAAGCCCGACCCCGAGGGCTTCCTGAAGGGCGCGGCCGCCCTCGGCCTCTCCCCCGCCGACTGCCTCGCCTTCGAGGACTCCGAGGCCGGCATCGCCGCCGCCAAGGCCGCCGGCATCCCCGTCGTCGGCATCGGCCCCCGCGCCGCCGCCCACCACCCGACCGCACACGCCGCCACCCTGGAGGGCGTGACCGTCACGGCCGCCGGCGACGGCACCCTGACCGTCCGCATCGCCTGACGCCCGCCCGCGGGGCCGGCGCCCGGGCGCCGGCCCTGCGGAGCCCGGGTGCCGTCATCAGGCGCCCGGCATGCGGGAGTTCAAGCGCCCGGCCGACGGGAGCCCGGGGACGGGCCCCTAGCGACGGGTGCGGGTGGCGAGCCAGCCGGCCATCGCCCGGACACCGACGCCGATGGCCCGCTCGTCCGGGGCGAACGTCTCGTAGTGCGGGTAGCTCGTCTCGATCCCGCTGCCCGGCGTGCGGACCCCGAGGAAGGTGTAGGTCCCCGGGATGCGCTCCATGAACAGCGCGTAGTCCTCCCCGTTGAACGGGAAGGCGGCGTGGTTCACCGTCACCCCGCCGGAGCCGAGCGTCCGGCGCAGGTGCCGGGCCAGGGCGTTGGCGTCGTCCTCGGGGCAGACCAGGGCCGGGAACGGATCCCGCGGATACGTGACCACCGCCCCCGCGTACGACTGCGCCAGCTGGCGGATCCTCTCCCGGATCTCGACGTTGCGCTCCTGCGGCCAGCAGCGGAACTTCACGTCGAGCCTGACCCGGCCCTCGGCATCCGGGTCGTTGACCCTGCCCCCGGTCACCACGAACCGGGCCAGCGGCCCGTCCGGGGTCTGCACGTCCGCGACCATCTTCTCCAGGTCCGCGGGCCCCTGCGGCAGGGCGACCGTGCTGAGCCGGCCGATCTCGGCCTTCAGCCGGCCCGCCGCCGCGGTCGCGTCCGGCCCGGCCAGCGTGACGGCGGCCCAGTCCTGGCCCGGCAGCCCGCTGCCCGGCGTCACGGCGAACTGCCCCACCGGGTACGGCCCGCAGTGCAGGGCGTGGATCTCCTCGGCGCCGGTGGTCTCCAGCACCCCGTCGTCGATCATCGCCCGGGCGCCCACCAGGCCTTCCTCGCCCGGCTGGAAGAAGAACACGACCGTGCCGCTCAACCGGTGCCGCAGCTGCGCCAGCGTCTGGGCGACGCCGACGCCCACCGTGGTGTGGAGGTCGTGCCCGCAGGCGTGCGCCGGCGGCTGGTTCGGCGCCGGAGGACCCGGCACCTTGGGCACGATCCCGTCACCGGGCACCGCGTCCATGTCGGCCCGGTACGCCACCGTCCGCCCGGGGCGCGAGCCCCTCAGCACCGCGACCACCCCGGTGCCGGGCACCTCCTTGCCGTCCTTCACCGTGCGGCCCACCCCGGTGGTCACGTCGAGGCCCGCGGCGCGCAGCCGCGCGGCCACCGCGGCCGCGGTGTACGTCTCCGTCCCCGTCGTCTCCGGGTGCTGGTGGAGGTCGCGCCGCAGCGCGATCAGGTCGCCGTCGAGCCGGGCGGCGACGGCGTCGACCGCGGCCTGGTCGATCGGGTTGCGCCGACGCTCCGAGTCCGCCGCGGCGGCGGTGCCGGACGCCAGGACGGCGCCGACCCCGGCCGCCGCGGTGCCGCCCAGGAGTGTGCGGCGGCTCAGGGCAGGCCTGTTCGGACGAGTCATGAAATTCCCCCTGTGATCGCGCGGAGTACGCGCCCGCGCATCGCTGCGACGGGCGGCGGAGATACGGACGGCCACCGGCCGGGGTGACGACGCCGGCGTGGTCACGGCCGTGCGCCCGCCCCCGAGTCGATGATCGACAGCCAGCGACATGGTCACACGGATTGATCAACTCGCCTACGGTGCAGGAGAAGTAAGAGACGACATTCCGATTTCCACCCGCCACCGGGGCGGCCGGCGGCCGGCGACACCCGCGCCCCGGCCACCCGCTCCGGCCTGGATCATCAGGGCCACCCCTGACGGAACCATGACCCCGCATCAGGGGGAAACCAGGCCCGCGGCGCCCCCTTCCATGATCCTCGGGCGGCCCCCGGTGCCCTACGTTGGTGCCGTACCGACAACGACCACGGGGGGTCCCAGATGAACCGCAAGTCCGCGGCACTCGCAGCGCTCATAGCCGCCGCCGTCCTCGTCCCCGCCGCCGCACCGGCCGTCGCCGCGCCGCTCGGCGGCTCCGCCGTCGCGCAGGGCCGCCCCGCCGACCGGGCCGCCGACCGGGCCGAGCTCCAGCAGGCACTCGACGCGGCGGTGGCCGGCGGGGCTCCCGGCGCGATCGCCGAGGTCCGGGACGAGCGCGGCACCTGGCAGGGCGTCAGCGGCTACGCCGACCTGGCCGGCCGGCAGCGCCCGCAGGCCTCGGACAGGTTCCGCGCCGGCAGCGTGACCAAGAGCTTCACCTCCACCGTGGTGCTCCAGCTGGTGGCCGAGGGCCGGATCGGGCTGGACGACCCGATCGAGCGCCACCTTCCCGGCCTGCTGCCGAACGGCGACCACATCACCGTCCGCCAGCTGCTCAACCACACCGCCGGGCTCACCGACTTCATCGAGCTGCTGCTGGCCGATCCCGGCGCCGTGCAGGCCGCCCAGCACACCACCTACACCCCGGAGCAGCTGATCGGCCTGGCCGTGCAGCACGGCCCGAAGTTCGCGCCGGGCACTTCCTGGGGCTACTCCAACACCAACTACTTCGTCCTCGGCCTGCTGGTCGAGCACACCACCGGCCGCCCCCTGAGCCAGGAGATCACCCGGCGGATCCTGCACCCGCTGCACCTGAGGAACACGTCGCTGCCCGGCTCCGACCGGCTCCCCGGCCCGCAGCTGCACGGCTACGAGTGGCTCGCCGGACCGGGCGCCGCGCCGGTCGACCTCACCACCTTCAACCCCTCCGTCTACTGGGCGGCCGGCGGGATCGTCTCCACCGCCTCCGACCTGAACCGGTTCTACCGGGCCCTGTTCGGCGGCGAGCTGCTGCCGCCGGAGCAGCTGCGCGCGATGCAGGAGATGCAGCAGACCGACCGGGACGACCACCGCACCTACGGGCTCGGCCTGGAGGCCCGCCCCGCCTGCGCGGACGGCAGCCGCGTGGTCGGCCACACCGGCAGCGTCGCCGGCTACACGACCTTCAGCTTCACCTCGAAGGACGGACGCCGGCAGCTCACCCTGGCCGTCAACGCCAGCGTCACCCTTCCCGCGGCGGCCGGCGACGCGATGAACCGCCTCGTCACCACCGCCCTCTGCGACCGCTGAGCCGACCGCACCCTCCGCACCGCACCCTCCGCACGAGGCCGGCGGGCCGGGACGGCAGCACCTGCTCCGTCCCGGCCCGTCCGCCGTTCGTCCCGTGGGCGGGGAGTCCCCGTCAGCCCAGCCGGCCGAGCGCCGCCCGCAGGCGGCGGGCGTCCCGCAGCCGCTGCTCGTACGTCGCCCCCAGGGCGAGCAGCAGGAGTCCGACGGCGGCCAGCGGCACCCAGCGCGGCACCAGGCCGAGCACCTGGACGACCGTGGGCGCCAACTCGTGCACTCCGACGAGCAGCAGCACCGCACCGCCCAGCAGCAGCGGGCCCTGCAACCGGTGCCTGACCCCCAGCACGGTCACCAGGGCGGCCGCGCCGCCCAGCAGCAGCGGACGCAGCCAGTTCCCGTCGGCCCAGACCGCGACCAGGCTGGGCGCCAGTCCGAGCACCAGCCCCGGACCGTACGCCGCCCAGGAGTTGGCACCGGCATCACGCCGGCGCCGGAGCACGCCGAGCACCAGGGCCGCCGCCGACACCGTCAGACTGTAGGCCTCGGGCGTCCGCACGTCCCAGAGCGCCAGCCGCAGCCAGGAGGCGGCGATCAGCAGGACGACCGCCGTGACGGTGGCCGCCCGACGGCGGTCGGCACGCAGCGCGACCCCGAGCCCGGCCACCCCGGCCACGGTCAGCACGAGGGCGAGCCGCTCGGGGTGGCCGGCTGTCAGCGTGCAGGCGACGGCCGCCAGGAGGTAGCCGGTGCCCTCGACCGCCCGGGAGACCTGTCGCGGTGAGATCCGGGCCGCGACCGGGGCCGAGCCGACGGCGACCGCGAGCAGGGCGAGCACGATGTCGGGGAGCGCGAGCCCCGCCGTCGCCCCGGCGGCCACCGCCTCGCCGCCCAGCGCCAGCACGGCGCAGACCGCCGTGACGTCGGCCCGCAGCCCGCCTGCCGTAGTGGCGCGCGCCGCCCCCGCCGCCGGGGTGCGGGCCGTGATCCATGCCGAGATGCGGGCCGAGATCCTGGTCGATGCCAGGGTCACCGTCAGGGCCGTGGCGAGGACGGCGCCGAGGGCGAGCACGAGGATCGTGGCCGGGCGGTCGGCGAGCGCCCAGAGCAGGGCGAGGGCGGCGGCCACCACCAGCGCGGCCGGTCCGGCCGGCCTGGCCGGGCGGAGCACCGCACACCCGGCGGCGGCGACGGCCAGCGCGGCAGCGGTGCCGGCCGCCGCGCCGTACGGCAGCCCGAACGCCACCGGCAGCAGGGCCAGCCCGGGGACGGCGGCCACCGCGAGGACCGGGTCCGTCCAGGCCGGCGGCCCCTCCGGCCGGGCCGTGGCCCCGGGCGCCCCGGGCCGCTCGGACTTCGCGGGCTGCACGGGGTGCTCAGGCTTGACGGACCGCTCAGGGTGCTCGGGCCGCTCGGACTGCACGGACTGCTCGGGCCTCACGGGCCGGAGGACCTCGGCGTCGAGCGCCCGGAGGGCGGCGAGGGTCCCGATCAGCAGCCAGTAGCCGGTCAGCCCGGCCGCCGGGACCTTCCAGGCCCAGGCGGGTGCGGCCGGGGCCGGGGTTGCCCAGGCCCCGGCGAGGTGCGCGAGCGGCTCGAAGAGGGCGGGCACCAGCCGGGTGAGCGGCAGGAACGAGCCGGCCAGCAGGACCAGCCCCGCCGCCCGGAACAGTCCGGTCGGGACGACGCCCGGGGTGCCCGCTCCCGGCCCACCGGACGGACGCCCGCCCCGCGGGGAGAGCGCCGCGCCCGCGCCGACGGCGAGCAGCGCGGCCGGCACCATGTAGCCGACCGCACACCAGTCGGCCGGCAGGAGCGCGCCGAGCGGTCCCCCCGCGGCCGCCAGGACGGCCGCCCCGGCCACAGCGGCCGCCAGCCCCCGGGCGCCGACGGTCAGCCCGGCGATCCCGGGCCCCGGGTACGGCCGCGCCACGGCCAGCGCCACCAGCGCGAGTACGCCGAGCGGAAGCCAGGCCCAGACCGGCGCCATCGTCCCGCCGTCCACGGCGGCCGCCGTCCGGCGCACCACGGCCACCAGCGACGCCTCCACGGCGAGCGCGCCGCCCGCCAGGCCCCACAACGCGGCGATCGCGCCGGCCGGCGGCAACAGCCCGTCGAGACGGAGCCGGCCGCGCAGCCCGTCGCGGGCGGACGCCCAGCGGAGCACCCCGTAGTCCGCGGCCGTCGTGGCGGCCAGCGCGGTGGCGTTGCCGAGGAGACCGCCCAGCCCGACCGCGTGGACGGCGAGCAGCGCGGGCAGCCGGCCGAGCAGGAAGCCCGCCACCAGCGGCGCCCGCATCCGCGTCGCACCGCCGTACACCGCCGAACCGGCGGCGACCAGGGCGGTGCACGCCGCCCAGTAGCCGGGCGCCCCGACGGCGCCCGCGCCGGCCAGGCCCCCGGCGCGCATGGCGTAGCAGTCCAGCAGCACCAGGACGAGTCCGATGGTGGCGAAGGTCTCCGCGGTGGCCGCGAGTCCCCTGCGGCGCAGCGGGAGCGGCGCGGCGAGGGCGCATCCGGTCAGCGCGAACAGAACGGCGGCGCGGCCGCCGATCCCCAGGTGGCCCCAGCTGACGACGGTGAACACCAGCGCGGCGACCACCACGAGGGCGCCGCCGAGCACCAGCAGCGCAGTCTGCGCGGACCGCCCGGAGACCTCGGCCTGCCGCCCGCCCTGCGGGCCGGCCCACACCGACCCGGACCCCGGCACGGGCGCCGGGTCCGGGGCGTACCTGAGCGCGCGGAGTGCGACGAGCAGTTCCTCCCGCTGGGCCAGCAACTGCCCCCGACGCTCCTCGACCGCCGCCAGGCCCTGCTCGACCCGCCAGAGCCGCGCCGCGACGTCACCGCGCAGCGGCAACCGGCACGAGAGGCACCGCGCAGGCGGCCGCTCGCCGAGCTCGGCCCCGCAGTCGGGGCAGCGGGACGCCCCGCCGGGCTCCCAGGGGCGTGACGACCCGTCACCGGGCGGTGCGGGGCGGTCCGAAGGCTGGCTCTCCATGCCACGGAGTCTGCCGAGCGGCACCCGCCGCGCACATGAGTACACGTACTCATCTGCCCCGCCGCCCGGCCCGGGGGCGCTCCGAGTTCGGGCCCGCACGGAAAGAGGCCGGGGCCCGCCCCGGAAGGGGCGGGCCCCGGCCCACCTGCACACCTGACAGGTCGATCCGACCCGGCGCGGCCGGACGCTCACACGTTGAAGCGGAACTCCACCACGTCGCCGTCCTGCATGACGTACTCCTTGCCCTCGATGCGGGCCTTGCCCTTCGAGCGGGCCTCGGCGATGGAGCCGGTCTCGACCAGGTCGGCGAAGGAGATGACCTCGGCCTTGATGAAGCCCTTCTGGAAGTCGGTGTGGATCACACCGGCCGCCTCGGGGGCGGTGGCGCCCTTCTTGATGGTCCAGGCGCGGGTTTCCTTCGGACCGGCCGTGAGGTAGGTCTGCAGGCCGAGGGTGTTGAAGCCGACGCGGGCGAGGGTGGCGAGACCGGGCTCGTCCTGGCCCATCGACTGGAGCAGCTCCAGGGCCTCGGCGTCGTCCAGCTCGATCAGCTCGGACTCGATCTTGGCGTTGAGGAAGATCGCCTCGGCCGGGGCGACCAGCTCGCGCTGGGCGTTCTTGAAGTCCTCGTCGCCCAGCTCGTCCTCGTCCACGTTGAAGACGTAGAGGAAGGGCTTGGCGGTCAGCAGGTGCAGCTCGCGAATCGGGGCGGTGTCGAAGCCGGCCTCGAAGAGGGTCTTGCCGGTCTCCAGGACCGCCTGGGCGGCCTCGGCGGCGGCCAGGACGGGGGCGGTGTCCTTCTTCAGGCGCGCCTCCTTCTGGAGCCGGGGCAGCACCTTCTCGATGGTCTGGAGGTCGGCCAGGATCAGCTCGGTGTGGATGGTCTCGATGTCGTCCTTGGGCGACACCTTGCCGTCCACGTGCACCACGTCCGGGTCGGTGAAGGCGCGCACGACCTGGCAGATCGCGTCCGACTCGCGGATGTTGGCGAGGAACTTGTTGCCCAGGCCCTCGCCCTCGCTGGCGCCGCGCACGATGCCCGCGATGTCGACGAAGTCGACGGTGGCCGGGAGGATGCGCTGCGAGCCGAAGATCTCGGCCAGCTTGGCCAGCCGCTCGTCCGGGACGCCGACGACGCCGACGTTCGGCTCGATGGTGGCGAACGGGTAGTTGGCCGCCAGCACGTCGTTCTTGGTCAGGGCGTTGAACAGGGTCGACTTGCCGACGTTCGGCAGGCCGACGATTCCGATCGTGAGCGACATGAAGCGCAGTCCCGTGGGCTTGGAGGAGTTGGGTCGGCACCGTGCGGGCCGATCGCCCAGTCTACGGGCAGCCGGTCAGACGTCGGCGTCCGCCGGTAGCGGCTCCAGGAACTCCAGGCGGTTGCCGAGGCCGTCACTGGAGTGGAAGCGGCGGTGGCCGGGCAGGTTGTCGTCCCAGACGACCTCGTGACCACGGGCGGCCAGCCGCTCGGCGAGCGCGTCCAGCGCCTGCACCTGGATGCCCGGGTGCCCCTTGCGGGAGGGCCGGAACTCCGGCACCACGCCCAGGTGCACCTCGACCCCGCCGCCGCGGAACCAGCAGCCGCCGCGGGCGGCCAGCACCGGGGGCTTGGCCAGCTCCGTCATGCCGAGCACGCCGTGCCAGACAGCGCGGCAGTCGTCCTCCGCGCCGGCCGGGATGTCGAGCTGGACGTGGTGCAGCCGTTCGAAGGCGAATTCCCTGGTCACGCGTCCCCCTGAAGTGGTCGGGCAATGATCACACCAGTACTCCGTTCGAAGACACGGTTCAAGGCCCGGGGGGCCATTACACAGTGTGGCGATGATCGGACCGTACGTTGGGCGGGTGGAGCAGAGCATCCGAACCCAGCCGCCAGGGCCCAGACGCCGTCCGCCGAACGGCGCGGCCGGGGCCGCCGTCCCCGGGCCCGGGCGGGCCCCCGAGACCACCGGGGCGGCCGGAGACCCCGCGGCCCCCGCCTCCCGGCTACGCCCCGTGGCCGGCACGCCCGACCGCGCCCGCCCCGGCGGGGCCCGGTCCCGGCTGCGCCTGTCGTTCGGTCCGCACCCCGGCGACCGGACCGGGGAACGGGCGGGCGGGCGCACCGACGGACAGGGGGCCGAACGCACCGGCGCCCGCGGTGACGGCCGCCCGAACGGCCGCCTCTACGGGCGCCGGCGCACCGGACGGCCGACCCGGCTGACCGCGGTCGGCACCGGCGTGGCCGCCCTGGTCGCCACCGTCGCGGTGGCCGGCCTGGACCGGCTGGTCTTCGGCGGGCTCGGGGTGCTGTTCGGCATCGGCTACCTGGTGGTCTGCTTCCAGCTGGCCGTCCGGGTCCGCTTCGCCGACCTGCTGGCCGCGCCGATCAGCGGGCCCATCGCCTTCGCCGTCTCGCTGCTGATGCTCGGCCCGGTCGCCTCCTCGGGGGTGACCGCGCACGTGGTGGCGCTGGCGACGGGCCTGGCCCTGCGGGCGGGCTGGCTGTTCTCCGGCACCGGTCTGGCGGCCGTGATCGTCCTCGCCCGGTTCGTGGCCCAGCGCCGGATCCACCGGGCCCGCTGACGGGGGCGCCCGACCGCCACCCCCGTCAGCACGACCGGCCGGGCGGTGCGAAGGGTCAGGCGCAGGCGCGCGCCGCCGCCATGGCCGCCCCGACGATCCCCGCGTCGTTGCGCAGCTCCGCGGGGACGACCCTGGCCCCGCGCTCGCGCAGCAGCGGCATGAACTTCTCGTGCTTGCGGCTCACCCCTCCGCCGATCACGATCAGCTGCGGCGAGAACAGCATCTCCACCAGGTCGAGGTACTCGTCGACCCGGCCCGCCCACTGCTCCCAGTTCAGCCCGTGCCGCTCCTTGGCCGCCGAGGAGGCACGCCGCTCGGCGTCCTTGCCGCGCAGTTCCAGGTGGCCCAGTTCGGTGTTGGGCACCAGCACGCCGTCCACGAAGAGGGCGCTGCCGATCCCGGTGCCGAAGGTGAGGACCAGCACCACGCCCGCCTGGTCGCGCCCGGCGCCGTGGGTGAGCTCGGCGTAGCCGGCCGCGTCGGCGTCGTTGAGGACGGTGGCCGGCAGGTCGAGCGCCTCGCGGAACAGGCCGGCGGCGTCCAGGCCGATCCAGCCCTTGTCGACGTTGGCCGCGGTTCTGGTCTGCCCGTTCACCACCACACCGGGGAAGGTCAGCCCGACCGGGCCCCGGTGGCCGAACTGCCTGACCACCTCCCGGACCGCGGCGACCACGGCCTCCGGTGCGGACGGCCGCGGGGTGAGGACCTTGTGCCGCTCCTGGGCGAGCACGCCCCGGCCGAGGTCGACGGGGGCGCCCTTGATGCCCGAACCGCCGATGTCCACACCGAATACCGCCGTCATGACGACCGCCCTCCGCCGCAACCCGAAGCCGTTCGCGCACGGGCCGGGGTTTTCCACAGCCTGTGCACACCTGGGCACAAAACTACGAGAGCCCACCCGGCCGCGCACAGCGGAGAGCCCGGCACCCACAGGGCGCCGGGCTCTCCGGAGGGTCGGGTCTACAGCTTGCCGGCGGCCTCGGACCGCAGGTCGCGGCGGAGCTCCTTGGGCAGCGAGAAGGTCAGGTGTTCCTCGGCGGTCTTGACGGTCGACACGTCGCCGTAGCCGCGGGCGGCCAGCCAGTCCAGGACGCCCTCGACCAGGATCTCCGGCACCGAGGCGCCGCTGGTGAGGCCGACCGTGGTGACGCCCTCCAGCCAGGACTCCTGGATCTCCTCGGCGAAGTCCACCAGGTGGGCGGCCTTGGCGCCGTACTCCAGGCCGACCTCGACCAGGCGGACGGAGTTGGAGGAGTTCTTCGAGCCGACCACGATCAGCAGGTCCGTCTCGGGCGCCATCTGCTTGACGGCGACCTGGCGGTTCTGGGTGGCGTAGCAGATGTCGTCGCTGGGCGGGCTGACCAGCAGCGGGAAGCGCTTCTTCAGCTCGCCGACGGTGGCCATGGTCTCGTCCACCGAGAGCGTGGTCTGGGAGAGCCAGACGACCTTGGACTCGTCGCGGACCTCCACGTTGGCGACGTCCTCGGCGCCGTCCACCAGGTGGATCCGGTCCGGGGCCTCGCCCATGGTGCCGACGACCTCCTCGTGGCCCTCGTGGCCCACCAGCAGGATGTCGAAGCCCTCGTCGGCGAAGCGGACGGCCTCCTTGTGCACCTTGGTGACCAGCGGGCAGGTGGCGTCGATGGTGGCGAGCTTGCCGGCCTTGGCCTCGTCGTGGACGGACGGCGCGACGCCGTGCGCGGAGAACACCACGATCGAACCCTCCGGCACCTCCTCCGTCTCGTCGACGAAGATCGCGCCCTGCTTCTCCAGGGTCTGCACCACGTACTTGTTGTGGACGATCTGCTTGCGGACGTAGATCGGCGCCCCGTACTGCTCCAGGGCCTTCTCCACGGCGATCACGGCGCGGTCGACGCCCGCGCAGTAGCCCCGGGGGGCGGCGAGCAGGACACGGCGCTGCGCGGTGTTGGACATGGCTCCATCGTACGGGCGGAGGCGAGCCGCGCCGACGGGCGCCGCGTTCGGACCGGAAACGGCCGCCGATGCTCAAATGTGGAGGTTATGAGCGAGCGAGTCGAAACGGGCGGCCTGCGGCGCAGCCTGGGTGTCCGCGACCTGATGGTGTACGGGCTGCTGTTCATCGCCCCGATGGCACCGGTCGGCGTGTTCGGCGTGCTGGACGCCAAGAGCCACGGCGCGGTGGCCGCGGTCTACCTGGTGGCGACCGTCGCGATGGGCTTCACCGCCTTCTCGTACGCCCAGATGGTGCGGGCGGTGCCGCAGACCGGCTCGGTGTTCGCGTACGCGCGGGCCGGCCTGGGCGAGGCGCCCGGGTTCATCGCCGGCTGGATGGTGATGCTCGACTACCTGCTGATCCCGGCGGTGGCGTACCTGTTCTCCGGCATCGCGCTGCACTCGCTGGTGCCGGACGTGTCCCGCTGGGTGTGGACGGCGCTGGCCGTCGTGGTGACCACCGCGCTCAACCTGGCCGGGGTGCGGACGGCGGCGGTGGCCGGCCTCGCCGTGCTGGTGATGGAGGTCGCGGTGCTCGCGGTGTTCCTGGTGGCGGCCACGGTGGTGCTGGTCCGGGACGGCGCGCAGCGCGGCTGGGACACGCCGCTCACCGCGGTCGGCGGCTTCTCGCTGACCGCGGTGGTCTCCGCGGTCTCGGTGGCGGTGCTCTCCTACCTGGGCTTCGACGCGATCGCGACCTTCGTGGAGGAGGCGGTCGGCGCCTCGGCGGCGGTGGCCCGGGCCCTGCTCTGGTGCCTGGTGCTGGCCGGCGTCCTGTTCGTGGCGCAGACCTACCTGGCGGCGCTGCTGGAGCCGGCCACCCCGCAGCAGCTGGCCGCGGACCCGGCCGCCCAGGGCTCGGCCTTCTACGACACGGTGGAGAGCGGTGTCGGGCACTGGCTGCACGTCCTGGTCGCCACGAGCAAGGCGGTCGGCGCGGCGTTCGCGGCCCTGGCCGGGCAGGCGGCGGCCGGGCGGCTGGTCTACGCGATGGGCCGGGACGGGCGGCTGCCGCGGGCCCTCGGCACGGTGGACCCGGCCACCGCGGTGCCGCGCCGGGCGCTGCTGGTGGCGGCGGTGATCACGATGGGGGCGGCGGTCTGGGCGGCCAACCGGGACGACGGCCTGGACCAGCTGACCTCGGTGGTGAACGTCGGCGCGCTGACCGGCTTCGCCCTGCTGCAGGCCTCGGTCATCGGCTGGTACGCGGTGAAGCACGGCTCGCGGGACTGGCTGCGGCACGTGGTGGTGCCGGTGCTGGGCATCGCGGTGATCGGGGCGGTGGTCTACGAGGCCTCCCGGACGGCGCAGATCACGGGCGCCGTCTGGCTGGGCGTGGGGCTCCTCGTCCTCGTCGTGCAGGGCACCTCCGCCGTGGGAATCCGCCGGTAGGGCGACGGCGCCGGGGAGCGCGGCCGCGGGTCTGGCGGTGTCGGCGCGCGCCGCTAGCCTCGTACGCATGGCCAACACCAGCTCCCCCGAAGCCCCGCTCCCGGTCGGCAAGGTCTCCGCCCTGATCGGCGGCTGGATCGACCGGCTCGGCGCGGTCTGGGTGGAGGGGCAGATCACCCAGCTGAGCCGGCGTCCGGGCGCGGGCGTGGTGTTCCTGACGCTGCGCGACCCGCAGGCCGACGTCTCGCTGACGGTCACGTGCTTCCGCTCGGTCTTCGACCAGGTCGCGGACGTGGTGCAGGAGGGCTCGCGGGTCGTCGTGCACGCCAAGCCGGAGTGGTACGCGGCACGCGGCCAGCTCTCGCTGCGGGCGGCGGAGATCCGGCTGGTCGGGCTGGGCGAGCTGCTGGCCCGGCTGGAGCAGCTGAAGCGGCGGCTCGCCGGGGAGGGCCTGTTCGCGGCCGACCGGAAGCGGCCGCTGCCGTTCCTGCCGCAGTGCGTCGGGCTGGTCACCGGGCGCGGCTCGGCGGCCGAGCGGGACGTCCTGGAGAACGCCCGGCGGCGCTGGCCCGCCGTCCGCTTCGAGGTGCGCAACGTGCCCGTGCAGGGCGTCAGCGCGGTCGAGCGGGTGAGCGCGGCGGTGCGGGAGCTGGACGAGCACCCCGAGGTCGACGTGATCATCGTGGCCCGCGGCGGCGGCAGCGTCGAGGACCTGCTGCCGTTCTCGGACGAGGGGCTGGTGCGGCTGGTCGCGGCGGCCCGGACGCCGGTGGTCAGCGCGATCGGCCACGAGCCCGACCAGCCGCTGCTGGACTTCGTCGCCGACCTGCGCGCCTCCACCCCGACCGACGCCGCCAAACGGGTGGTCCCGGACGTCGGCGAGGAGCTGGCCAAGGTCCGGAACCTGCGGGACCGGGCCCGGCGGCACGTCCTCGGCCGGGTCGACCGGGAACAGCACGGGCTGGACGGCGTCCGCAGCCGCCCGGCGCTCGCCGTGCCGCACCGGATGCTGGACGGGCGCGGCCAGGAGGTGGCGGCCCTGCTGGAGCGGGCCCGGCGCACCCTCGGGCACCGGCTGGACCACGCGCAGAGCGACCTCGGGCACACCCTGGCCCGGGTGGTCGCGCTCTCCCCGTCGGCCACCCTGGAGCGCGGCTACGCGGTGCTCCAGCGGGCCGACGGCACCGTGGTGACCGACCCGGCACAGGTGGCGGCCGGCGACGCGCTGCACGCCCGGGTGGCGGGCGGCGGCTTCGGCGTGACGGTGGCCGGGGCTCAGGACCCGGACCGGTAGGAGCTCCGGCACGCGGTGGGAGCGCCGGCGGCCGAGCTTCCCGCCGCCCTTGCCGGGGTGCGGGGCGATCCGCCCGGCGGGCGGCCGGCTGTTGGTGCCAGCCCCTACGCTGGCTCCCGTGGCTCCTCCACCCCGTGGACGGGGCGGCTTCCCACCCGGCTCCGGAGAGCCTCGTGACGGCCGGGCCCTGACCGCGGCCCGAGGGCGGGGTCATGGCCTGACGCGCCGTTCCACGGCCCCGGGGGCGAACGATGCTTTTCCTCGCGACCTGAAGGCGCGGCCCACCGTAAGGAGAGAAATGGCAGATCAGCAGGAGGAACAGGCCGTTCCCGCAACGCCGGACGACGCGCTGGGGTACGAGCACGCCCGGGACGCGCTGCTGGAGGTGGTCCGGCAGCTGGAGAACGGCGGCACGTCGCTGGAGGAGTCGCTGGCGCTCTGGGAGCGCGGTGAGCAGCTGGCGAAGGTCTGCCAGCGCTGGCTGGACGGCGCCCGGGCCCGGCTGGACGCCGCGCTGGCGGCCGAGGAGGACGGGCCCGCCGGCGAGTAGAGCGGGCCGGCGGGCGCCGGACGGGCGGGTCGGGCGCCGGACGAGTGGTGCACATCACATTTCCGCAGGGAACAGTTGAATGTTCACACATGTTGGGAACCTGTGATCGGCCCCGGCCGGTCGTCCAGACGAACCCCGTCCCGAATGACGCATGAGGTGCAGACAAGCATGACCACCGACGCCCTGGTACTCGACGCCGCCGCTCAGGACCTGCTCTTCCGCGAGGCCCGCACCGCCAACACCTTCACCGACGAGCCGGTCTCCGACGAGCAGATCCAGGCCATCTACGACCTGGTCAAGTTCGGCCCGACCGCCTTCAACCAGCAGCCGCTGCGCGTCGTCCTGGTCCGCTCCGCCGAGGGCCGCGAGCGCCTCGTGCAGCACATGGCGGACGGCAACAAGGCCAAGACCGCCGCCGCCCCGCTGGTCGCCATCCTGGCCGTGGACAACGAGTTCCACGAGGAGCTGCCGACCCAGCTGCCGCACTTCCCGCAGGCCAAGGACATGTTCTTCACCGAGCGCCCGGTCCGCGAGGCCTCCGCGTCGATGAACGGCGCCCTCCAGGCCGGCTACTTCATCATCGGCGTGCGCGCCGCCGGCCTGGCCGCCGGCCCGATGACCGGCTACGACGCCGCCGCCATCAACAAGGAGTTCTTCGGCGACGGCGAGCACTCGGTGCTGGCCGTGGTCAACATCGGCAAGCCGGGCGAGGACGCCTGGTTCCCGCGTTCGCCGCGCCTGGCCTACGACGAGGTCGTCACCACCGTCTGATGCGGTGACGCGTGCAGAAGGGCCCCGCACCGGTTCCGTCCGGTGCGGGGCCCTTCTCGTACGTCCGGGGCTACTTGAGGGCCTGCGCCAGCTCGGCCAGCTCCTCGTAGGAGGCGGTGCCGGTGAGCACCGTGGTGGCGCCGCCGGACTGGATCGTGAGGGCGCGCTCCTTGGGGCCCCGGAGGCGCTCCCAGGACTGCCCGGCCACCTCGGAGGTGCCGTCCGGCTTGCCGCCGGCCACCGTCGCGTCGAGCAGGATGTCGCGGGCGACGTCACTCTGCTCGATGGCCGCGTACTGGCCGGCCGGGGTCACGAAGCCCAGGTGCCAGGCATTGCCCTTGCCCTTGCCCAGCGACGCCGGGTCGTAGGTCACCGAGGTGGCCCGCCACTTGTCGGAGAGGCCCTCCGGGACGAGCAGGGTGTACGGCGCGGCGCGCTTCGCCGAGGCCGCGGCCACCCGGTACTCCTTCGTGTGGACCCCGTCACCGCTCGCGTCGTGCGGCAGGAACAGGTACCCGATCCAGACCACGGCGCCGACCGCCAGCATCGACAGGACCATGTCCCGTACCGTCTGCCGGCCCCTCATGCCTCTGCTCTCTCCAGCCACCCCCACATGGTGACTCATCCGGTCCCGGCCACCGACACCCGGGGTGGCCACGTACGGGTGAACGGGGGCAAAGCCGATGTTTCCGGCAGGGGCGGCGACCCGCGCCACAGACAGTCATCTCGTGGGCAGATACGATCGCAGGACCCTCACCACGGCGTTCGACCTGGCAGTAGTCGGGCGCTCACTGGCCGTCGCGTACAGAGAGGTAACGACGATGACCACGCAGTACCCGCACAACCTCCCCAGCGCCCTGGAGGTCGCGCCCGAGGCTCCCGACCGGAACCTCGCGCTCGAACTCGTCCGGGTCACCGAGGCCGCCGCCATGGCGGCCGGCCGCTGGGTCGGCCGTGGCGACAAGAACGGCGCCGACGGCGCCGCCGTCAAGGCCATGCGCACGCTCGTCTCCACCGTCTCCATGAACGGTGTCGTCGTCATCGGCGAGGGCGAGAAGGACGAAGCCCCGATGCTCTACAACGGCGAGCGGGTCGGCGACGGCACGGGCGCCGAGTGCGACGTCGCGGTGGACCCGGTCGACGGGACCACCCTGACCGCCAAGGGCATGAACAACGCCGTCGCGGTGCTCGCCGTGGCCGACCGCGGCACCATGTTCGACCCCAGCGCGGTCTTCTACATGGACAAGCTCGTCGCCGGCCCGGAGGCCGCCGAGTTCGTCGACATCACCGCCCCGGCCGCCGTGAACATCCGCCGCGTCGCCAAGGCCAAGGGCAGCGCCGTGGAGGACGTCACCGTCGTCATCCTGGACCGCCCGCGCCACGAGGGCCTGGTCAAGGAGATCCGCGAGGCCGGCGCCCGGATCAAGTTCATCTCCGACGGCGACGTCGCCGGCGCCATCATGGCCGCCCGCGAGGGCACCGGCGTCGACCTGCTGATGGGCGTCGGCGGCACCCCCGAGGGCATCATCGCCGCCTGCGCGATGAAGTGCATGGGCGGCGTCATCCAGGGCCGCCTCTGGCCCAAGGACGAGGCCGAGCGCCAGAAGGCCCTCGACGCCGGCCACGACCTGGACCGCGTCCTCACCACCGACGACCTGGTCAGCGGCGAGAACGTGTTCTTCGTCGCCACCGGCATCACCGACGGCGAGCTGCTGCGCGGCGTCCACTACCGCCAGGAGACCGCCACCACCAGCTCGCTGGTCATGCGCTCCAAGAGCGGCACGATCCGGGAGATCCACTCCACCCACAAGCTGTCCAAGCTGCGGGCCTACAGCGCGATCGACTTCGACCGCGCCAACTGACCCCGGACGCACCCGCGACGGCCGCGCCCGCGGCCTCGGCGAAATCCCCCTTCGCCGAGGCCGCGGGCGTTCGTGCACGCGGACGTTGGCACACGCAGGTGCTGGTGCGGGTGGGTGCAGGCAGTGGCGGGTGCTGCTGCGGGCGGGTACCGGTACGGATATTGAGGTGCGGCGGGGGCCGACCCGTACCGGGGCAGAGCTGCGCGGGCGCCGGCATGCGGGGGCAGCGGCGCGCGCGGGCGCCGAGTGGCTGCGGGCGCCGAGGTGATTGCGGACCCCCGCTCAACGGCCGGTGCCCAGCGCCCCGCGCCCGGCCCGCCCGAACCTGCCCGACGTGCCCGGCCCGTTCAGCCCGCTCGGCCCGTTCAGCCCGCTATCCGGCGCGGGCGGGCCGCCTCCCGCAGCTCCGTCTCCCGGCGCCGCCTGCGGGCCAGCACCACCCGGCGCTCGGCCGCCGTCAGTCCGCCCCACACGCCGTACGGCTCCGGCTGCGCGAGCGCGTGCTCCCGGCACTCCAGCAGCACCGGGCAGCGCGCACAGACCTGCTTCGCCTGTTCCTCGCGCGAAAGCCGGGCCGCCGTGGGCTCCTTGGAAGGCGCGAAGAACAGCCCCACCTCGTCCCTCCGGCAGGCCGCGCCGGTGTGCCAGGGATCGTCGTCGCCCTGCGGCTGGGCGCCGGGCCGGCGCTCCAGCACCTGCGCGGCGGCAAGGGGCGATGTGGGGCGGGACTCGATCGGATGCAGCACGGCCGTACTCCTGACGAGGCTCTCGGACACGGGGAATTTCGCACCCCTGCCCGGCTGCGAGCCCCCGCTCTTCACCCCCCGAGCCGGCCTCAGGCCGCCTCCGGTGCACAGCCGTAACAAGAAGCGATGTGCGAGAGGAACTACCCCGCCGGACCGCGATTCATGCACACTGCACGCAATCGACTACAGAGTGCACCCGGCGCAACGACGAGTGCCCGGGCGGGAGTTGCTCCCACCCGGGCACACTTCCGGCCTCCGGGGCCGGCCCGGCCTACTCGGTGCCGAGCTGCTTGCGCACCCATTCCTTGAGCTTCTTGCCCTTGCGCGGCCGCGCCTCGCAACCGCCGAACACCGCCATGCCCTTGACCCGGACGACCGGCGCGTACGGGTCGGCGGCGATCCGCTCCTTGACGTCGAAACCGCCGAAGATGCCGACACCGCCGCCGATCAGGCTGACGTTCTCCGGCACCCTGATCTCGACCCCGCCGAAGATCGACACCACGTCGATGACCACCTCCGGCGACTCGAAGACGGCATCGGTCAGGTCGATCTCGATCCCGCCGAACGCCGCCACCGCCCGCAGCTGCGAGCCGACCCGCCAGCGGCCCTTGCGGGCGGCGGCCCCGAAGATCGCGACCATGGTCGGCGCCTCGTGCCGGGCCGGCAGCCGCACCGGACCGTCCGGGCGCCCGCCCGGCTCACCCAGCGGGGTCTTCTCGAAGGAGATCGACCGGTGCGCCGGCAGGTCCCTGGTCAGCGGCGCGAGGTCGCCCAGCGTCTTGGCCCCGTACGCGGCCCCGATCCGCTCGGAGTGCTCCTCCGCGTCCAGCCGGCCCTCGGCGTAGGCGTCGCGCAGCAGCTCCGCCACCCGCTCGCGGTCGGCGTCCGAGGCCCTCATCTCGGCCTCCGGCACCGGGGCGTGGTCGGCACGGGCGGGCCGCTTCGCCTCCGGCTTGGTCATCGGTACGGGCGGCTGCCCCTGGTCGTCCCTCGACGGCGTGTTGTCCACGGGGCCAAGCCTAGCCACCGGGGCGGCCCCCACACACGTGTCCGAGTGACGCCGGTCACGCAGGCCGACCTGTCCGCGTGCGACGTTTCGCCGGGTCCTACCCTTGAGGGTGCTTCGCCGACGCAGCCGGACACACTGGAAACCTAAGGACCGCCCCCATGGCTCCCACGCCAGACTTCGAGTACAGCGACCTCCTCCCCCTGGGCGCTGACCCGACCCCGTACCGCAAGCTGACCTCCGAGGGTGTCTCCACCTTCGAGGCCGGCGGTCGAACCTTCCTCCAGGTCGAGCCCGAGGCCCTGCGGCTGCTCACCGCCGAGGCGATGCACGACATCTCGCACTACCTCCGGCCCGCCCACCTCGCCCAGCTGCGCCGCATCCTGGACGACCCGGAGGCCAGCCCCAACGACCGCTTCGTCGCGCTGGACCTGCTGAAGAACGTCAACATCTCGGCCGGCGGCATCCTGCCGATGTGCCAGGACACCGGCACCGCGATCGTCATGGGCAAGCGCGGCCAGAACGTGCTGACGCAGGGCGGCGACGAGACCTCCATCGCGCACGGCGTGTACGACGCGTACACCAAGCTGAACCTGCGCTACTCGCAGATGGCCCCGGTCACCATGTGGGACGAGAAGAACACCGGCAACAACCTGCCGGCCCAGATCGAGCTGTACGCGACCGACGGCGACGCCTACAAGTTCCTCTTCATGGCCAAGGGCGGCGGCTCCGCCAACAAGTCGTACCTGTACCAGGAGACCAAGGCCATCCTGAACGAGGCGAGCATGCTCTCGTTCCTGGAGCAGAAGATCCGCTCGCTCGGCACCGCCGCCTGCCCGCCGTACCACCTGGCGATCGTGATCGGCGGCACCAGCGCCGAGTTCGCGCTGAAGACCGCCAAGTACGCCTCCGCGCACTACCTGGACCACCTGCCGACCGAGGGCAACGCCAAGACCGGGCACGGGTTCCGCGACCTGGAGCTGGAGGCCAAGGTCACCGAGCTCACCCAGAAGATCGGCATCGGCGCGCAGTTCGGCGGCAAGTACTTCTGCCACGACGTGCGCGTCGTCCGCCTGCCGCGCCACGGCGCATCGCTGCCGGTCGCGATGGCCGTCTCCTGCTCCGCCGACCGCCAGGCCCTGGGCAAGATCACTGCCGAGGGCGTCTTCCTGGAGCAGCTGGAGACCGACCCGGCGAAGTACCTGCCGGACACCACCGACGAGCACCTCGACGACGACGTGGTGCGCGTCGACCTCAACCAGCCGATGTCCTCGATCCGCGCCGAGCTGTCCAAGTACCCGGTCAAGACCCGGCTTTCGCTCACCGGCACCCTGGTCGTCGCCCGCGACATCGCGCACGCCAAGATCAAGGAGCGCCTGGACGCCGGCGAGGGCATGCCCAAGTACCTCCAGGACCACCCGGTCTACTACGCCGGCCCGGCCAAGACCCCCGAGGGCTACGCCTCCGGCTCCTTCGGCCCCACCACGGCCGGCCGGATGGACTCCTACGTCGACCAGTTCCAGGCGGCCGGGGGCTCGATGGTCATGCTGGCCAAGGGCAACCGCTCCAAGCAGGTGACCGACGCCTGCGCCGCGCACGGCGGCTTCTACCTCGGCTCCATCGGCGGCCCGGCGGCCCGGCTCGCCCAGGACTGCATCAAGAAGGTCGAGGTCCTGGAGTACGCCGAGCTGGGCATGGAGGCCGTCTGGCGCATCGAGGTCGAGGACTTCCCCGCGTTCATCGTGGTGGACGACAAGGGCAACGACTTCTTCCGCGAGACCACCGAGGGCCCGCTGATCACCAGCCTGCGGGTGCGCTCGAAGGAGTAGTCACCCCCGCCCCGTCGAACCGCCCCGGCCGCACCCCTGCGACCGGGGCGGTCCGGGTCCGGCCGACCGGCGGCCCGTCCGACGGCGCCGGGAGGCCCGTTCACGCGTCGAGCGCCGGGAGGCCCGTTCACGCGTCGAAGTCGTACTCCAGGACGTAGGACGCCGCGTCGAGCGTCATCTCGTTCAGCTCGACGACCTGGCCCTCGTCGGCGAAGGCCGTGCGGCAGATCAGGATCACCGGCGTGCCCGCCGAGAGCTCCAGCCGGGTGCTCTCCTCGGCGCTGGGCATGCGGGAGCGGACCTCCTCGCGGAAGTGCACCGGCTTCGCGCCGATCTCCGCCAGGCGCGCGTACGTCCCGCCCGGGCCGGTGTCCTCGCGGGTGATCGCCGTCCCCGCGACCAGGCCGGCCGGCAGGTAGGACGTCGACAGCAGCACCGGCTTGCCGTCCAGCACGAAGCGTCTGTGGCGCACGCACATCGGCGCGCCCGGGTCGGCCCCGAGCACCCGCGCCACGTGGTCCGGTGCCCCCTGCTCGGTGACCGAGACCTGGTCCACGACCAGCGTCCGACCGTCGATGTCCGCCGACCATATCGACCGGCCCGACCCCCACTGCCCCTGGGCGAGCCGCTGGATCCCGCGCCGGCGCAGCGGCCGGAAGTCGCGCACGAAGACCCCCGCGCCCCTGCGCGCCTCGGCGATGCCCTCGCTCTGCAGCACCCCGAGCGCCTGACGCGCGGTCATCCGGGCGACGCCGTACTCGTCCATGAGGTCGTTCTCGCCGGGGAGGCGGTCGCCGGCGCGGTACTCGCCGGCGTCGATGGCCGCCTTGAGCGTGTCGGCGATCCGCTGGTACTTGGGCTGTTTCTCGCCACTGCTGCCGACCATCGCGCTCTCCCTCTTCCTCGCCAGAAATCGTAGGCGCGACCACGCCCACCGGTAAGCCGATAGGACTGGTACGACCGTTGACATCTCTAGAGATATTAGCTTCTCTAGAGATGCTGGGTAGTCGCCGAGCAGAAACCGAGCCACGACAGCGACCAGGGCCGGCGCAGCCACCGCCACGCCCGTACCAGAGCAAGGGAGCACTGCGGTGAGCACCCGTAAGCGCGACTCCGCCCCGGCCTACCGGCCGCGCGTGGGCGAACTCGTCCTCGACACCAGGACCGGCCGCACCGGCGTCTACATGGACACCCTCGGCGGCGAGCACTACCTGCGCCCGACCGCCGGCGGCCGCGAGTGGACGGCCCGGCCCGACCAGGTCGGCCCGGCCCCGGACGACCCCGACCCCGACCCGGCCGACGACCCCCACGCCCGCCTGCACGCCCGGCTCGCCGCCCGCAACAGGAACTCCCGCCTCAACGAGAGCCAGGTGGCGTGAGGGGCGGGCGAACGAGTGGGACCCGTTCGGCTTCAACACGACCGCCCTGGTGGGCAGCCCCGGGTACCGTCGGCTCCGGGTCGGCGACCACCGGGTCGTCTACACGGTCGACAACGGGGTGCTGCTGATCCTCGTGATCCGGGTCGGACACCGCTCGACCGTCCATCGCAAATGAGCTCGGACAAATCCCGACGTACGGGTGAACCACTGCGAATCGCCGGACAGTTCGCCCTATGCAGCGGCTTCTCAGGTGATTCGACCGATCAGCGCCGTTTTCACATCAATGACGACGAATGCCCTGCGCCCCACGACTCGTGGGGCGCAGGGCACTGGTCCGGCGTGCGACTACGGGCGGCTGGCGATGATGCCCTGGGGCTCGTACGGCCCCTCCTGCGTGGTGGCCGGGGTGGCCGGCTCGACGATCCGGTCGGCCTCGCCACCGAAGAGGTCGTCCTCGAGGTCCGCCTTCTGGCCGGCGGTCGGCTCGGTGTACTCGGCCGGGTTCGAGGAGGCGGCCACCGCACCCTCGACAGCCTTGCCCGCCTCCACAGCGGCCTCCGTGGCCGGCGTGGTCGGCGCGGGGGTCTCGCTCTGGTTGTTGGCCATGGACGGCCGCCTTTCGGTCATCAAATGTCTTCAGCCCCACCGGCTTGGCGCGGGCGCGTCGCCAGTATCGTAGGGTTGATTAAATGTCCGATAAACATCGTGCGGCTTGCTGTGCCGTCCGGCAGAGTCGACCCTCCGCCTAAGCTGAGGCCACCACACGGCGGACCGCCGAGCGTCCTTCGCGAAATCGACACCACAGGCCATCGGGGGACTTCATGGAGTTTCGGGAGACGCCGCCCGCACCAGCGCTGCGCTTCCAGGTACTCGGTCCGGTCCAGGCATGGCTCGACGGCAAGTCGCTCGCGCTCGGCTCACCACAGCAACAGGCGGTCCTGACCGCGCTGCTCCTGCACTCCGGCCGGCCCGTCACCACTCAGGATCTTGTCGATGGGCTGTGGGGCGATCGCCCCCCGGCTCAGGCCATTGCCGCATTGCGGACATATATCTCCCGTCTGCGTGCAGTCATCGAGCCGCGGCGCGAAATTCGCCGACCGGCGGAACTGCTCATCTCGGTCAGTGACGGCTATGCACTTCGCATTCCGTCGGACGCCCTCGATGTGGCCGTCTTCGAGAACCGGACGTCGGAGGCCAGCGCGGCCCGCACGGCCGGGGACCTGCACGAGACGCACCGGCTTCTGGCGAGCGCGCTCGGCCTGTGGAGCGGCCGGGCTCTGACAGGTGTCCCGGGTCCGTACGCGGAGTCACAGCGGCTGCGCCTGGCCGAGCGCCACGTCACCGTCTCCGAGGAGCGGTGCGCGGCCGCCCTCGACATCGGCCTGCACGCCGAAATGGTCGGCGAACTCAGCTCGCTCACCGCCGAACACCCGCTCCGGGAGCGGCTGCGCGAGTTGCTGATGCTCGCGCTCTACCGCTGCGGCCGCCAGGCGGAGGCACTGGGCGTCTACACCGACACCCGGAAGCTCCTGATCGACGAGCTCGGTGTCGAGCCCGGCGCCGGCCTCTCCACCATGCACTCGCGCATCCTGGCCGCCGACCCGGCCCTGACGCTCCCCGCCGTCGCGGCGGTCAGCGGTCCGGCCCGGGAAGACCTCCCGGCCACGGTGACCCCGCCGGCCCAGCTGCCCGCCGACGTCTCGGACTTCAGCGGGCGCACCGATCTGGTGGCCGACCTCTCCTCCGTCCTGATGAACGCCACCGGCCAGGCCGTGGTCGTCACCTCGCTGGCGGGGATCGGCGGCGTGGGCAAGACCACCCTCGCCGTCCACGTCGCGCACCGGGTCCGCGCCGAGTTCCCGGACGGGCAGCTGTACGTCGACCTCCGCGGTGCCGGCGCCTCGCCCGCCGACCCTGCCGTGGTGCTCGGCGACTTCCTGCACGCGCTCGGCGTCACCGAGACCCCCGACTCGCTCGAACAGCGTGCGGCTCTCTACCGTTCGCTGCTCGCCAGCCGGCGGATGCTGATCCTCCTGGACAACGCCCAGGACGCACGGCAGATCCAGCCGCTCATCCCCGGGGTGTCCGGCTGCGCGGTGCTCGCGACCAGCCGGTCCCGGCTCGCCGGGATTCCCGGGGCCCACCTGGTGGACGTCGAGGAGCTGACCCCGGCGGAGGCGCTGGCGCTCTTCTCGGCCATCGTCGGCGAGCAGCGCGTGGCGGCCGAGCCCGAAGCGGCCATGGCCGTGGTCACGGCCTGCGGTTTCCTGCCGCTCGCGGTCCGGATCGCCGCCGCACGGCTGGCGAGCCGACCGCGCTGGAGCGTGTCCGACCTCGCCCGGCGGTTAGCCGATCAGCGGCGCCGTCTGGACGAGCTCCAGCTCGGCAACCTGGCGGTGGAGACCACCATCGGACTCGGCTACGGGCAGCTCTCCCCCGCCGAGGCCCGGGCCTTTCGACTGCTCTCCCTGATCGACTCCCCCGACCTCCCGCTCGCAGCCGTGACGGCCCTGCTGGGCGTCGACGAGGACTCCGCCGAGCAGCTGGCCGAGGCGCTCGTCGAGGCGAACATGCTGGAGTGCTTCGCACCGGGCCGCTACCGCTACCACGACCTGCTCCGGCTCTACGCACAGCGCCAGAACGAGCGGATCGGCGACGTCGAGGAACAGCACGCAGCCGTGCGGCGGCTGCTCGACCTGCTGCTGCCCACCGTGCGCAACGCGGCCCGGGCCATCGAGCCGGACGACCAGCTGCCCGAGCCCCTCAACGGCCTGAGCTCGCGCGGCCTGGACCTGTCGGCGAGCGAATCGGCGCGGGAGTGGCTCCGCAGCGAGATCGCGCTCCTGCTCAGCTCGGTCGAGGCCGCCGTCCACGGACCGAGCACGCTGCTGCGGCCCGCGGTCGACCTGCTGATCATCCTGGACAGCCTGGTCGAGGACCCGACCCACGGCCCGCGGGTGCGGTACATGCTGGAGATCGCCGACCGGAACGCCGAGGCGTACGGGGACTCCGCCGCGCTCGCCCGGGTGCACTTCGCCCTCGGAACCCTGCAGTCGATCACCAACGACTTCCAGAGTGCCGAGCGTTCGCTGCTGAAGAGCCTGCGCCTGCAGGACGCGGACGATGTGACCATCCTGCGTTCGGCCACCACCAACACCCTGGGCATCATCCTCAGCGTCGCCAACCGCTCCGCCGAGGCGCTCCCCTTCTTCGAACAGGCCCTCGCCATCAGCCGGGTGGTCGGCGCACCCATCGGTGAGGCGCGGTTGCTGGGCAACATCGCCCGGGCCCAGCTCGACGTCGGGGACGCGCAGTCCGCCGTGCGCTCCGCGACCGGCGCGGTCACCAGCGCACGAGCCTCGAAGAACGGTCCCTGCCTGGCCGACACCCTGTACCAGCTGGGCGTCGTCCTCTCCTCCGGCGGCTCACCCGGTACCGCCGTCGCGCACCTCCAGGAGGCGCACCGGCTCTACCGGTCCCAGCAGAACCGCCTCCGTGAGGGCTACACCTTGGCCCGGCTCGCCGTGAGTCTCCTCGCCGCCGGCCAGCACGCCGAGGCGGCCGAGGCGGCCGAGGAGTCCCTCGCCATCGGGCTGGAGATGGACTCCGCCTACTGCCAGGGCCTGGCCAATGCCGCGCTCGGCGAGGCGCTGCTCGGGCTCGCGCAGCCGGCGCGCGGGCTGGCGTGTCTCCAGGAGGCGCACGTCGTCTTCACGCGGCTCGGTGTGCCGGAGGCCTCCCCCGTGGCGGACCTCATCTCCCAACAGCACACCGAGCCCCTCTCTCCCCTCGCGCCTTGAGCCTCCGTCCCCCGACTGGAGGCTCCCCCCATTGAGCGTTGGATGCTCCCGCAGCCCCCCGGCTGCGGGAGCACCCTCAACGCTTCCCCGGCGCTGGACTCCACTGTGCACCGGACCGATTGACGTTCAATAAACGTCGGGTTGTCGGCCTGGCGCAGCGGAAAGTCCCAGGTCAGGACCGCAGTGCCAGCGAACCGTGCGGCGCGCGGCGCCCGGACGCACCACCCCGGCCCGCAACCCCGTGCTTCCGCAACCCGGGTCACAGCGCCCAACTGTCACGAGTTGGCCGGAAACGGACCCCATGACGGAGTGATCACGCATATTCTCAGATGCCAGTACACACATGAGTGCACTTATCCGGCAGAGCATCCGGAAACGGCGGCGCGGCGGCGTCCCCACGGTGCAGAGTGTCCCTGTGCACGGAGCCGTATCCGCGCACGGAACGTCTCTGCGCAGAGTGTCTGAGTGCAGTCGGGTGTCAGAGTGCAGTCAGTGTGACGCGGGGAGCGTGACGTACCGCCACCGGCAGCGGGCCGGCGAGGCAGCACGGGCGCCGGGACGAACGCGGCCCGGCCTCGTACGCCGAGTACAGCCGACCGGAGGCCCGGGTGGAAAGGTGCCTCTCAATCGTGACGACCGGACAGATATCCGACCCGTTCCCCCTCGACGAGGACGCGGACGGCGGCGACGAGCCCGACGTACTGCACCGGCGTGCCGAGCGCGCCCTGCAGGCGGTCGCCTTCGACACCATCGGCGCGGGCTACGCCGAGGCCTTCCCCGCCAAGGACGGCCAGCTCGCCTGCGGGCGCCGGCTGCTGGCACAGCTCGAACCGGGCGCCGCCGTGCTGGACGTCGGCTGCGGCACCGGCGACCCGACCGTCCGACAGCTGGCCGCCGCCGGAATGCGCGTCACCGGCGTGGACCTCTCGGACGTGATGCTCACGCTGGCACGCGGCACCGGGCAGCACGGCCCGTACCCGTACCCGCCCGAGTTCCACCGCATCGACATGTACGACCTGGCCACCGACCGGGCCGGCCACGCCTGGAACGTCCCGGCGCTCGGCCCAGCCGGGCACGGCGGGTTCGCCGCCGTCACCGCGTTCTTCTCCCTCATCCTGCTCCCCCAGGACGAGATCCCCGTCGTGCTCGCCCGGCTGCGCGAGCTCCTGCGGCCCGGCGGGCTGCTGGCGCTCGGTATGGTCGAGGCGGACCTGGATCACGTTCCACTCCCGTTCCTCGGACGGGAGCTGCGGATCAGCGGGTATCTGCGCGAGGATCTGGAACGGGTTCTGGTGGAGGCCGGGTTCGCCGTCGAGGATCGGTCGGGGTATTCGTACGCGCCGGCCAGCACCTCGCTGCCGCCGGAGGAGCAACTGTTCCTGCGCTGTCGACGCGTCGGCTGAGACCAGCGCACCCCGGAAACACCAGCACCCGACACCACTCCCAGGACAGGCAGCCGTGCGCGACCAGCTCAAACCCGAGGCCGGACAGCCGCCTGCCCTTCCGGGCCAACGCCGCCCGCCACCTCGCGAAACCGGTTCCGGTGAGGTCGCCGAGCGCCTCGCCCTCCTCGACCACGCCACCCGGCGGGTCAACAGCGCCCTCGACCTGGCGGCGACGCTGCGCAACATCTGCCGGGTGCTGGTGCCGACCCTCGCCGACGCCGCCATCGTCCACCTGCGCGACCCGCTGCCCAACGTCGAGCGCGAGCCCGGGTTCCCCGACGAGCTGCGGATCCACCACAGCCTGGGCACCCGGCTGGGCCGCCGCGGTCGGCCCACCGCCGGGGGCGACCACCGGGGGTCCCGGCACGGCAGCCGGTACGGCTCGCGCTCGACCGCCGACACCGGACCCGCCACGCCGGTCACCCGGGGCGGTGCGCTCGCCCACACCCTGCTCAGCCGCCGCCCCGCCGAGGCCGCCGTCCTCGGCACGGCGGGGCGGGCCGACGGGACGACCGACCGCGCCACCGAGCGGACCACCGAGCTGCTGCGCGAGCTGTACGGCGCCCGCGGGCTGGCCCGGCTCGGCGCCGGCAGCTCCGTGCTCGCCCTGCCGCTGCGCGGGCGCAAGGCCGTCCTGGGCCTGCTGGTGCTGATCCGCCGGCCGCCCGAGAAGACCGGCCGCCCCGGCTTCGACGCCGCCGACACCGCGACCGCCACCCACCTCACCACCCAGGCCGGCCTGGCCGTCGACACCGCGCTGCGGTACGCCCGCGAGTGGGAGATAGCCAACGAACTCCAGCGCAGCATGCTGCCGTTGCGCCTCCCCCAGCCGCACGGCGTCCGGCTCTCCCAGCGCTACCTGCCCGGCGAGCGCGGTGCCCAGGTCGGCGGCGACTGGTACGACGCCGTCCCGCTGCCCGGGAACCGGGTGGCGCTGATCGTCGGCGACGTGATGGGCCACTCGCTCACCTCTGCTGCCATCATGGGCCAACTCCGCACCAGCGCACAGACCCTGGCCGCACTCGACCTGCCGCCGCACGAGGTGCTGTACCACCTCGACGAGCAGGCCCAACGGCTCGGCCGCGAACAGCACCTGGCCACCTGCGTGTACGCGGTCTACGACCCGATCGCCAACCGGGTGGTGCTCGCCAACGCCGGACACGTGCCACCGGTGCTGGTCCGGCCGGACGGCACGGCCGAGTTGCTGGAGCTGGACTCGGGCGCGCCGATCGGCGTCGGTGGCGTCGACTTCTCCTCCGTCGAGCTGCCCGCCCCGCCCGGCTCCGCACTGCTGCTCTTCACCGACGGCCTGGTGGAGACCCGCAACCGTCCGATCAGCGACGGGCTGGAGCTGCTCCGGGCCCGGCTCGCCACCGTGCAGCCGCAGGCCCCCGAGCAGCTCTGCCAGGAGGCCCTGCGGATCCTGCCACCGGGCGACCGCGGCGACGACATCGCGCTGCTCGCCGCCTGCTTCGACGGCATCCCGGCCGGCGACGTCGCGCACTGGTACCTCCAGCCGCGCAACGAGACCCCGGGGCGGGCACGCCGGCTGGCCGCCCACACGCTGCGCCGCTGGGGGCTCGAAGGGCTCAGCGAGGCGACCGAGTTGATGGTCAGCGAGCTGGTCACCAACGCCGTCCAGCACGCCACCCGGCCGGTCACCCTGAGCCTGGTCCGCACCACCCGGCTGCGGTGCGAGGTCGGGGACGACAGCCCGCTGCTGCCGCGTCCGCGCCGCACCGGGCCGGAGGACGAACGCGGGCGCGGGCTGCAGATAGTGGCCCGCTGCGCCGAGCGCTGGGGCGCCACCCGGCTGGGCACCGGCAAGGTGGTCTGGTTCGAGCAACGGCTGCCGTGACGGGACGCGGCCCCCGGCGAGACCGCCGGGAGCCGCGCGAGTACCGCGAGTACCGCGGTGATGCGGTGATGCCGTGGTGCGGTGATGCGGTGATGGTGCGGCGGGCGGTGGGCGGTGGGCTCAGACCCGCTCGGGGGTCTTCACGGGCTCGGCGGAGGGCCGCTCCAGCCTGGCCATCAGCTGCTCGCCCTCCATGTCCACCCGCGGCACCACCTTCTCCAGGCTCTTCGGGAACCACCAGGCCGCCCGGCCGAACAGCGCCATCGCGGCCGGCACCAGCGCCATCCGCACCACGAAGGCGTCCACCAGCACGCCCACCGCCAGCGCGAAGCCGATCGGCTGGACGATCGGGTCGTGGCCGAAGACGAAGCTGCCGAACACCGACACCATGATCAGCGCCGCCGCCGTGACCACCCGCGCGCCGTTCTTCACCCCCGCGACCACCGCGTCCCGCGGCGCCATGCCGTGCACGTGGTGCTCCTTCATCCCGGAGACCAGGAACAGCTCGTAGTCCATCGCCAGCCCGAAGAGCACCCCGATCAGCAGGATCGGCACGAAGCTCACCACCGGGCCGACCTTGGGCACGTCGATCACCCCGTCCAGCCAGCCCCACTGGTAGACGGCGACGACGGCGCCGAGCGAGGCGGTGATGCTGAGCAGGAAGCCGGCCACCGCCTTCAGCGGCACCAGGATCGAGCGGAAGGCCAGGGCCAGCAGCACCACCGCGATGCCGACGATCACCGCGACGAACGGCGGCAGCGCGTCGCCGAGCTTGGCGGAGACGTCGATGTTGGCGGCGGTGGTGCCGGTGACGTCGATCCGCGCGCCCGTCGCGGCCCGGAGCCCGTCGCGCTGGTCCCTGATCTCGTTGACCAGCTGCCTGGTGTCGGCGTGGTCCGGACCGGTGCGCGGGATGACGGTCAGCAGCGTCGTCCGGCTGGGTCCGTCGACGGCCGGCGGCAGCAGCGTCTGCACGCCCTTCAGCGAGCCCAGCTTCGCCGCCACGCCCTGCACCGCCTGCTCCGGCTGCGCCGCGCCCTTGGCGTCGACGACCACCACCAGCGGCGCGTTGAAGCCTGGGCCGAAGCCGTCGCTGATCAGGTCGTACGCCTTGCGGGCATCGGTGCCGGCGGCCTGCGAGCCACCGCCGGGCAGGCCCAGGCTGAGGCTGGCCGCGGGCACGGCGAGGGCGGTCAGCGCGGTCAGCCCGGCGAGCAGGACGGCCAGCGGCCGGCGCACCACGAACGTCGCCCAGCGCTCGCCGAGGGTCGTCTTCCCCGACGGCCTCACCGCGCGCCGCCAGACCGGCAGCCGGTCGATGCCGCGGCCGGCGAAGCCGAGCAGCGCGGGCAGCAGGGTGATCGCGACGAGTACCGCCACCACCACGGCTCCGGAGGCGGCCAGGCCCATGACGGTCAGGAACGGCACGCCCGCGACGGCCAGCCCGGCGAGGGCGACGACCACGGTCAGGCCGGCGAAGACCACCGCGCTGCCGGCCGTCGCGTTGGCGCGGGCGGCGGCCTCGTCCGGCTCCAGCCCCTCGGCGAGGTGGCGGCGGTGCCGGGAGAGGATGAACAGCGCGTAGTCGATGCCGACGGCCAGGCCGACCATCAGCGCGAGCACCGGCGCGGTGCTGATGATCTCGAACGAGCCGGAGAGCGCGAGCAGCCCGGCCATCGCCACGCCGATGCCGACCAGGGCGGTCAGCAGCGGCAGCCCGGCGGCGACCAGTGACCCGAGGGTGATCACCAGCACCACCCCGGCCACCGCGAGCCCGACCGCCTCGCCCCCGTCGACCTGCGCCATCTTGTTGTACGCGTCGCCGCCGTAGGCCACGGTCAGCCCGGCCGCGCGGGCCGGCTCGGCGGCCGCCTTCACCGCGTCGCGCTGCTGCTCGGTGATATCGCCGAGCTTGTGGTCGAAGGAGACCAGGGCGATCGCGACCCGGCCGTCCGGCGAGACCGCGCCGGCGGCGTACGGGTCGGGCGCGGCGGAGACGCCCGGGGCGGTGGCGATCCGGCCGACCGCCTCGGTGACGGCCTTGGCGGCCTCCGGTGCGGTGATCCCGCCGGGGCCGCCGGCGGCGAAGACCACCTGCGCCGAGCCGTGGCCCTGCTCGGGGAAGGTGCCCTTGATCCGGTCCAGGGTGCTCTGCGCCTCGGTGCCGGGGACCTTGAACTCCTCGCTGGTCTTGCCGGCGAAGGCCCCGGCGGCGCCGCCGACCGCGATCAGCACCGCGATCCAGACGGCCAGCACGGCCCGCCTTCGCCGGAAGCAGTAGCGGCCCAGTCGGTAGAGGTATGTGGCCATGGGTGACCCCTCGGTCTGATCGGTCGGGCAGGCAGGTGCCTGAACAGGTCCCGGCCCACGGTACGCGCAAGTTGTTCAAGTGACAAAGTCGAGCGACAGGAGTGGGTGACCAATTCACTCGACCACGTTGCTTGACCATGGCGATACCCTGAGTCAATGGCCCACGTCCCCGCCTCCGAACGACGCCCGCAGCTGATCCGGGCCGCGATCGACCTCATGAGCCGCGAGGGCGTCGCCGCCGGCAGCACCCGTGCGATCGCGGCCGAGCTGGGCGTGGCACAGGCGACGGTGCACTACACCTTCGGCACCAAGAAGGACCTCTACCGGGCCGTGACCGAGCAGCTGATGGCCGACTTCATCGAGCAGGTGCACGCCGCCTCCCCCGGCGACGGGCCGTTCGGGGAGCAGGTTCGGACGCTGGTGCACGCGCTCTGGACCAGCACCGTCGCCGAACCGGGCCGGTGCATCCTGCTGGCCGAGGTCGAGACGCTGGCGATGCGCGACCCCGAGCTGCAGGAGATCATCCGCGAACTCCAGGGCGAGACCGAGCGGATCGCGGCAGCCATGCTCACCGCGCTCGCCGACGCGCACGGCCTGACGCTGGCCCAGCCCGCGCGCGAGGTCGCCATCCAGTTCCTGGCGGGCTTCGACGGCCTGTGCGGCCGTCATCTGGTACTCCGGGCCGACCACGCGGAGCCCGACGAGGAGGCACTGCGGGCCCTGGACCTGCTGGTCGCCACCACCGTCGGACTCTGCCTGGGCACGCCGGCCCAGGCGGCCTGAGCCCGGGCGGGCGGCACGCGCCCACCTCTGGACGGCCGCCCGCGCCCCGAACCGGGGCGGCCACGCGGGGGGCAGGCGCCGCTACGACCCGACGATCCGGACCGGCAGCTCCGCCAGCACCTCGCGCAGCGAAGCGGCGAAGCGGTCGTACTCGGCACTGCGGGCCGAACCCGGCCGGGTGGCGAGCCCGATCCGGCGGCCCGGCGCGGGGGCGGCGAAGCGGACGGCGGCCAGCCGGTCGGTGCGGCCCGCCTCGACGTCCAGCGCGGTGGCGGGCAGCAGGGTGACGCCGAGGCCCCCGGCGACCAGCTGGACCAGGGTGGAGAGGCCGGCCGCCCGGGTGGTGGAGCCGCCGGCCTGATCGGCGCCGACCTCGCGGCAGATGTCGAGGGCCTGGTCGCGCAGACAGTGCCCCTCCTCCAGCAGCAGCACGTCCAGGTCGAGCAGCACGTCCCGGGGGACGTCGACCCGCCCGGCGAGCGGGTGGTCGGGCGGGGTGACCAGGACGAAGTCCTCGTCGAACAGCGGGATGTCCCGGGTCGGCGAGCCGCCGCCGGCCGGCAGTGCGAGCAGCAGGACGTCGAGCCGTCCGCCGGCCAGCCCCTCCAGCAGCGAGGGCGTGCGCTCCTCGTGGACGTGCAGCTCCAGCTCGGGGTAGCGGTCGCGGACCAGGCGCAGCACGTCCGGCAGCAGGTACGGGGCGACGGTCGGGATGACGCCGAGGTGCAGCGGGCCGGTGAACGGCCGGCGGGCGGCCTCGACCTCCTCGGTGAGCGACTGCAGGGAAGCCAGCACCCGGCGCGCATGGTCGAGCACGCGCTCCCCCAATGGAGTGACGATCACCTTGCGCGTCGTACGCTCGACCAACTGCGCGCCGAGCGACTCCTCCAGCGCCGCGACCGCCCCCGACAGCGCCGGCTGACTGGTCCCGGTGGCCGCCGCCGCCTCCCGGAAGTGCCGGTGCTCGGCCACCGCGACGAAGGCCCTGAGCTGCGCGACCGTCGGCGTGCGCGGCCCGCGGACTGTGGCGCTTGCCACAGGGGTCTCGGGTTTGGACGCGACGGCCCTGCGGGGCCTGGGGCGGGAGGGGGGCGTGGGGATATTGATAGCTCTCTCCGATCAGACACATCGAGTCTAGCTATTTCCCTGATCAGTCCACGATGTGGAATCGTGGGACGTGTCCGCAATCCGGACAAACTCCCCTCAGTCTCACTTCAGGAGAAGCGAACGTGCTCACGATCGGTGACAAGTTCCCCGAGTTCGAACTCAACGCCTGCGTCGACCTGGACGCCGCGAACGCCTTCGCCGAGATCAACCACAAGTCCTACGAGGGCAAGTGGAAGATCGTCTTCTTCTGGCCGATGGACTTCACCTTCGTCTGCCCGACCGAGATCGCCGCGTTCGGCAAGCTGAACGAGGAGTTCGCCGACCGTGACGCCCAGATCCTCGGCGTCTCCGGCGACTCCGAGTTCGTGCACCACGCCTGGCGCAAGGACCACAAGGACCTGCGCGACCTGCCGTTCCCGATGCTGGCCGACGTCAAGCACGACCTGATGCGCGCCTGCGGCGTCGAGGCCGCCGACGGCACCGCCCAGCGCGCGGTGTTCATCGTCGACCCGAACAACGAGATCCAGTTCGTCATGGTGACCGCCGGCTCCGTCGGCCGTAACCCCAAGGAGGTCCTGCGGGTGCTCGACGCCCTGCAGACCGACGAGCTGTGCCCGTGCAACTGGACCAAGGGCGAGGACACCCTCGACGCCCAGGCCCTGCTGGCGGGCTGACCACCATGGCCCTCGACGACCTGAAGTCCGCCCTCCCGGACTACGCCAAGGACCTCAAGCTCAACCTGAGCGCGGTCATCGGCAACTCCGACCTCCCCGCCCAGCAGCTCTGGGGCACCGTGCTCTCCTGCGCGATGGCCACCCGCAGCGCCGCGGTGCTGCGTGAGCTGGAGCCCGAGGCCAAGGCCAACCTCTCCCCGGAGGCGTACAACGCCGCCAAGGGCGCGGCCGCGATCATGGGGATGAACAACGTCTACTACCGGACCACGCACCTGCTCTCCGACAAGGAGTACAGCAGCATGCGGGCCGGCCTGCGGATGAACATCATCGGCACTCCGGGCGTCGAGAAGATCGACTTCGAGCTCTGGTGCTTCGCGGTCTCCGCCATCAACGGCTGCGGCCAGTGCCTCGACTCGCACGAGGCCGTGCTCCGCAAGGCCGGCGTCGAGCGCGAGGTCATCCAGACCTCGATCAAGATCGCCGCCGTGCTCCAGGCCGTCGCCGGCGTCCTCGACTCCGAGGCCGCCCTGGCCACCGTCACCGTCTGACGGGCCCGGACCACACCCAGCGGGCCCCGGCCCGGACCCAACGGTCCGGACCGGGGCCCGTCGGCGTTTTGCGCCGGAACCGTGCCGGCCCGGTGCGGCGTCCTGGGAGAGGAAGATCAACTCTGGGGGGACGACGCATGGCCGATCTCAGGCAACCGCCACCGCACTCGGTCTGGCCGACCGTTGCGCTGATCACCTGGGGCCTGGTCACGATCACGGTCGCCGGGTGGCTGGCGATCACCATCGCGGTGGCCGGCTTCGGCGACGGCGGATACTCCGTCGCGTTGGCGCTGTCCCCGCTGGCCGGCCCGCTGCTCGCCGGGCTCTGCGCATGGGCGGTGATGGCCCTCACCCCCGCCCGCGACTGGGCCCGGGTGGTGCGGATCGCCCTGACCGGTCAGGCGGCCCTGTTGGGCGCCGTGGCCGCGCCGGTGCTCCCCTACCTCGGCATCGCCGCTCTCGCCTAGCTAGTCGACGGCCGGCGCCGGGGCCGGGGCCTCGGCGTGCCCCGCCCGCGCCACGGCGGCCTCACGAGCCGCTTCGAGGGCGGTGAAGACGGCCTGGCCGGCCTCGTTGCGGCGGCGCAGGTGGGTGACCACGGTGTTGGTGACCGCGATCAGCGGGACGGCGACGATGGCGCCGCCGATGCCGCCGATGATGGAGCCGGCGGCCACACCGAGGACCACGCCCAGCGGGTGGACGCGGACGGCCCGACCGAGGATCAGCGGCTGCAGGATGTGGCCCTCCAGCTGCTGGACGGCGACCAGCACCACCAGCACCATCAGCGCGGTCCACGGGGTCGTGGTGACCAGCGCGATCAGGACCGCGACCGTCCCGGTGACCAGCGCGCCGACCAGCGGGACGAAGGCGCCCAGGAAGATGATCACCGCGAGCGGCAGCGCCATCGGCACGCCGAGCAGCTGGATGCCTATGCCGATGCAGACCGCGTCGATGAAGGCCACGCAGACGGTGCCGCGGACGTACGCGGTGAGGGTCGCCCAGGCCTTGGGTCCGGCCCCGGCCATCGCGTAGCGGGAGTGCCGGGGCAGGCCGCGCAGCGCCCAGTTCCAGATCCGCTCGCCGTCGTAGAGGAAGAAGAAGGTGGTGAAGAAAGCGAGCAGCACGGCGGTGAGCACCTCGACGGCGATCTGCGCGCCGGTGAGGCTGGCCGAGGTGATCTGCTCGGTGTTGGTGCTGATCGCCTTGGTGATCTGGTTGGCGAAGTCGGTGATCTGCTGCTGGGTCAGGTGCAGCGGGCCGGTGATCAGCCAGTCCCGGAGCTGGTCGACACCCGCCTGGACCTTGGTGGTGACGGTGGACAGGTTGGTGGTCACCTGCCAGACGACGAACCAGCCGACCAGGCCGATCCCGGCCAGGCCGCTCATGAACACCCCGCCGGCGGCCAGCGAGCGCGGTACGCCGTGCCGGCGCAGCCAGGAGACGCTGGGCTCCAGCAGCGCGGAGATCAGGAGCGAGGCCAGGACGGCGAACGCCACCAGCCGCAGCATGTCGACGACCGTGAAGACGACGTAGAGCGCGGCGCCGAGCAGCAGCAGCCGCCAGGTCGACTCGGCGGCCACCCGCAGGCCCCACGGCACGGCCTCGGCCGGGGTGGCGGGCCGTCCGGGGTGGAGTTCGCGGCCGAACGCCCCGTGGGTGGGCAGCGCCGCCGGAGCCGGCGCTGCGTGCGCCGCGGAGGCGGCCCGTGCCGGAGTGGCGGCCTCCTCGCGGGGCGACGGCAGTGCGGCCGGTACGGCCGCCGGCGCGGGCATCGGCGGCACCTCGATCGGCGGCTCGTGGAAGTCGGCCGCGATCGCGGCGCGCCGACGCCGTTCGATCACGGCGACCGCACTTGCCACCACGGCCGCCCCCTTGGCCATGGCCTTGAAGGCCTTCCCGCCCCGTGCCATCGTCACTACCACCGCTCACCGCTGGGCCGCCGTGCCCGGCGGTACGCCGTGTCCCGCCACGGCCGTCAGGAATGAAACTACCCGCCCGGTGCGCGGCGAGTTCGGCGGGCGGCCCGGTTGGCCGCGGCCGGTACCGGTGCGAACGACCGAAGCGGCCCCGCAGTACGGCCCCGTACCGGGACAAAGCGGCCTGATCCGGTGGGTTTCAGGCGTCGGACAGCGGGGAGGAGTCCGGACGAGAACCGGAGCCATCTGTCGGCGGACCGGCCGGTGCAGGAAGCAACCAGGACCCCTTCCCGCGCCCCGCGTCCGCACCCAGGACCGCACCGCCCGCGAGCGCACTGGTCAGCGCAGCCCGGGCGGCGCGGCCCGCCCGCGCCGGAGCACGGGAACGCGACGCAGCCCCCGGCCGCGGATCGAGCGGTCGGGGGCTGCGTCGGACAGCGGTCGCGGTAGCGGATCTCCGCTACCGGCTACCGGCGTTCTAGTACCACTGGTGCGACTGCCAGAACGACCAGGCGCCACAGGGGCTGCCGTAGCGGCTGTTCATGTAGTTCAGGCCCCACTGGATCTGCGTCGCCGGGTTGGTGCGCCAGTCGGCGCCCACCGAGGACATCTTGGAGCCGGGCAGCGCCTGGACCAGGCCGTAGGCGCCGGAGCTCTTGTTGGTGGCGGTGTAGTCCCAACCGCTCTCGCGCTTCACGATCTGACTGAAGCACTGGAACTGGGCGTCGTTGCCGACGATCTGCTGGGCGAGCGCCTGGACCGAGCCCGGGCTGACCGAGACCGGCGGGGCCGACGTGTCGGTGGCGGCCATCGCCGAGCGGGCCTTGGAGCGGTTGGCAGCGGCCTCGTCGGCCTTGCGCTTCTCCTCGGCGGCCTTGGCGGCCTTCTCCGCATCGGCCTTCGCCTGCGCGTCGGCCTTGGCCTGTGCGTCGGCGGCGGCCTTCTGGCGCGCGGCCTCCTCGGCAGCCTTCTGCTCTGCCGCGGCCTTGGCGGCGGCGTCGGCGGCGGCCTGCTGGGCGGAGGCCTGGGTGCCGATGTTGTCGCTGATGGTCTGCGCCTGGGCGCCAGAGGGGACTTCGGCAAGCAGGGTCGCGCCGGCGACATCGACCGTCTGCGTCGTCTTGCCCTCGCTGCCCGAGGCCATACCAACGACGGCACCGACAGCGGTGACGGCGGTGGCGGAGGCCACAGCAACTCCCCGGACCGAGATCCGAGTCACATGGATTCCTTCCAGCATCGCCCACGCGTGACCGTGCGGACGCAACATGCCCCTTGGCACTGCCCTCCGTACGGTGCTGGTCACGGGAGGTACTGACCCGGCGCCGGCCGAGGTGAGGCGACCAGGCGTTTAAATCGGGCGGCGTACGGCTCATCGGTGTTCAATTGTGCGTCCACCTACCGGAGTTGGCGGACCATCCGGACCTGACCACCGGTTGCCCGGAAGCCCTGTCGCGCCGTACGCGGGGCCTGACAGAACCCTCACCATGCCGCACCGGGCACTGTCGACGCAATTCCCAGTTGCGTGGCGCATCTCACATTCACCGCACCGGAGTTCTCCGGACAGAAAGCACTCGATGTGATGAAAGGGACGGGGGCCCGCCCCGTCAGGAGCGGGCCCCACGCCCGGAATTGACCGTATTGTCCGACTATGTCCCGGTCGGACGGATCACGGCTGGATGTCCTCCAGCATCTCCGTGACCAGCGCCGCGATCGGCGAACGCTCGGACCGGGTGAGCGTGATGTGCGCGAACAGCGGATGCCCCTTCAGCTTCTCCACCACCGCCACCACGCCGTCGTACCGGCCGACCCGGAGGTTGTCCCGCTGTGCCACGTCGTGGGTGAGCACCACCCGCGAGCCCTGGCCGATCCGGGACAGCACCGTCAGCAGGACGTTGCGCTCCAGCGACTGCGCCTCGTCCACGATCACGAAGGCGTCGTGCAGCGAGCGCCCGCGGATGTGGGTCAGCGGCAGGACCTCCAGCATCCCCCGCGAGATGACCTCCTCGATCACGTCCGGCGTGGTGACGGCGGAGAGGGTGTCGAAGACCGCCTGCGCCCAGGGGCTCATCTTCTCCGTCTCGGAGCCCGGCAGGTAGCCGAGCTCCTGGCCGCCGACCGCGTACAGCGGCCGGAAGACCATCACCTTGCGGTGCTGCCCCCGCTCCAGCACCGCCTCCAGCCCGGCACAGAGGGCCAGCGCGGACTTCCCGGTACCGGCCCGCCCGCCCATCGAGACGATGCCCACCTCCGGGTCGAGCAGCAGGTCCAGCGCGACCCGCTGCTCGGCGCTGCGCCCGCGCAGGCCGAACGCCTCGCGCTCACCGCGCACCAGCCGGACCCTGCCGTCACCGGTGACGCGGCCGAGCGCACGGCCCCGCTCGGAGCTGAGCACCAGTCCGGTGTGGACGGGCAGCTCGGCGGCCCCCTCGATGTCCACCGCTGCGTCGTGGCCGGCCGCGAACAACGCGTCCACGTCGTCGGCCGGGACGTGCAGTTCGGACATGCCCGTCCAGCCCGAGGTGACCGCCAGCTCGGCCCGGTACTCCTCGGCGAGCAGGCCGACCGAGCTGGCCTTGATCCGCAGCGGGAGGTCCTTGGAGACGACGGTGACGTCGTACCCCTCGGCCTGAAGGTTGCGGGCGACCGCCAGGATCCGGGTGTCCGCCTCGCCGCCGCCGGCCCGGTAGCCGACCGGCAGTATCGACAGGTCGGAGTGGTTGAGCTCGACCCGGATGGTGCCGCCGAGTTCGCCGACCGGGATCGGCTCGTCGAGCCGGCCGAACCGGATGCGGTAGTCGTCGAGCAGTCGCAGCGCCTGCCGGGCGAAGTAGCCCAGCTCCGGATGGTGCCGCTTGGCCTCCAGCTCGGTGACCACGACCACCGGCAGGACGACCTCGTGCTCCTCGAAGCGGGTCATGGCGAGCGGGTCCGCCAGGAGCACGCTGGTGTCGAGAACGTACGTGCGCCGGTCTGGTGTCCGGCGGCTCTTGGAACTGACCACTAGGCCTCCAGGGCGGATGACCCTGCGTCATCCGCGGCAAGCCGGCCCCCGCTGCCCCGGTGGCCTCGGGGCCGGTCTGACCGGAGTATTCCCAGGCGAGGGGCGGTGCATTCGCGTCCTCGGCGAACTGACGGATCATTGCCGGTGAACGTTTGGCCTCGCCCCGGGCCCGGGTAGGCCAGCTCCTACGGGGCAGTCGCGCGGCGGCCCGGCGAATCGGCGCCCGGCCCGACGGCGCGGTGCCCCGGCCCGACGGCACGGCGACCGGCCGGCGGCTCCCGCGAAGGCCCGGAGGACGGGGCACGTCCAGAGCGCGGTCGGGCCAGGGTCACGCCGGAGCCGAGCCGGGGTCACGCCAGGGCCGGGCCAGGGTCACACCGGAGCCGAGCCGGGGTCACGCCAGGGCCGCGGCAGGGTCAGAGCCCCATCCGCCGGTGCCGCTCCTCGTACGCGCGCAGCGCCCGCAGGAAGTCGACCTTGCGGAAGGCCGGCCAGTACGCCTCGCAGAAGTAGAACTCGCTGTGCGCGCTCTGCCAGAGCAGGAAGCCGGAGAGCCGCTGCTCGCCCGAGGTGCGGATGACCAGGTCCGGATCGGGCTGGCCCTTGGTGTAGAGGTGCTCGGCGATGTGCTCGACGTCGAGGATCTCGGCCAGCTCCTCGATCGAGGTGCCGCGCCCGGCGTGCTCCTGGAGCAGCGAGCGGACGGCGTCGGCGATCTCGTGCCGGCCGCCGTAGCCGACCGCCACGTTGACGGTGATGCCCTCGATCCCGGCGGTCTCCTCGGCGGCCCGCTTGAGCACGTCCGCGGTGTGCTGCGGCAGGAGGTCGAGCGCGCCGACCGGGTTGACCTTCCAGCGGCGGGCGGCGGCCAGGCCGGTGACGGCGTCCTCGATGATGCCGAGCAGCGGGACCAGCTCGTCCGCCGGCCGGGAGAGGTTGTCGGTGGAGAGCATCCAGAGCGTGACGACCTTGACGTGCGTCTCGTCGCACCAGCCCAGGAACTCGCTGATCTTGTCGGCGCCGCGCTGGTGGCCGTAGGCGGTGGAACCGCCGGTCGCCTTGGCCCAACGGCGGTTGCCGTCGAGGATCACGCCGATGTGGTGCGGGGTGCGGGCGAGGTGGACCTCGACCCGGCGCCCGTAGAGGCCGTACATACCGTCCAGCAGGGTGCGCAGACCCGGCGTGCGTTCGACGACATCGCGCAGACCCATGGTTTTCGGCCCCTCCGTAACTCTTCACCGGGGTGCGTCACAACCCCCGGCGCAGCCTACTCCCGCGCGGACGCGCTGGGTAAAGCCGCAGGTAGCGGTCCGGTCACGGTCCTGTGCTGAGCCTGTTGCGACCGGCGCGGCGAGGGTGGCCGGAAGGCGCCCGCCGGAACGCCGGGCGGCCGCCGGGTCGACGGCTACGGAACGGTATCCGATTCCTTAAGGAATCCGTAAGCCGACGATCGATGCTTGACGACCGCCAATGGTCTAGTCCAGCTTTTGACCCAGGGCGGAACAAGCACCGAACCGCCGCCCCACCCGAGGCAGTACTGCGGACCTCCCCTCCCCCACACGCGGCCGCCGCGCCCCCCACCGCGGCGGCCGCTCCTCCCCCCAGGAGCGCACCTCCATGGCCCGTACGCTGAACCAGCCCGCGCACAAGCGCCGGCGCAGCACCCTTCCGGCCCTCGCCGCCGGCGCCACCGCCCTCGCCCTCGCCGGCAGCGGTCTGGCCCTCTTCGCCGGCGGCGCCAACGCGGCCGCCGGGAACCTGGTCGCCAACGGCGGCTTCGACTCCGGCTCACTCGCCGGCTGGTCGTGCACCGGAGCCGCCACCACCGTCTCCACCCCGGTCCACTCCGGCAGCGGCGCGCTCCAGGCCACCCCGGGCGCCGGGGACACCGCCGAGTGCACCCAGACCGTCAGCGTGCTGCCCAACACCAGCTACAGCCTGAGCGCCTGGGTCCAGGGCCCGTACGTCTACCTCGGCGCGCGCGGCACCGGCGGCACCGACCCGAGCTCGTGGTCCAACCAGAGCAGCTGGAACCAGCTCTCCTCCACCTTCACCACCGGCGCCAACGTCACCAGCATCACGCTGTACCTGCACGGCTGGTACGGCCAGAGCGCCTACCTCGCGGACGACGTCGTGCTGAGCGGCCCGGGCGGCACATCCACCCCGAGCCCGACCGCGACGCCCACCCCCACCGCGACCGCCACGGCCACCGCCTCGCCGACCGCGACCGCCTCCCCCACGGCCACCGCGACCCCGACGGCGACCGCCACCCCGACCCAGACCGCGACGCCGACCCCCACGGCCACCGCGACCAGCACCCAGCCGCCCGTCACCGGCCTGCCCAAGCACGTGGTGACCGGCTACTGGCACAACTTCGACAACGGCGCGACCGTCCAGAAGCTCGGCGACGTCCAGAGCGCGTACGACATCATCGCGGTCTCCTTCGCCGACGCCGTGCCGACCAGGACCGGCGCGATCAGCTTCACGCTCGACCCGGCGCTCTCCAAGGCCCTCGGCGGCTACACCGACGCGCAGTTCCGCGCCGACCTGAACGCGAAGCGCGCGGCCGGCAAGAAGGTCATCCTCTCCATCGGCGGCCAGAACGGCGCGATCAGCGTCAACGACGCCGCCGCCGCACAGGCCTTCGTCGACACGGCCTACGCGATCATCAAGGACTACGGCTTCGACGGCATCGACGTCGACCTGGAGAACGGCGTCAACGCGACGTACCTCGGCAACGCGCTGCACAGCCTCCAGGCCAAGGTCGGCCCGAACTTCATCCTGACGATGGCCCCGGAGACCATCGGGATGTACAGCACCGCCGGTGCCTACTTCCAGCTGGCGCTGAACACCAAGGACATCCTGACCGTCGTCAACACCCAGTTCTACAACTCGGGCGGCATGAACGGCTGCGACGGCAAGGTCTACAACCAGGGCACCATCGACTTCATCACCTCGCAGGTCTGCACCCACATCCAGGGCGGCCTGCGGCCCGACCAGGTCGGCATCGGCGTCCCGGCGTCCAGCAAGGCGGCCGGCGGCGGCTACGTCTCGCCGACCGTGGTGAACAACGCGCTCGACTGCCTGGCCACCGGCAAGAACTGCGGCAGCTTCGTCCCGCCGGCCAAGTGGCCCACCATCCGCGGCGCGATGACCTGGTCCACCAACTGGGACGCCAACAACGGGAACGCGTTCTCCAACGCGGTCGGCCCGTTCGTCCACCAGATGCCGTAACTCCCCCGGCCCGTCGCCGGACTCCCGCCGTCCGCCCCGGGGGCGGGCCGGAGTCCCGTGACGGGCCACGGCGCGGCGCCCCTTGAGGGTGGGGCCTGCGCGCCGTGGACGGGCCCGTCGTACCCGACCGGTACGACGGGCCCGTTCGCGTTCTCCGCGCCCACACCGTTGCTCGCACCCGCACCCGGCCTACTGCAGCAGCACCGTGGCCAGCGTGCCGAGCAGCAGGAACGGGCCCATCGGCAGTTCCAGCCCGCGCACCGGGCGCCGCCGGACCAGGGCCGCGACGGCCCTGACCACCCCCCAGAGCCCGGCGAGCGCCATGGCCACGAACAGCCCGGTGAAGGCGGCGGCCCAGCCGTACCGGCCGAGCAACGCGCCGAGGCCGAGCGCCAGTACGGTGTCCCCCTCGCCCATCAGGCCGAACCAGGAGGGCAGTTCGAAGAGCGCGGCGGCGGCCAGCGCCACCAGCAGGCAGCGCAGCAGCGCGCCCGGGCGGCCGTCCGCCAGCTCCAGCACCACCAGCAGCAGCGCCAGACCGGCCGTCAGCGTCCAGCTCAGCGGGTACGGCAGCCGGTGCACCCGGGCGTCGGTGAAGCCGAGCACCACGCCGGGCCCGGCCGCCCAGAGCAGGAGCAGGGCGTCACCCGGGTGGGCCGCACTCAGTGCGGCCGCGGCCGCGGCGGCGGTGACCGCCTCCACCAGCCAGGCCCGCGGGCCGCCCAGCCGTTCCCGGCAGCCCGGGCAGCGCCCGGTCGGCGGCAGTCCGCGCAACTCCCTTGCGCAGGACGGACATGCGGTGCACCACGGCTCTCCCTCGGGCACCGCGTACCGCAGCACCAGCCCGCGCAGCGCCGGCGCCACCAGCAGGCCCGCCAGCACCGCTCCGAGTACGGCGACGACCACGGCAACCCCTCCCGCCCCACCCGGCTTTCCCCGCCCCGGGAACCGACCCGCTATTGTCCTCGTCCGAGCCAGAGGCGGCGCCCGGACCTGATCCGGAGCGCCGCATCGACGACATCATCCAACGGGGAACACATCTTGACGAACACCCAGAAGGTCCTGCGCGCCGGTCTCCCGGTCGCGGCGCTCGCGATGCTGCTGACGGCCTGTGGGCCGGACAACGCCGATCCGGCCGACCCGGCCGCGGCGGGCGCCGGCGGCGCGGGCACCACCGCCACGGCGGCGGCCAGCTCCGCGGCGGCGGCGACCGGCGGCACGGCCGGCACCGGCG
>NZ_JAGIYX010000047.1:0-49210 GCF_017813315.1 Kitasatospora sp. RG8
CAGCGGCTCGGGTGCGGCGGCGGGCGCACCGGTGCCGGCCCCCGGCGAGGGCGGCGCGAACGCGGCCGGGGGCGCGACGGGCGGCGGCGCGGGCGCGTCGGCGGGGGTCGCCGCGCCGTCCTGCGGGGCGACCGCGCTGTCCTGCGGGGTGGCGTGGTCGGTCATGCGGACGCTCCCGGGGTGGCGAGGCGGTCGAGCTGCTGGGTGAAGAGGGCGACGATCCTGTCCTTGGGCAGCGGTGCCACGCCCTCGGCGGTCATGACCACCAGGAGGTCGCCCTCGGCTGCCGAGCACTCCAGGTAGTCGATCGGGGCGGCCGGCGGGGCGGGCATCAGGTAGCAGTGCGCCTCGGGGTGGTTCGGGATCGCGGGGCCGATGCGGAAGATGCCGGTGTCGCCCGTGAAGACGGCGGTGTACTCGTTCAGCTTCTGCACCTCCTGCTGGTTGAACTGGCGCAGCTTCATGCCGATGACCAGGTCGTCCGCCTTGGCCTTGTAGCTGCGCACGCCGGTGGCCTTGACGTGCAGGCCCTCCCAGTACTGGCGCAGCTTCTCCTGCTTGTCCTTGGGGATCTGCAGGAGGTCGTTGTCCAGCTCCGCGGAGAGCTGGTCGGCGCTCAGCTCGACGTCGTTGCCGTAGCCGCCCTCGTCCGGGCCGAGCGCGTAGCCGGCCGGAACGGGGAGCAGCAGGTCGCGCAGCGAGCCGAAGTGGTTGCCGTTGGACTTGGCGCCGAACGGGGTCGGCGTGGCGGTCGGGGCGGGGGCGGCCGTCGGCCCGGCGACGATGACGGGCGCGGGGTCGTCGTACTGGGTCTTGATGATGCCGATGCCGATGGCCACACCGACCAGGGCCGCCGCGACGGTCGCGCCGGTGGCGCGCAGCAGGCGGCGGGAGGACGGGGCGGGGCTCGCAGGGGCCGGCGCCTCGGGGGCGGACGGGGCCGCGGCGAACGCCGGCGGCAGGGGCGCCCCGGGGGCGGGCGCCGGCTCGGGGGTCGTGGACCCGGTCACGCTGCTGTCGCTCATACCAGCCGCTCCCACTGCTGCTTGGCAAGGCCCTTCAGGACCTCGGGGTCCACGGGCTGGGTGCCGAAGACCTTGATCTCCATCACCACCGTGCCGCGCTGCGCGAGCGCGGTGCCGAGGTAGTACTGCTCGGTGGTCTCGGCCCAGTACGAGGCCTCGCTGTCGACCTGGTAGCCGCCGTTGGCGTCGTCGGCGAACGGCTTCAGCCGGTAACCGGACGCACGGGACTTGGCCTCGGCGGCGCGGTCGGCCGAGAACTGGATCAGCGAGACCCGGACCTTCAGCCCGTCCTTCATCCAGTCGACCTCGGCGGCGCGCCGGAACTCCCTGGCGTTCAGGTTCTTGAAGGCCTCCGCCGACCGGCCGCTGTGCTCGGCGAGTTCGCCGACCGAGATCCAGCTGGGGGTGACCGGGTAGTCGCCCCACGCGGTGCTGCCGGAGGGGGCGGAGATCAGCAGCTTCCGCAGGTCGCCGTCGATGGCGAGCGGCTTCGGCGCGGCCGCGGCGGCGGCCGCCGGGTCCACCGACCCGGCCGGGTAGGACGGCAGCGCGACCTGGATCGGCGGCAGCGGCGTCGGCGGGCGGCTCGCCTGGACCGCGTAGCCGGCGGCGCCGCCGACGACGGCGCCGAGCACCAGCCCGGACACCAGCAGCAGCACCGGCCGCGGACGGCGGGGGCGGTGGACGGGCGCGGGCGCCTCGGCGGGCGGGAAGGCGTACGGGAGGGCGGGCGCCGGTGCGGGCTGCGCGGCGGCGGCCGGTGGTGCGGCAGCGGCAGGCGGCTCGGCAGGCGGTGCGGCGACCGGCGCGGGCGCGTCGGCGGGCGACGGCTCCACGGGTTCGGTGGTCACGGAGTGGCTCCAGAAGGGGAAGGGTGACGGCGGACGCGGGCGGCGGCGGGACTCAGCCGCCGGAGGACAGCCACTCGCGCTGGCGCTTCATCAGTTCGCTCAGCAGTGCCTTGTCCGGATTACCCTTCACGTCGACGTCGATCGTGTACTGCACGTCGCCCTGGCTGGAGATGCCGGTCATCGAGCCGGTGTAGGCCTGCTGCTTGGGCTTGTGCACGTAGCCGTGGGCGTTCGGGTCCCCGTCGATGTCGATCGGGTCCAGCTTCATGGTGTAGTTCCTGGCGAAGTCGCCCGCTCCCCCGGTCGACGCGAAGCGCATCAGGGTCACCGTGACCTCGGCCTTGCCGTCCGCCGTGCGGTACGTCCGGTTGGCGGCCTCCTTGTACCCGTAGGAGCCGAGGATGCGCATGATGCCGTCCTGGTTGCCGAAGTTCGCGGCCACCTCGTCGTCGGTCATCGTCATGCCGTCGGCCGGGCCGTAGGACTCGCCGCCGTCGGGGATCGGGAGCAGGAAAAAGCGCAGGTCGCCGTCGTGCCTGCCGCCGCTGACGCTGCCCTTGACGGTGCTGCTCGGCTTGGGTGCGGGCGCGGCGGTGGCCGGTGCCTCGGTGGTCGGCGCGGCGGTGGGCGTGGCCTGGGCGGTGGCGGAGGCCGACGCGCCCGGGCCGGTGCCCGGACTCGCACTGCGGCCGTTCTGCCCCGCGTTCGGCGAGGCACCGGCCGCTGCGGCGACGACGGCCGGCCCGGGGTCGGGCTTGCCGACGGCCACGGTGACGGCGGCGCTGGCCGCGGTCACGGCGAGCAGGCCGGCGGTGGCCAGGACGACTCCGACAGCGCGCGGCAGCCGTCGCGGGGACGCGACGCCCTCGACGGGCGCGGCCCCCGGCGCGGACGCCGACGTGGGCGCGGCCACGGGAGCGGGAACAGGCGCGGAATCGGACCCGCCACCGGGCGCGGACGTGGCAGCGGAATCGGGCGCGGAATCGGGCGCGGAAGCGGTTTCGGACGACGCCGCGTTCGCCGGATCGGCGGCGGACGGCACGTTTTCGGGCGCGGACAAGGAACTCCCCCGGGGGACATGTGGAATGTCGCGCACGGGCCCCTCGCGGGCCACCCCCCGTGGCTCCCCGGACCGACCGTCACGCGTCTCACCAGGAATTATGAGAGCCCGTCCACTCCCCTGCCAACAAAGTTAATCGCCGCACTCCCACCCATGGTCGACTATTCGGACACGCCGTGATCGAACCGCAATGGGCGGGTCGGCCGCCGCTGCCGACCCGCCCTCGCCACCACATCGCACCGCACCGGGCCGCAGCCGCATGCGCCGTACCGCGCCGTACCGCCGGTGCTGCGCCGCGCCGGGCGCGCTACGCGCCGATCGCCGCCAGCACCTCCCCCGCCGCCCGGGCGCCCTCGGAGGCGCCGCCCTCCATGTAGCCCTGGAAGTCGTACGAGGTGTGCTCGCCGGCGAAGTGCAGACGCCCCTGGGCGGTGCCCTCGTACCCCGCCCAGCCGGTCAGGTAGCCGACCGGCCAGTACGAGTAGGCGCCGTACGAGTACGGGTTGAGGTGCCAGGCGGAGAGCGTGGCCCGCCCGTTCCAGGCGGCGGACGTGCCGGGCCAGAGCACGTCGATCTGGCGCTGGTAGTCGCGGGCCAGGTCCCGGGTGTACGGGGTCGAGGCGTCCGTGAACGCGGCCGGCGGGGTGAGTCCGCGGGCGAGCGAGCCGCCGCCGTACTGCACCAGGATGCCGCTGCTGCCCGGCTGCCCCTTGGTGACGTCCCAGGCCTGCTGGAACGGCAGGTCGGCGAAGCACTCGGCGGCCGAGACGCCGGGCCACGGGCCGGTGCCGCGCCAGGGTCTGCCGGAGAACTGCATGTTGAGCTTGGTACAGGCCCCCATCCGCATGTTCCGCAGCACCCCGGTCATCATCGGGTCGAGCCCGGCCCGGGAGAGGTCGACCCGCTGCTGGAGGATCGGCAGCGGCAGCGCCAGGATCGTGTGGTCCGCGGTGACGGTGCGGGTGCCGCCGCCGTCGAGGTCGAAGTCGAGGGTCTGGGAGCCGTCCGCGTTGCGGGTCACGGCGGTCAGCGTGTGACCTGGCCGGACGGTGCCGGCGGGCAGCGCCCCGGCTACGGCGTAAGGGAGTTGGTCGTTCCCGCCGGTGATGTGGTACCGCTCGTCGGAGCCGCCCCAGATGTTGAAGCTACCCGGCTGGGCCTGCCAGGAGAGCATCTGCAGCAGTGCGAACGCGGACTGGTCGGTGGTGTCCGCTCCGTACTCGACGTTGTACGCGACGTCGAGTAGCGCCCCGAGGTGGCTGGAGGACCCACCCGGCACTCGGGAGTCGATCCACTCGCGGACGGACGTCCGGTCCAGCCGGACGGCGGCCTCGCCGTGGTCGTTCCAGGTCGGGCCGGAGCCGCCCGCCTGGACGTCGGACTTGATCAGCTGCCAGATCTTCTTGAAGTCGTCGTCGGCCTGCGCCCTCGGGTAGTACCCGCCGTGGAACCAGAAGTGCTGCTCGGCCTGCGACCCGTACGCGGCCGCCACGTCGGTGGTGCCGAGACCGAAGCGCTGGCAGAGACGGAGCACCGTGTGGTGCCCGGTGTCCACCAACTCACCGCCGTACTCGGACACTTGTCCGTTCAACCAGAGGCCGGGCCGGACCGCTCCGCCACCCGAGTACATCCGGCCGCCGATTCGGTCCGGGTTGGCCTCGTAGACGGTGGCGGCGACCCCCTTGTCGGCGAGCGTGAGGGCGGCGTTGAGGCCGGAGATGCCGGCGCCGATGACGGCGATCCGGGGCGCCGGGCCGGTGAACCTCTCGGATACGGCGCTCTGCGCGCGGGCGGGCCGGACGCCGGCCGGCCCGAAGGCCGCCGCGCCGAGGCCGAGCGCGGCGGCCCGGGCCAGCAGCCGGCGCCGGGACGGACCGTCCGGCTCGGACCGCGCCTCGTCGCGCAGTCCGCGGTACTCGCCGACCGGCATCCCGAGCCGGTCGGCGGCGGCCTGATCGGCTACCAACTTTCCCAGGAGGCGGGCTTGTTCGGAACGCGGCATGTGGGAGTCCTTCCGTGCGGGGGACGGCCGGCCCAGTGTGCTGGCCGGCGCCCCCGCCACGGCAGGAGCAGCCTGTAGCCGGGCCCGTCAAAGGCTTGACGGCCTGCCACCGTGCGCGTCGCGCCCGGTCCGGCTATGGAGACCCGGTGACCCGGTTCAGGAGTGGGCGCGCTCGGTGGCCTCGACGACCTTGCCGGAGGAGTCGATCGCGATCTTGTAGTCGCCGCCCGAGCAGGGGTAGGAGCCCTTGGTGCCGGTCGGGTCGGCGAGGCACTCTCCGATGTGCTTCACCAGGTCGGCGACGTTGACGTCCTTCGAGGCCGTCATGACCGAGTTCAGGTGCCCCTTGGCGGAGGGCGCGAACGGCGCGCTCTTGTCGGCGCCGGTCGGCTGGAAGACGACGTCGTTGACGCCGCACGCGGTCTTGGTGTCCTTGTAGACCAGCGTGGTCGCCGTCGTCCCCTTCACGGGGTAGACCCACTTCTGACCCGCCGGCAGGGGCGTGGCGTCGCAGAACCCCTCGGGCCCGTCGCTCGCCCCCGCCGAGGGCTTGGCCGCCCCGCCGGTCTTGCCGGTCTGGCCGCCGGTCGGCGCCGCGGAACCGGTGGCCGCGGCGGTCGGCGCCTTGGTGGCCGGGGCCGTGGTGGCGGGCGCGCCGCCGCCCGCCTGGTCGGAGGAGTTGTCCGGCCCGCAGGCGGTGAGCCCCAGCGCCGCGACGGCCACCAGGCCGACGCCGAGCACCCGCTGGACGGTGACCGTTCCCCGGAAAGCAGACATGCTGAAAGAACCCCCGTTTAACGCATGATCAGATTGTCAGGTGCGGCGGAAAGACTAGCGCCTCGGTCGGATACCGTGACCGGTGGCGGGGCAGGGGCCCCGACCACAAAGAACGCTCGGGGGAGCTCACATGCCAAATCCTGATCTGGCCTCGCAATTCACGGTCGATCCGGCCGCACTGGACGGCTGCGGGCAGAGCGCACAACACATCGGCGGGCAGATTCCGGGCGAGACGACGAAGATCACCGCTCCGAGCGACCAGGCGTCGGCGACCCTCGCGGGCTGGCAGACCGCCGCCTCCCTGCACAGCTGCAGCACCAACTGGAAGACGCTGCTCGACAAGCTCGGCGGCGACATGTCCGCCTGCGGCAGCAAGCTCGTCCAGACGGCCGCCGGCTACCGCCAGGGCGAGCAGAGCGCCTACGCGCACCTGCGGGGGAGCAACGCGGCCGCCGGCGGCGGGGCACCGGCCGGCGCCGCCACCGACCCGTTCGGGACGGTACTGGCGAGCGAGACCGCAGGCGCCGGCCGGAAGGACCGGTAGCCGTGGACATCGCGACGCTGTACAACGCCAACATCACCAACATCACCATCGCCAAGAACGCCTACGACGCCCTGGCCACCGCCTTCGGGCAGCACGTGGAGGCGTGGCAGCGCGAGGTCGCCGACCGGCTGGCCGCCTCGCACTGGACGGGCGACACGTCCGACAAGGCGCAGGCGGAGATCCGGGACCTCAGCACCAAGCTCCAGGCCGCCCGCCAGGAGATCTCCTTCGTCAGCCGCGCCCTCGCCGACGCCGCCGAGGCCTTCGCGGCGGCCCAGTCCCACCTGATCAAGGCCCTCGACGACGCCAAGGCGAAGAAGTTCAACGTCGCCGCCGACGGCCGCATCACCTGGGACAACGAGCCCACCTCCGCGAACTACGCCGGCGACGGCGCCGAGGCGGCCGCCAAGGACATCAGCAAGCGGATCACCGACGCGCTGAACGAGGCCGACCACTCCGACGGGGAGATCGCCAAGCGGCTGAACCACCTCTCCCACAACGCGACCAGCGGAACCGGCCTGGACGCCGGCACCGCCAAGGCCGACCAGGACGCCATCGCCGCCCTCGACCAGGCGCCCCCCGCCGGCACCGACCCCAACGCCGTCAAGGCCTGGTGGAACAGCCTCACCGACGAGCAGCAGCACCGGTTCGTCCTCAACCACCCGGACCAGATCGGCAACCTCGACGGCATCCCGGCCGTCACCCGGGACGAGGCCAACCAGATCCGCATGGCGCGGACCAAGCAGGACCTCCAGACCCAGCTCAACCAGCTGGGCCCGGAGCCGCCGAAGACCGTCGTGACCCCGGGCGGGATCATCACCAACCCCATGTACAGCGCGTGGAAGACGCTGCACGACGACGCACAGGAGAAGCTCGACAGCATCAACACCATCGAGAGCCGGCTGAACGGCGACAAGCTGAAGGCCCGTGACGGCAGGCCGGCGTTCCTGCTGGGCTTCGACACCACGGGCAAGGGGCGGGCGATCATCGCGATCAACAACCCCGACACGGCGGACAACGTGCTCACCTTCGTCCCGGGTACGCACGCCCGCTTCGGCCAGGCTCCCGGCGACATCGACAAGGCGGACGAGATGGCCAAGACCGCCGCGGAAGCGGACCGGACCAAGACGACGGCGACCATCGCCTGGGTGGGCTACGACGCGCCGCAGAACCTCGTCCCCGAGGCCTCGTCGAACTCGTACGCCGAGAACGCCGAGAAGGACCTCGCCCGTTTCCAGACCGGCCTGCGCACCACCCACGAGGGCGCACCGTCCCACAACACCCTGATGGGCCACAGCTACGGCAGCGTCACCGTCGGCTTCACCATGCGGGACCTCAGGCCCCCGGTCGACGACGTCATCCTCGTCGGCAGCCCCGGGGTCGGCGTCGACCACGCCAAGGACCTGAACATCGACCCCTCCCACGTCTACGTCTGCCGCGGCAGCGAGGACACCATGATCAAGAACGCCGCGCGCACCGGCCTGCTGTTCGGCACCGACCCGGTGGCGGACGAGTTCGGCGCCCAGCACCTGCCGGCCGGGGACACCGACCACTCGCACTACTGGAAGCCCGGGACACCGCCGGTCGCGGCGTTCGGCGCGGTCGCGGCCGGGAAGTGGACCGGCTGATGAACCGGACGAGCACCCGGCGGGTGGCCGCGGCCCTGGCACTGCTGTTCACGGTCGCGGCGTGCGGCCACGACTCCGACAAGCCGACCATGACCCGGGCCGAGGCGAAACAGCGGACGCAGGACTACATCGCCCAGGTACTGGCCGCGTTCCCCCAGCCCGTCACCGCCGTCGCCGGGCGGGAGAACGACGGCTACTGCTTCAAGGACGACGCGGTCTCCGAGGAGGACGGCCGGGTCAACGCCGTCACCGAGAAGACGCTGCCCGGCGTCCCCCTGGCGAAGCACGCCGAGTACGTCGCCGCCTTCCGCAGCAAGGCCGAGGCACTGGGCTTCACCTCGACCGGCTCCGGGACGTCGCTCTACTTCACCAACAAGTCGAACGACTTCTCCGCCAGCATCGTGGAGATCGGCGACGCCGAACGGACGCTGCAGATCGGCTTCGTCTCCCCCTGTGTCTGGCCGGACGGCACGAAGCCGCCCGGCTAGGAGCGCGCCGCCGGACCGGCCCGGGCACCCCGGGCCGGTCCGGGCGCGGAGGGCCGGAGGGCCGGAGGGCCGGAGGGCCGGAGGGCCGGAGGGCCGGAGGGCCGGAGGGCCGGAGGGCCGGAGGGCCGGAGGGCCGGAGGGCCGGAGGCACGCGTGGCGACCTCCTCGACCGCGGCGCCGCCGGGTCCTGCGAGGAGACCGGGGAACCGCGAAGGAGGACGACGACGTGACCGACCTGCCGGAGGACACCCCCGAGAGCGCCGCGCGGAGGCTCGACAAGATCCGGACACCGGCCGAGATCGATGCGGCGTTCGATCGTGGCGACCCCTACGCCGGGACGGCCGTCATCCGGCTGGTCTTCAGCTGCGAGGACTTCGACGTCGTCGCGTCGCGGGTGGAGCGGGCACTGCGGTCGGCGGACTTCACCACGCGCGAGCGCGGCTGCACGGCCGCCGGAGACATGACGCGGGTCTTCGGGAGACTGTCGCCGGGGATCTACCGACGGCTGCGGGAGTTGGGCCCCAAGGGCCAGGCGGAGGACCCCGTCTCGGACGTTCTGACGTTCATCCCGTTCCGCGAACTCCCGCGGTGGTTCAAGCTGCAGAAGATCCGCAGCACGGTGATGCGGTTCTGCTACCGGCGATGGAGTTCGATCGTCGATGCCGGCGACTTCACGGCCCGGCTGGCGAAACGCGTGGCCGGCCGCCCGCGCGGCCGTGCCGGAGGATAGCGGCGGTCGCGCCGCGGGGACGGCGTGACCGCCACCGGGCGGACTCCTCGGCACCCTCATCTGCCGGCGGGCCGGGGAAGGGCGCCGGCCGGTGCTCGCGGCCCGAGCGGCCCCCGGCCGGTCGTGGCCCTTCCCGGACATGCCCGCGGTTGCGTGCACGGCCTGCTCAGGCGACGGGCGGGGTGGGGCGTTCGCGCAGGAGGAGTACGGCGTTCAGAACGACCATCGCGGCGGCGAGGCCGTGGACGCCGTACGCGGTGGCGGCCGACCCGTGGTTGCCCAGAACCGTCAGCATGTCCGTGAGGGGCGCGAAGGCGAGCCCCAGCAGCACCCAGCCGAGGGCCTTGCGGTGGCCGGTCAGCAGGAGCGCGAAGACGCCCAGGCAGATCGAGATGTCACGCCCGCCCTTGACGGTGAGGAAGCCCGTGCCCTCATGCTCGGGCCAGCTCGGCAGCCCGAACCCGGCCGCGGACGCCTGCGGATCCAGCAGGTAGAGAAGGCCGATGTACAGGAGGAACAGGCCGCTCAGGACGGAGAGGACGGTGGTGAAGCGCTTCATGGCTTTCCTGTCTTCGGGGAGTTCGGGGAGTTCGGGGAGTAGGGGCGGTCCGGGCGGAGGCGGTCGGGGTGGTCAGCCCCGGACACGGCGGGTGGCGCGGGCGTACTGCGCGCGGCCGACGGCGTACCAGAGCAGTCGGGCGGGGAGCGGCAGGCCGCCGAGGATCGCCGCGCGTTCGGCCGCGTCGGCCTCCTCCAGGACCATGCCGAGGAAGAACAGCAGCTTGGGTTTGGGCGTGTGGGCCAGGAAGTGCTCGCCCATCGCGTTCCACTCGTGCAGCCACAAGTGCTGTGCCGCGAGCGGGAGCAGTGAGGTCTCCTCCTCGTCGAGGTGCTCGACGAGGACCGCGCGGTGCTCGGCGAGGACGGCCGTGAGCGCGTCGCGTTCCGCCTCCGTGGCCCCCGACTCCCAAGCGGCCAGGGCCGCTTCGGCCGCCGCGAGGGTGGCGGCGACGCGTTCGTGCTGGGCCTCCATCCGCAGGACGAGGTCGGCTTCGAGGTCGACCCTGGCCAGCAGCGGAGGCCACAGGAACGCGTCCTCGCCGTGGTGGTGGTTGCTCAGTCCGAGCCGGTAGTCGCGGAAGTGGTCCGCCAGCACACGGGCGCGGGCGGTGTCTCCGGGAGCCACGGCGGCGATCAGCTCGATGAGCAGTCGCGACTCGCGGCGCATTCCGCGGTGGATGACCACCATCTCGCGGGTGTTCGGACGGGTCTGTACGGGTGCGTTCGTGGTGTCCATGCGAGAAGCCTCGCCGGGGGCTCCTGGAGGGCGTTTGGAAGCGACTTGGAGGAACGCCCGGCGGAGGGCGGGCCGTCTACGATGTGCCTGGTGATGGTCTCCCTACGCGTGCTCGGCTCCTTCACGGCCGAGTGGAACGGCGGGCCCGTCCCGCTCGGCGGCCGGCGGCAGCGCGCGGTGCTGGCCCGGCTGGCGGTGGCGCGCGGCGCGGTCGTCTCGGTCGACCGGATGGTCGAGGAGATCTGGCAAGGCGCCCCGCCCGCACGGGCGGTGACGTCACTTCAGGCGTACGTGTCGAACCTGCGACGGCTGTTGGAGCCCGGCAGGGCGCCGCGCACTCCGGCCACCCTGCTGGTCAGCGCACCACCCGGGTACGCGTTGCGCCTGCCCGACGGTGCCGTCGACGCCTGGCGGTTCGAGCGGTTGCTGCACGAGGCGCGCGAAGTCTCGCAGTCGCAGCCGGAGGCCGCGCGGCGCCTGCTCGGCGAGGCGCTGTCGCTGTGGCAGGGCGCGGCGTACGCCGAGTTCGTCGACGACTCCTGGGCCCGTGCCGAGGTCGCCCGTCTGGACGAGTTGCGGCTGGTCGCACGCGAGTTGAACGTGGTCGCCGGGCTGAGGTCGGCGAATGCCGCCGTGACCGTTCCCGAGGCCGAACTGCTCACGCTCGACGAGCCGTTGCGGGAGGAGGGCTGGCGCCTGCACGCACTGGCGCTGTGGGCGGCGGGCCGGCAGGCCGACGCGCTGGCGACGCTGCGCCGGGCCCGCGCCGTCCTGGCGGCCGAGGTGGGTCTGGATCCGGGGCCGGCGCTGAACGAGCTCGAAGCGGCCATCCTGGGCGGTCGCACCGCGGTGCTGCAGGCCGCGACGGAGGTTCCGCAGCACCGGCCGCCGGCCTCGCCCGAAGGCCGGAACGCCCCGGCTCCGTCGCGCCGCCCCGCGACCGGCACGCGCCTGTTCGTCGGCCGCGACGCCGAACTCGCCCGGCTGGTGGAGGCCGCCGGCCGGACGGCCACCGCGGGGCCCGGGGTCGCGCTGGTCACCGGCGAGGCGGGTCTGGGGAAGTCGGAGCTGCTGGAGCGGCTCGGCGAGCGGCTCCGTGGTGACGGCTGGCTGGTCGCCGAAGGCCAGGCCACCGACGACGAGGGCGCGCCGCCCGGGTGGCCCTGGGTGGCGGCGCTGCGGACGATCGCCGCCGCCGCACCGCCCCCGGCCGAGTCCGCCGAGGTCCTGGCTCCGCTGCTCTCCGACCGCGCGTCCGGCCGGGGCCCCGACGAGGACGTGGCCGCCGGCCGGTTCCGCCTGAACCGCGCGGTGTCGCAGTGGCTCGCGGCGGTGGCCCGCGAGCGGCCGTTGGCCGTACTGCTGGACGACCTGCACTGGGCCGACGCCGAGACGCTCGCGCTGCTGACCGGCCTGACCGACCTGCCCCCGGGGACACCGGTCCTGGTCGTGGCCGCCTACCGTCCGGACGAGACCGGGGGCCCGCTCGCGGACCAGCTCGCCGTGCTCGCGGGGCGCTCGCCGCTGCGGGTGCCGCTGCCGGGGCTGCCCGCGGCGGCCGTCGCCGAGGTGATCAAGGCGGCCGGTACCGGGCCGGTGGACGCCGGGACGGTCGCCGCGCTCGCCGAACGCACCGGCGGAAACCCCTTCTATGTCTGGGAGAGCGCCCGACTGCTCGGCAGCGAAGGTGCGTTGGTGGCCCTGTCCGAGGTGCCGGAGGGCGTACGGGACGTGGTCCGGCGCAGGCTCGGGCGCCTCCCCGAGGCGGTGGTCGCGGTGCTGCGGCTGGCCGCGGTCGTCGGGCGCGAGGCGGAGGTCGAGCTGCTGGTCGGCGCTGCGGACACCGACGAGGACGGAGTCCTGGGCGCGCTGGACGCCGGTCTGGTCGCCGGGCTGCTGACCGAGCCCGCCCCGGGCCGCGTCCGGTTCACGCACGCGCTGGTGCGCGACACGCTGCTCGCCGATCTGAGCGGCCTGCGAGCCAGGCGCATGCACGGGCGGATCGCGGCCGGCCTGGAGCGACTCGGTTCGGGCGACGTGTCCGCACTGGCCCACCACTTCGCGCGGTCGGCGGCATCGGCCGCGGCCGCCAAGGGAGTTCACTACTGCCTGCGCGCGGCCGACCTGGCGGCCGCCCGCTACGCCCACGACGCGGCGGCCGATCTGCTCGCCGCGGCGCTGGACTGCTTCGACCGGACGCCGGCCGGCCCGTCGGAGGACCGGGAGGCGGAACGCGTCGACCTGCTGGGCAGGCTGCTGCGCGCCCGGGTGCGGGCCGGGGCGGTCATGGCCGCCCGCGCGACCCGGCAGCGGGCGATCGAGTGCGCGGTCGGCACCGGACGGAGCGAGCTGGTCGTCCGCGCGCTCACCGCGTGGTCCGAGCCCACGCCGTGGCAGACCCGGCCGTACGGCACGGTCGACGAGCCCGTCGTCGCCCTGCTCGGCCGGTCGCTGGACCTGCCGGACCTGACACCCGCCGCCCGGTGCGGACTGCTGCTCGCCTACTGCGCCGAGCTGTCCGACGAGCGGAACCCGCGGGTGCGGGCCGCGGCCGAGGAAGCCGTGGAGATCGCAACGGCCCTGGGGGATCCCGGCCTTCGCGCGAGGGCGCTCGCGGCGCTGGTCCGCGAGCTCGATGTCGAGCGCGAGGGAGGCGGGCTCGCGCTGCGGAGCGAGGAGCTCGTCCGGCTCGCCACCGAGCACGACCTCCCCGCCTTCCGCTGGTTCGGTCTGTTCAGCCTGTCGACCGCCGCCGCCGCCGAAGGCGATGTCGCCGGTGCTTACGGCCACATCGACACGTGCGTGGAACTGGCCCGGGCCTACCGGATGCCCGGGCCCGTCGTGGTCGGTCAGACCGCGCTGGCGACGCGGGCGCTGATCGAAGGGCGCACCGAGGACGCCGAGGAGCTGTACGCCGAAGCCACCGCCGCAATGGCCAGGCAGGGCTCTCCGCACGCCGACGGCTTCCTGCAGATCGCGACGGCGACGATTCGGACCGCTCAGGGCAGGCTCGGCGAGTTCGTCCCGCAGGCCCGGCGGCTGACCGAGGAGTACGGCCCGCCGATGGCGGACCTGCTCGCGGCGGCCCTGTGCGCCGCCGGGCAGCAGGACGAGGCCCGCACCGTCCTCGCCCGGGTCGGGCCGCTGCGCACGGACTACCTCCTCAAGGTCTTCGCGACCTTCCGGGCGATGGCCACGGTGGCGCTCGGCGAGGAGGAACGGGCCGACGAGCTGTACTCCACCCTGCTCCCCCACCGTGACGCGCCGCCGCCCTCCTCGGGCTTCACCCTGGCGATCCGCCCGGTCGCGTACACGCTCGGCGAACTCGCCCGCCTGCTCGGCCGCGACGCCGAGGCGGCCGCGCACTTCGCACACGCGGCCGGCACCGCCGAACGGTGGAGCACCACCCTGGGGCGCGGCGGCAGCGGCTGACAGGCGTCGTGGAAGGCGGTTGTGGGCGCCGGCCACCTCGGTCAAGCCTCGTTCACCCGTCGTACGCCGAGCCGGTCTGCACGCAGCCGGGGATGTTCCCGGCCTCGACCGTGCTGTCGTACGGGCCGTGCCGGGTGGTTCGGGGCCGGCCCCGCCCGGCGGCGCGGGCGGGGCCGGGCTGCCGTGTTCAGGAGGAGAGGCGCTTCAGTGCTGCGGTGGCGATGCCTTCGACGTAGTTCGGGGCGCCGGTGGGCTGGCCGGTGAGCTCGACGATGGCGACCCTGGTGCCGCTGCGCAGGACCGCGACCCCGCCGGTGGCGGCGCCGTCGCCGTTGTAGGCCGGGTACCAGCGGGCGGTGCCGCCGGTGACGGTCAGGGTGTGGGCCGCACCGTAGTGCCAGTGACCGGCGGGCTCGTCCTGGCAGGCCTGGACGAGCGCGACGAGCTGCTTCTCCCAGGTGTCGGCCGCGGTCCCGGTGGGGGCGCTGGCGGCCGACTCGATCAGCATGCCGGGGGTGTCGAAGGTCCAGTCCACGGACGCGTACGCGGTGGCCTTGTCCTTGGTCAGGTCGCGCATCGTCTCCTCGCCGGAGCACGCGGACAGCGCCTGGCGTCCGGTCAGTGCAACGGTCGCGCCGACCGGGTTCATGCCCTTCTGGAAGTCCTCGCTCTGGACGAGGTCGGCGGAGCCGAGTCCGGGCGCGGCGACCGCAGCCGGGTGGGCGGCGGCGACCGCGGTGCGGTGCGCGGCGTCGTGCGCGGCCCCGTCGGCGGTGGCCGACTGGGTGCCGACGACGCTGGCCGTGATCAGTGCGGCGGCGAAGCAGGCCGCGGCGGCGACCCGGTTGCGGCGAACGGACTTCTGCTGGACGGCCTGGTTCTCGTTCATCTGGTCCCCCTGCTGGTCGGGACGCCTGCTGCGTCCTCGTACAACCGGGGAGATGCCGCCCGAGGAGGGAAAGTTGGAGCCCTGACCCGCTGTTTCACAGTTGTGACAGAGCGGTCCTGACGACGCGTTCCATCGCGGCCGTGCCCAGGCAGGCGTGGACCTCCAGCACCCCGTAGTGGTTGCCGCTGCGCAGCACGGCGATGCCGCCGCAGGGCTCCTTGCCCTCGGGCGCTCTGCCGGTGGTGTTGAGCGATCCCGGGTAGTAGCCCATCCAGCTCGCGGTGACGTCGGGAGCGAGCTGCAGCGGCGTGGTCCTTCCGTAGACCCAGTGCCCTGGCGGTTCCTCCTGGCAGGGCTCCTCCTCCAGCAGCAGGCGCTCGGCGAAGTTCTGCGCCCGGGAGGGGCTCGGGGTCTCGGCGGCGACCTCGCGGGCGACCTGGCCGTCGCGCTCGGCGGCCACCGTGGGGTCGTCCGGGTCGCTTCGGGGGCTGGTCATCAGCCCGCGGAAGTGGGCTCCGCGCCCGCCGAGGGTCTGAGCGAGGGTCTTCTCGCCGGTGCAGGCGGCGTTGGCGTAAGCCCCGTCGCCGTACCGGTCGGTGACGTGGATCCGCCCGATGCCGAACTCCTGGCTGAACGCCGCGGGTTCCAGCAGGTTCGCGGTCGTCACCGGCCCGGTCGCACCGGTCGGCGAGGCGGAGCCGGAGCCGGAGGCCGAGGTCGCGGGCGTCGGGACGGACCCGCCGGGCGTCGCGAGAGCGGACGCGCCCTGGGACGCCCCGCCGACCGCGGCACCCGACCGCGCTGCCGGGTGCGCGGTGGCGCCGGGGGGCGCCGGCAGGACGAACCGGCCGGTCGCCAGCCCGAGCGCGGCGGCTGCCACCAGGGCGGCGACGGCGGACCGGGGCCGGACGACGGCGCGGCCGCCGTTCACAGACCGGTGACCAGGCGCTCGCGCATGAAGCGGCGGGCCTGGTGGATACGGTCCTTGACCGTGCCCAACGGGGCGTTCAGTTCCTCGGCCACCTGGACGTAGGTCAGGTCGCCCAGGTCGCGCAGCACGAAGGACTCCACCAGGGTGGGGTGCTGCTGCTCCAGCGCGGCCAGCGCCTCCATCAGGTCGAGCCGGGTCCCGGCGATGACGCTGGTGGTGCGCGGGTCGACGGACTCGGGGAGGTCGGCGTGGCTGTCCTCGGCGCGCCGGCGCATCGAGCGGTAGGTGGACCGGGCGGCGTTCGAGGCGATCACCGTCACCCAGCCCAGGAAGGAGCCGTGGCCGCCGTACTCGCCCAGGTGCGTGCTGATGGACAGCAGCGCGTCCTGCGCGGCCTCCTCCGCATCGGCGTGGTGGGGCAGGAAGCGCGAGCAGCGACGCAGCACCACCGGCCGCAGCTTGGCCAGCAGGTACTCCCTCGCCCCCGGGTCCCCCGCCTGAGCAGCCGCCACGAGCCGTTCCAGCTCACCTTCCTCGAACACCCGGATCCCCCCGTTTCGTCCCGCCTGGCATCCCACCCCGCCGAACGGGAGTTCCGCACTCCCCCCGACTCCGGCAAAATGCTGCCACATGCACAAGCTCGGCCGTTATCTCCTCCTGGAGCGGCTCGGCGCCGGCTCCTTCGCGACGGTCTGGAAGGCCTACGATCCGGAGCTCGACACCGAGGTCGCGGTGAAGGTGCTGGCCGAGAACTGGGCCGCCAACGCCGATGTGCGCGAGCGGTTCCTGGCGGAGGCGAGGCTGCTGCGCCGCATCGCCAGCCCGCGGGTGGTCCGGGTGCACGACGTCGGGGTGCAGGAGGACCGGCCCTACTTCGTCATGGACCACGTACGCGGCGGCACCCTGGCGGACCGGGTCGGGCAGTGCGACCCGCAGGAGGCGCTGCGGCTGGCCGCGGAGGCGGGCTACGCGGTCCAGGTCCTGCACGAGGCGGGCGTGGTGCACCGCGACGTCAAGCCGTCCAACCTTCTGCTCTCCACCGGCCCTGCGCCCGCCGCGGTGCTGGTGGCGGACCTGGGCAGCGCGAAGCACCTGGCCGACGCATCCGGGCTGACGGTGACCACGGGCACGCCCGCGTACATGGCACCGGAACAGGCCTTCCAGACCGGCGGGATCGACGCGAGGGCCGACGTGTACGCGTTGGCCGTCGTGGCCTACGAACTGCTGACCGGGCAGAAGCCGTTCGGCCCGGGCGGACGCGCCACGGCCCTGATGACCGACCAGCCGACCGCCTCGACGCTGCCGGCGCTCCCGGCCGGAGCGGAGCTTCCACCGAACGTCGCCCTGCTGCTACGGACCGCGATGTCCGTCGAGCCGAGGGAGCGACCTCCGAGCGCCCGGGCCTTCGCAGACGCGCTGCTGGCTCCGGTCCCGCAGTCCCAGCCCCCGGGGCCCGTCCGGGAAGGCCCCGGGTGGCTGACCCCGCGCGCGGTCTGTCTGGCGTCGGGCGCGGTGTTCACGGCGACGACCCTGCTGAGCTGGCTGCAGCGTTGAATCCGCCAGGCTCGGTCCCCATGCGTTCCAGGGGGTCGGGCCGGTCGGCGGCGAACACCGCGTACTCGACCCGCCAGGTGAACAGATCCGGCAGGAACCGGGGGAGCGGCCCCCGGGCATGCCTCGTCAAGCCGGAGGGCGCCGGCCTCTGACGCCTACCGTAGGGTCGGCGGTATGCGTCTGAGCACGGTGATCCTCCCCATCCACCGGTGGGCCGAAGGACAGAAGATCTGGCGGCGGGCCGAGGACCTCGGCTTCCACGCCGCGTACACCTACGACCACCTGTCCTGGCGGTCGTTCCGGGACGAGCCGTGGTTCGGCTCGGTGCCGACCCTGACGGCGGCCGCGACGGCGACCGAGCGGATCCGCCTGGGCACCCTCGTGACCTCGCCGAACTTCCGCCACCCCGTGACCCTGGCGAAGGAGCTGATCACGCTGGACGACGTGTCCGGCGGGCGGGTGACGCTGGGGATCGGGGCCGGCGGGACGGGGTTCGACGCGACGGCCATGGGCCAGGAGGCGTGGTCGCCGAAGGAGCGGGCGGACCGCTTCGGGGAGTTCCTGCCGCTGCTGGACGAGCTGCTGCGCACCGACGCCACGACCCGCGAGGGCACGTACTACTCGGCGGTCGAGGCGCGGAACATCCCCGGCTGCGTGCAGACGCCGCGGGTGCCGTTCTACGTGGCGGCGACCGGCCCGCGCGGGCTGAGGCTCGCGGCCGAGTACGGCCAGGGCTGGGTGACGTACGGGGACCCGCGCGGGCCGGCGGACGTGCCGGTGGAGCAGGCGCCCGAGGTGATCGCGAAGCAGATCGAGAAGCTGACGGCGGCCTGCGAGGCGACCGGGCGGGACGTGGCGACGCTGGAGAAGGTGCTGCTCCAGGGCTCGACGGCGGAGAAGCCTCTGCAGTCGGTGGGCGCGTTCGTGGACTGGGCCGGCAAGTACCAGGAGCTGGGCATCACCGAGCTGGTCATCCACTGGCCGGTCCCGGACTCGATCTTCGAGAACGACCTCGCCGTCTTCGAGGAGATCGCCACCGAGGGCCTGGCCCAGCTGGGCTGACCGGACCGGGCCGACCGACCGGAGGGAGCGCTCACCCCCTAGGGGTGGGCGCTCCGTCCGCGTTTCCGGTCCGGGAGAAGACCTCCGCGCGGCGCCCCGGCCCGCGTGCCGACCCGCCGACAGGGGTCCGACGGGGTGGACCCGATGGGGCGGGTGCGATGGATAGGGCGTGGATAGGCGGGTGGTAGCGGCGCCGGTTCGGGCGGATAGCAGGGGCCGGGAGAGTGGTGCTCACCAAGGCGACCTCCGCCGAATCGTGAGGACACTCAAGATGATCGAATACCAGACCCGCCCGGCGTCGAGGGGGGCGACGTCCCCTGATACCGCCGTCGATGCCGCCGTGCTCAGCACGGTCGTCAAGCGCTTCACCAGCGCCAAGGGCGAGGAGTTCACCGCCGTGAACGGGCTGGATCTGCGGATCCGGCGCGGCGAGGTGGTGGCCTTCCTCGGGCCGAACGGCGCCGGCAAGACGACCACCATCGACATGCTGCTGGGGCTGACCCGCCCGGACTCGGGGCAGGTGCAGCTCTTCGGGCAGGCGCCGCAGCAGGCGGTGCGGGCCGGGAAGGTGGCGGCCGTCCTGCAGTCGGGCGGACTGCTGCCCGACCTCACCGTCGGGGCCACGGTGCACATGCTGGCCTCGCTCCACCCGGGCGCCGACGCGGAGCGCTGCATGGCCCGGGCCGGCATCGGAGAGCTGCGCAACCGCCGGGCGTCGGCGTGTTCGGGCGGTGAGCAGCAGCGGCTGCGGTTCGCGGTCGCCCTGCTGTCGAACCCCGAGTTCCTGGTGCTGGACGAGCCGACGGCCGGGATGGACGTCGCGGCCCGCCGGGACTTCTGGGCCGCCGTCCGCGAGGACGCGGCGCGCGGGATGACCGTCATGTTCGCCACGCACTACATGGAGGAGGCGGACCAGTTCGCCGACCGGGTGGTGATGATCAACAAGGGGTCGGTGGTGGCCGACGGTTCGGCCTCGTCGATCCGGGCCGCGATCAGCGGACGCACGGTGTCCGCCCTGATCAGCCCGTACGAGGCGGAGCTGGTGGCGAGGTCCGCCGGTGTCCGGTCCGCCACCACGCGCGGTGACCGGTCCTTCTTCAGCTGCACCGACTCGGACGCCCTGCTGCGGGTGCTGGTCAACGAGACGTCGGCGACCGAGATCGAGGTCGCCCCGCGCAGTCTCGAAGAGGCCTTCATGGCCATCACCAACAACGGCCGCTCCGTCCAGAAGGGGATCTGATGGCCGCCCTCTCGGCGCCGGGCACCCGCCCGAGCTCCTCGCCGTTCGCCGGCGTGAACCCGACCTTCGTCCGCTACGAGCTGCGGCGGCGGTTCAACCGCCAGACCACGATCTTCACGGTGCTGCTGCCGGCCGTCCTCTACCTCGCCCTCTTCCGGACGAGCCCGAACAACGCGACGCTGCCGCACGGCAACTTCGCCGCCTGGATGATGATCGGCCTGGCCGTGTACGGCGCCGCGACGGCGGCCGTCAGCTCGGCGGCCACCATCTCGGTGGAGAAGTCGGTGGGCTGGATGCGCACGATCGCGCTGAGCCCGCTCACGCCGCCCGGGTACCTGCTGGTCAAGGTGGCCTGCTCGGTCCTGATGGCGGGCGTGCCGGTGGCCATCGTCGGGGTGCTGGGGGTCGCCACCGGCGCGCACGCCGACGCCGGCGTCTGGGTGACGTCGCTGCTGGTCGCCTGGTTCGGTGCGGCGGTGTTCGCCGCGCTGGGCATCGGGATGGGGCTGGCCCTGAAGCCCGACGTGGTGATGCACATGCCGGGCCTGACCATGACCGCGCTCGCCTTCCTCGGCAACCTGTTCATCCCGCTCGGCGGGACCATGCTGGAGATCTCGCGGTTCACCCCGATGTACGGGGTGGCGACCCTGGCCCGCTACCCGCTCACCGACGGGTACTCGTTCGGCGGGGAGCACTCCAGCGTGGCGGGTGCCGTCTTCAACCTCGTCGCCTGGTTCGCCGGCTTCTCGTTCATGGCGATCCGCCGCTTCACCAGGAGCACCGGCCGGCAGTAGCCGCCGCCCCACGGTCACCGCACCACCCGCACCGCCGGCGCACCAGACCACGCGCACCACACACGCGCACCAGACCACGCGCACCACCACCCCGCACCACCACCGACACCGCACCGGGCGCAGCGCGCCGTGCGAAGGGCACCAAACACGAAAGGGGGATAGAACAAATGTTCGCATTCATTGCGCCGGGCCAGGGCTCCCAGACCCCTGGGATGCTGGCCGGCTGGCTGCGGGACCCGGTCCACGCGGAGCGCGTACGGGCCTGGTCCGAGGCCGCCGACTGCGACCTGGTCCACCTGGGCACCAAGGCCTCGGCCGCCGAGATCGCCCGGACCGAGAACACCCAGCCCTTGCTGGTCGCCCAGGGCCTGCTGGCGCACGCGGCGCTGGACCGGGCGACGCCCGAGGGCAGTGCGGTGGCGGCCGGCCACTCGGTCGGCGAACTCACCGCGGCCGTGTTCGCCGGGGTCCTGACCGCCGCCGACGCCGTGTGGCTGGCCGCCGTCCGCGGCCGGGCCATGGCGGCGGCCTGCGCCGAAACGCCCACCTCGATGGCCGCGGTGGTCGGCGGGGAGCAGCCCGACGTACTCGCCCGGCTCGACGAACTCGGCCTCACCGCCGCCACGTTCAACGGCCCCGGCCAGATCGTCGCCGCCGGGCCGGTCGAGCGCCTGGAGCAGCTGGCCGCCGCGCCGCCGCCCTCGGCAACGGTCAAGCCGCTGCCGGTCGCGGGGGCCTTCCACACCCCGTACATGGAGTCGGCGCGGCAGGCCTTCGCGGCCGCGGCCGGGGCGGTGCACTTCGCCCGGCCTGCCCAGCTCCTGCTCTCGAACGCCGACGGCACCGTGGTCACCTCGCCCGAGGACGTCCGCCGGCGGCTCGTCGACCAGGTGGTGCGGCCGGTCCGCTGGGACCTGTGCCTGCAGACCCTCGCCGAGCTGGCGCCCGAGCTGACGGTCTCGCTGCCGCCGGCCCGCACGCTCGCCAACATCCTCAAGCGCCGGCACCCGGACTTCGAGGTCCTGTCCGTCAACGCGCCCCGGGACCTCACCCGGGCCTACGAGCGGCTCGCCGCCGCCGCCGGAAAGGAGGAGCCCGCTCATGCTGGTGTCTGACCTCCTCGACCACCCGCGCGCCGAGCGCGGCGACCACCCCGCGGTGACCGACACCGAGGGCACGCTCGACTACCGCGGGCTCGGCAGCGCCGTGGACCGCGCGGCCGGCTGGCTGCGGGCCCAGGGCGTCACCACCGGCGAGCGGGTCGTCTACGCCGGCGGCAACGACCGCGCCTTCCTCGCCCTCTTCTACGCCACCCTCCGGATCGGCGCCGTCTTCGTGCCGGTGCACCCCGAGCTGACGGACGGCCAGATCGGCCACATCGTCGACGACTGCTCCGCCGCCCTGGCGCTCTGCCCGCCCGCCGCGGGCCGCCTCGCCGGCCGCACCGTGGAGGTGGACCGCGCCTGGGAGGAGATCCTGCGCGGCCCGGAGGACGACTTCCGCGCCGAGCTCCCGGACGACGCCGTCGCGATGCTGATCTACACCTCGGGCACCACCGGCCGGCCGAAGGGCGTGGTCTGCCCGCACCGCCAGATGATCACGGCGGTCGAGGCGGTCAACGCCTGCCTGGGCTACACCGCCGACGACGTCGTCCTCTGCCGGCTGCCGCTCTCCTTCGACTACGGGCTCTACCAGGCCCTGCTCTGCGCGCTGACCGGCGGCACCCTCGTGCTGGCCAAGCGCAGCCACGACGTCGCCCTGCTGCGGACCATCGAGCGGGAGGGCGTGACGGTCGTCCCGCTGGTCCCCTCGCTGGCGCAGATGCTGACCCTGCTCCAGGGCAAGCTGCGCCGGCCGACCAGGGTGCGCCTGTTCACCAACACCGGCGCCCGCCCGGGCCGGGCGGTGATGGCCGAACTGCTGGACGTCTTCCCCGGATCGTCGTTCGCCTCGATGTACGGCATGACCGAGTGCAAGCGCATCTCGATCCTGGACCCGGCCGAGTACGCGACCCACCCCGACTCGGTCGGGCGGCCGATCCCCGGCGACCACGTGCGGATCGTGGACGCCGACGGACGGACGGCCGGCCCGCGGACGGTCGGTGAGATCGTCGTCTGGGGCCCGACGGTGATGGCCGGCTACTGGCGCATCCCGATGGACGAGCAGAACCGCTTCCTCCCCCGCGCCGACGGCTCCCTGGAGCTGCACACCGGCGACCGCGGCTACCTCGACGAGGACGGCCGGCTCTACTTCGTCGGCCGCGACGACGACGTGATCAAGCGGCGCGGCATCCGGGTGGCCCTCACCGAGATCGAGGACGCCGCCGAGCGCATCCCCGGGGTGACCGCCGCCGTCGCGCTGCGGCCCGACGCCGAGGGGGCGCCGCTCGCCCTCGCCGTGCAGAGCGCCCTGTCGCCGGACGAGATCCGCGCGCTGCTCAAGGGCCGGCTCGACCACGCCCGGATGCCCGACCTCATCGTCCCGATCACCGCGGTGCCGCTGACCGCGAACGGCAAGCCGGACCGCGCGGCCGCCAAGCGCCTGGTCGGCGAGCCGGCCGACGAGCACGGAGCAACGGCCCCCGCGGCCACGACAGACACGCAGCCTCCCTTCGCACAGACGAGGACCATCCATGAACCAGTCGCAGTTTGACCAGCTCGTCGAGCGGATCTGCTCGGTCAAGGTCACCGACCCGCAGACCCCGCTCGTGGACCTGGGCGTGGACTCGCTCCACACCATCGCCCTGGTGATGGCCGTCGAGGAGGAGTTCGGGATCGAGGTCGACCCCGACGCCCTCGCGGACCCCGCACTCGCCTCCCCCGCCGGCCTCCTGCAGTACGTGCAGACGCGGGCCGCCGCCCCGGCCCCGGCCGGGATCTAGGAACCGGGAACCGATACCCATGTGGACCGACACCAGACCCGCGGCCGAGATGCCCCGGCTCTTCGAGCGGGGCGGGGACCTCATCTCCTTCGCGGGCGGCCTGCCCGACCTGGACGTCCTCCCGCTGGAGGCGATCTCCGGTCAACTCTCCCGCCTCGTCCGGCTCGGCGGGAAGCTCGCCTTCCAGTACACCACCCCGCACGTCGCCAAGGCCCTCGTCCCGGCGATCAACGACCTGATGGCCCGTGAGGGCGCCCACGCGGAGGCCGCGAACCTCGTCCCCACCAGCGGCTCCCAGATGGGGCTGATGGCGGTGGCCCTCGGGCTCGGCGCTCCGGGCGAGACCGTCCTGGTCCAGACGCCCGCCTACCCGGGCGCCACCGCGGCCTTCCGGACCGCCGGCCTCGACCTTTACTCCGTGGCCGACGACCGGGACGGGATGGACCCCGCCGAGCTGCGGCGGACGGTCCTGCGCCTGCGCGCCGAGGGGCGCACCGCGCGGCTGCTCTACTGCAACCCGACCAACCAGAACCCCACCGGCCGCACCCTCTCCGTCGAGCGCCGCAAGGAGCTGCTGGCGGTCTGCCGGGAGCTGGACCTCCTGCTGATCGAGGACAACCCGTACGGACTGCTCTCCTTCGACGGCGGGACGACCACCGCGTTCCAGGCGCTCGACCCGGACCGGGTGGTGTACCTGGGCACCTTCTCCAAGATCTTCGCCCCCGGCCTGCGGTCCGGCTGGATCGCCGCCCCGGACCACGTGCTGCCGGCCCTCAGCCGCACCGCCGAGGTGATCGCCCTCTCCCCGTCCGCCCTCGCCCAGGCCGCACTGGCCGCGTTCCACACCCGGGCCGGCTGGACCGACCTGATCGACGGCTACCGCGCGAGCTACCGGGAGCGTTGCGGCCTGATGGCCGACGCCCTGGAGCGGGAGCTCGGCACCTCCGGCCCCTGGACGTGGGAGCGCCCGAACGGCGGCTTCTACATCTGGCTGCGCCACCGCGGAGGCGTGGACACCGCCCGGTACGCCGCGGCGGCGGCCGAGCACGGGGTCTCCTTCGTCCCCGGCGGCCACTTCAGCGTCGACGGTGAGCACGCCGACGGCCTGCGGCTCTGCTTCAGCCACGTCCCGAGGAAGAAGATCGCCGAGGGCGTCGCCCGGCTGGCCGCCGCGCTCGCCGGGCCGGCCCCGGAAGGCGGGGACCGATGACCGGCACCCTCCAGGCGGCCGGCCCCCTCGACGCGGCCGCCACCGGCGGGGCTCCCCGCGCCCTCGACTGGTCCGCCCTCGCCCCGTCCTACCGGCTGGGCAGCACGGACTGGCAGGTCTGGGGGGTCGGACTGCTCCGCAACGCGGGCTTCCCGGTCTCCGGGCTGAAGCGCCTCGGCGGCGGGGACGCCCCCCGCGCGGCGGCGCGGCTGGAGAGCGGCGAGGCCGGCCACGAGGCCTTCCTGGCCGCCTACCAGGCCGACTGCGACGCCGAGACGGCGCAGCTGGCCGGGCTCGCCAGGGACGAGAAGGTCCGCCTGGCCATCGCCTGGCAGAACCGCACCGTCTACCAGATCCTCGACTCCCTGGCCTCCGGCAGGGGCAAGGAGACCAAGCGCCGCCAGCGCGAGCGCACCCTGGCCATGTACTGGCTGCGGTACTGCGCCAAGGCCGAGACGATCGGCTTCTTCGGCCCGGGCGCGTGGATCTCCGTCGGGCGGACCGGGCGGGCGGTCGAGTTCGAGCACGGCCCGTCGCTCACCTCGGCGAGCCGCACCTCCTTCGAACGCTGGACGGTGGCCGCGCTGGCCGACTGGATGGCCGGGCAGCCCGGCGCCCGCTGGTGGTTCCCGCCGGTGCTGCGGCCCGACGTGCACCTCGACGGCGACCGGCTGGTCCTGTCGAACCGCAAGGTGCTGCGGCTGCGCGAGGACGACGTCCTGGTGCTGCGCCTGGCCGACGGCGACCGCAACGGCGAGGCCATCGCCGACGCGCTGGTCGCCGGACGGCAGTGGGACGCGGCGACGGCGCGGGAGCGGGTGGACAAGGTCCTGAACCGGCTGCTCCGGCAGCGGGTGCTGGCCTGGGACGCCAACATCCCGGTCGACGTGCGGGCCGAGGAGGTCCTGCGCAGGCGGGTGTCGGCCGTCGGCGACCCGGAACTGTTCGTCCGGTTCGACGCGGTGCTCACCGAACTGGGCCGGCTGCGCGACGGCATCGACCGCGCGGCCACCGCCGAGGAGCTGGTGGGGGCGCTCGACGAGCTCGACGCGTTCTTCACGGCCACCACCGGGCAGGCCGCCTCCCGCGAGGAGGGCAAGGCGTACGCCGGCCGCACGCTCTGCTACCAGGACGCCCTCCGGGACTGCCGGATGGACCTGGGGCGGGACTTCCTGGACGGCATCGCCCGCCCGCTGGCCCTGGTCGCCGACGCGGCGGACTGGTTCGGCAACCGGCTGGCCGAGCTGGTCGAGGCGGAGGTCGCGGTCCTCGTCCGGGCCGCCGCGCAGCGCCACGGCACGGTGAACCTGGCCGACGTCTGGCCGCAGGTGCTGGCCCTGTTCTGGGGCGAGCACAACACTCCGGTGCAGGCCGCGACCCGCGAGCTGGCGCAGAAGTGGCGCGAGGTCATCGCGCTGGACCCGCAGGCCCCGCCGGCCGAGCCGGTCCGGCTCTCGGTCTCCGGGATCGAGGACCGCGCCCGCGCCGTCTTCGCCACCGGCCCGGTCCGCTCGCCGCACCTGGCGGTGCACAGCCCGGACCTCCAGGTGGTCGCCCCCTCCGTGGAGGCGGTGAACGCCGGCGAGCACACCGTGGTCCTCGGCGAGCTGCACGCCTGCCTGGCCACCCTCGACCTGCCGTTCCTCGACTGGACCACCGACCGGGGGTCGCTCCGGGACAAGGTCAACGAGGCGATCGGCGCGCCGCGGCTGGTGCCGCTGCTGCCGGTCGGCTGGAAGCGCAACAGCGGCCGGATGGTGCCGGCGCCGATCGGCGCGGGGGACCGGCTGATCGGCTTCACCCGGGCGCCGTTCGACGAGCGCGACCGGATCGAGCCGGCGGTCTCCATCACCCTGGCCGAGGACGGCGGCACCGTCACCGCCACCACCGCGGACGGGCGCACCTGGACCGTTCCGGAGCTGCTCGCGGTGCTGATCTCGATCATCGCCTGCGACGCCTTCAAGATCGGCCTGGACCGCAGCCACGCCCCCCGGATCACCCTCGACAACCTGGTGCTCTTCCGCGAGACCTGGCGGCTGCCGGCCGAGGGCGTCGCCCTCGCCCCGAAGGCCGACCGGCACCGCGACTACCTGGCGGTGCGCCGCTGGGTCACCGGGAACTCCCTGCCCGACCGGGCCTTCGTCAAGTTCCCCGAGGAGACCAAGCCCTCACTGGTCGACTTCACCAGCCCGACGCTGGTGCTCTCCTTCGCCAACCTCGTCCGCCGGGCCCGGCAGCTCGACCCCGACGCCGTGGTGACCGTCAGCGAGCCGCTGCCGGCCCCGGAGGAGTCCTGGCTGCCGGACGCCGACGGCGAGCGCTACGTCAGCGAGCTTCGGCTCCAGATCAGCAGGAAGGTGCCGGAATGACCGTCCTCGTCCCCGACAGCGCGGCACCGCGGGTCCGCCCGCGCCCCCCGACGAAGCCCGACATCGTGGCCACGATCGGCGGGACCCCGCTGGTCGCCCTCGACCGGCTGTTCCCGCCCACGCGCTTCCAGGTGTACGCCAAGTGCGAGCGGTTCAACCCCGGCGGCTCCATCAAGGACCGCGCCGCCAAGTCGATGATCGAGCAGGCCATCCAGACCGGCCGGCTCGTCCCCGGGGTCTCCACCGTCGTGGAGTCCTCCTCGGGCAACCTCGGCATCGCCCTCGCCCAGCTCTGCAACTTCTACCGGCTCAACCTGATCTGCGTGGTCGATCCCCGGACCACCGCGCAGAACCTCGCGATCATGCGGGCGTACGGTGCGCGGGTCGAGGTCGTCGAGCACCGCGACCCGGAGACCGGCGAGTACCTGCCGGCCCGGATCGCCCGGGTCCGGGCGCTGCTGGAGAGCGTCCCCGACGCGTGGTGGCCCAACCAGTACGCCAACGAGTACAACGCCCGGGCGCACCGCACCACGATGCGCGAGATCTGCGAGGCGATCCCGGGCGGCCCCGACTACCTCTTCCTGGCGGCCGGCACCTGCGGCACGCTGCGCGGCTGCGCCGAGTACATCCGGGACAACGGCCTGGAGACCAAGGTCGTCGCGGTGGACGCGGTCGGCAGCGTCATCTTCGGCCCGCCGGAGCCGTGGGAGAGCTCGCACAAGCGCACCATCCCCGGGCACGGGGCGGCGGTCGTCCCGCCGCTGCTGCTGCCGGGGCTCGCGGACCGGGTGGTCAAGGTGACCGACTCCGAGTGCATCCGCGGCTGCCACCAGCTGCTGGCGAAGGAGTCGATCCTGGCCGGCGGGTCCTCGGGCGCCGTCATCGCCGCCCTCCGGCAGGCCCCGGCCTGGATCGAGCCGGGCGCCACCTGCGTCGCGGTGCTGCCCGACGGCGGCGACCGCTACCTCGACACCATCTACTCCGACCAGTGGGTGGAGTCCTACCTCCGGCAGTACCTGCCGGACCACGACCACGAAAGGAGTGAGTCATGAGGATCCTCGGCCGCGACGACGTCCGCGCGGCGCTGCAGGGCCTGGACTCCGCCGTCCTCGACTCGGTACGGACCGCCTACGTCCTGCACGGCCAGGGCCAGTCGGACCTCCCGTTCTCCACCTTCCTGCGCCCGCTCGGGCGCCCGGACTCCCGGATCATCGCCCTGCCCGCCTACCTGGGCGGACCGGCCCCGGTGATGGGCCTCAAGTGGATCTCGTCCTTCCCGGAGAACCTGAACCGGGGCATGCAGCGGGCCTCCTCGCTCTGCATCCTCAACGACCTGGAGTCCGGCTACCCGGTGGCCCTGATGGAGGGCAGCCAGATCTCCTCGGTGCGGACCGCGGCCAGTGCCGCGCTCGCCAGCGGTCTGCTGAACGGCGGCCGCCCGGTGCGCACGGTCGGGCTGATCGGCTGCGGCACCATCAACCACCGCGTCGTCTCCTACCTGACGCAGGTCCACCCGGACATCGAGACGGTGTTCCTCCAGGACGCCTTCCCGGAGCGGGCCAAGGTGTTCGCCGGGGAGCTGGCCGCGGAGTACCCGGGGATCACCTTCAAGGCCGTCGACGTGGCCCGGGCGCTGAGCGCCGAGACCGTCTCCATCGCCACCACCGACTCCAGCTACTGGCTCGACCTGGCCGACCACCCGGACCGGCCGCACGGCCAGGTGATCCTGCACCTGTCGCTGCGCGACCTGAGCGCCTCCTCGGTGCTCGCCGCCTACAACGTGGTGGACGACGCCCAGCACGCCGTCCGCGAGCAGACCTCCCTGCACCGGGCCGAACAGCAGGTCGGGCACCGGGAGTTCGTCCACGCCGAGATCGGCGCCGTGCTCGACGGGCGGACCGCCCCCAGCGACGTGGCCCGCACGGTCGTCTTCTCGCCCTTCGGCCTGGGCGTCCTGGACCTCGCGGTCGCGGAGGCCGTCCTCACCGCCGCCACCAAGGCCGGCCTGGGCACCGAGGTCGAGGGCTTCGACCCGGGCAGCCACAAGGTCACCTCGACCCTGGTGGGAGGTACGGCATGAGCGCCCCCGGACGGCTCTTCGCCGAGGGCACCAAGGCCCTGGTCACCGGCGCCTCGCGCGGCATCGGCGCGGCGATCGCGATCGCACTGGCCGAGCACGGCTGCGACGTCGCCCTCAACTACCGCTCCAGCGCCGGGAAGGCGGAGGAGGTCGCCGAGCGGATCCGGGCCCTGGGCCGCAGCGCCCTGCTGGTCGCGGCGGACGTCTCCGACGAGGCCCAGGTCGCCGCGATGTACAAGGAGATCCGCTCCGCCTGGGGCTCGCTCGACGTCGCCGTCCTCAACTCCGGGGTGACCGCCGACGGCCACATGGCCGCGATGAGCTCCGCGAAGTGGCAGGAGGTCATCGGCACCAACCTGACCGGCGCCTTCCTCACCGCCCGCGAGGCGACCAAGCAGATGTACGCGAGCGGCGGTTCGATCGTCCTGATCGCCTCCACCAGCGGCATCGCCGGCCGGGTCGGCCAGGCCAACTACGCCGCCAGCAAGGGCGGTGTGATCTCGATGGCCAAGACCCTGGCGTACGAGACCGCCGGTCGCGGCATCCGGGTCAACGTGGTGGCCCCCGGGTTCATCGACACCGACATGGTGAAGAAGGTGCCCCCGAAGCAGCTCAAGGAGGCCGCCCAGGCGATCCCGCTCGGCCGCATGGGGACGCCGGAGGAGGTGGCCCAGGCCGCCGTCTTCCTGGCCAGCCCGGCCGCGTCCTACATCACCGCCAAGGTCCTCACGGTCGACGGCGGAATGCTCTACAGCTGACCAACCGCGCCACCGCGCAAGTGAACCGACCAATCGTCAATCCCGAGAAAGGGAACCCCCATGTCCGTCGCCACCTTCGAGGACGTCCGCGCCCAGGCCGAGCAGCGCCTGGAGAAGAACATGAAGATCAAGTCGATGATCATCGACCGCCTCGGCCTGGACGCCGAGCCGGAGGTCGTCTCCGACAACCAGCCGCTGTTCGGCCGCGGCCTGGAGATGGACTCGCTGGACACCCTGGAGATCGTCGTCATGATCAACAACGAGTACGACGTGCTGATCAGCGACGACGACTTCGAGGCCTTCGGCTCGATCAACGCCCTGGTCGACTTCATCGAAGCCCGCGAGGTCTGATCATGACGATCGCGCCGGAGACCGCGCCCGCGCGCCGGGCCGTGGCGGTCAAGGAGCCCAAGGCTCCCAAGGAGACCTTCAGTTACTCCTCGGACGACATCAAGCGGATGCTGCCGCACCGCTGGCCGATGCTGATGATCGACCGTGCGTACGACGTCGTGCCCGGGGTGTCCGGGCGCGGGATCAAGAGCGTCTCGGTGAACGAGCCGTTCTTCGCCGGCCACTACCCGGACCACTCGATCATGCCCGGCGTGATGATCGTCGAGGCGATGGCCCAGCTGGTCGCCGTGGTCTACGTGGCCGAGCTGCTGGAGTCGGACAACGCCGGGACCGGCGACCCGTCGGCCAGCGTCGGCTACCTCGGCTCGATCAGCTCCATGAAGTTCTCCCGGCTGGTCGTCCCCGGCGACCAGCTCCAGCTGGAGGCCAAGCTCGGCCAGAAGCTGGGCGGGCTCCGCTCGGTCTCCGTCCGGGCCACCGTCGGCACCGAACTGGCCGCCGCGGGCTCGCTGATCGTCACCACGGAACGCAAGGGCTAGACCCCCGCCCCCACCCAGCGGAACCAGAAGACAAGGAGGTGTGGAATGTCCATCACGATCCGCCCGTACCAGGAGGGCGACGCGCACGACATCGCAGAGCTCTACGGCCGTCACCGCGACAACCCCAACCCGGTGGCCGGCGGGATCAGCGGCGACGAACTGGAGCGCGAGCTGGCCGAGCGGGACACCGCGACGTTCCTGGTGGCCGTCGACGACGGGCGTGTGGTGGGCACATTCGGGCTGTTCCACAGCACCGGACGGCGGTCCGCCCGCGCCGGTGAGCTCATCGCCGACATGTTCTTCGTCGCCCCGGCCTACCGCAACGGTGTGATCACCGGGCGGCTGTTCACCGAGGCGGTCGAGTGGATGATGAAGTGCGGCTGCCTCGTCCTGCGGCTGACCGTCAATCCGGCCAACACCGTGGCGTTCAAGCTGTACCGCCGGGTCGGCTGCGTCTCCGTCGGCGAGACCGTGCCCGGCGAGGACGGCAACGTCGAGCTGCACAACTACATCCCGCTGATCCTGCGGAGCGTCTTCGCCGACCTCGACCCCGAGGCCGTCGCCGCCCTGGGCGGGCTGAGCAGCTTCGGCAGCGTCGCCGGCGGCCGTGACGACGAACTCCGTTCCGACGTCCGCCTGCTGGACGGCGTCCGCACGGTGGCCTACGCTCTGGCCCTCGGCGAGTACCGGATCGACGCGGACATCGACGTGGACCGCGGCCTGATGCTCGGCGCGGAGCTCACCGCCCCCGACGGGACCAGCCGGCCGCTGCGGATCGCCGAACCGCCCTACCGGGTCCGCACCGCGCGGCAGGCCGAGCCGCACCGCTTCGAGTCCGACGGCCTGGTCTGCGAGGTCGACGGCGGCGACGGCACGGTGAGCGTCCGCTCGCCCGGCCACCACGGGCCGCTGCTCGTCTCCACCTGGCCCAGCTGCGAGGCGGACCGGTCGGCGGGCTGGCGCGAGGGCCAGCCGCGCGACCTGGACGTCGTCCCGGTCGAGAACGGGGTCCGGGTCGCCGAGCGGTCCGGGGAGGACGAGGTCGTCGGCACCATCACCCTCACCGAGGGGGTGCTGAGCCAGGACTTCACCTTCACCACCCGGCCCGGCCGGATCTTCCAGACCATCGGGCTGCGGCAGGGCGCCTTCGCCCTGTCCGACCCGGCGGACGGCACCACCGGGCGGCACCTGCTCGGCACCGGGATCGGCGTCCGCGACGCCTCCGAGGTGGTGGCGGCCTCCCAGGTCGCCCCGGCCGGCAGCGAACTGGCCTGGAACGACGGCACGACCCGGATCGAGGTGCCGGCCGGCCGGCCGATCCGGCTGATCCACAGCGGACTGATCGAACGTCACCTGGATCAGGACGCGGACGGCGTGGCCCGGCTGCGCACCGTGTTCCGCAGCGACGCGGACGCCGGCACCACCGGGGCCGCCGCACGCGGCACCGCGGCGGCCCGGCCGGCCGCGGAGACCCGCAGGCTCCAGGTGCGGGCCGCCGCCGCGGGGGTCACCTCCTGGACCGAGGGCACCGTCAAGGTCCTGCGCAGCCCGCACCCGCGCACCCGCGCCTTCGGCTGCAACCCGCGCTGGACGGCCGGGATGTGGGTCACCCGCGAGCACAGCCGGTTCAGCCTCGCCACCGGCCTCGGCTGGGGCGTGCCGGCCGGCACGGAATGGGAGGAGAAGCACCCGCTCGGCCTGTCCGCCCCGCAGGAGCGGATCGACTGGGAGGTCACCGCGCCGGAGTCCGCCGCCGAACCCGTCCGGGTCGACGTCCGGGCCCCCGGCGCCGAGGAGGAGATCGTCCTCTGGATCACCCCGAACACCCCGTCCCGCACCGGCGTGATGCTCGACTCGGCCGGTACCCGGTGGGAGCTCGACTCCTCGGAGTTCCGGCAGGTCTGGGCCACCGCCGCCGCCGTCCGGCTCGCCGACGGCAGCTGGCTCGACGTGCGGCCGGCCCACCCGGGCGCCGGCGAGCCGGAGATCGTCCTGCGCACCACCGCCTCCGGCCTGCTCATCGGCTGCGTCTCGGCCGCAGGCCCGCACGGGGCCGAAGCCGCCTGGCAGTTGGCCGTGCACCGCGAACCCGTCCTCTGATCCACCGCTCCACCCCACGCACCACCGCGCACCACCCCACACCGAACCCGTGAGAGGAAACCGCCCATCATGACCACGACCGTTGCCGTGCCCCGCACCGCACAGGACGACTACACCACCGTTCGCACCGCCATCGGCGTCTACCGGATCAGCTCCCCGCTGGTGCGCGTCTCGGGCGGCGACCGCTACACCCTGCTCGACCAGTTCCTCGCCAAGTCGAGCGAGTACGTCGAGCCGGACTCCGTCCGCGAAGCCCTCGCGCTGAACACGGACGGCACCCCGTTCGCGATCGTGCTGCACTTCGAGATCGGCGACGACTCCTGGCTGCTGCCGCGCACCCCGATCACCACCGAGGCGCTGCGCAGCTACCTCGACGAGCTGGACACCACCGGGGACGTCACCGTCGAGATCGAGCCCGAGGGCTGGGGCGCCACCGCGTTCGAGGGCCCGCGGGCCTGGGCGGCGGCCGCGAAGTTCGTCGAGTTCGACGTCTCCGGCCTGACCCTGCACGGCGTCACCGAGTCCTCGGTGCCGTCCGACCCGACCGCCCTGGCCCACCTGGCCCGCGTCGGCACCACCGGCGAGTACGGCTACCTGCTCATCTCCAACGCCCCGGAGGCCGCCCACGAGGCCGCGGTCGCCGCGGTCCTGGCCGAGGGCGGCGCCGAGGTCGGCCCGGAGGGCCTGGCCCGCGTCCAGGCCGAGGCCGGCATGGCCGTCTACGCGGCCGGCTTCGCCGGTCTGCCAGTCCACGAGGCCGACCTCGCCTGGATGATCGACTGGAACCGGATCGGCGAGTTCACCGGCTCGGACGACCTGGTCAAGCCGACCACCGAGCTGGCCAGGCTGACCGCCCTGGCCGCCCCGGCCGGCACCGCGTTCGCCGCCGGCACCGAGGTGACCGCCGGCGGCCAGGGCGTCGGCACCGTCCTCTGGCAGGCCCCGTCCGCCAACCCGGACGAGGAACTGGTCTTCGCCCTCCTGAACGCCCCGTTCTGGGTCCCCGGCCTGGAGCTCGCCGCGCAGAACGAGGACGGCGCCGAGAGCCCGCTGCGCACCGTCACCCTGCCCCGCGTCATCGCCCGCTCGCTCACCACGAGGATCTCCTGATGACCACTGAGCGCATCGCCCTCACCGGCCTGGGGCTGATCACCGGGGCCGGGGACGACGTCGAGAAGAGCTGGTCGTCCATCTCCCAGGGGGTCTCGGGCATCAAGACCAACACCCTCTTCGACACCACCGAGCTGCTGACCGACTGGGCCGGCATGGTCACCGGCGAGCAGCCGGCCGACCTCGACCGCTGCTACGCGCTGGCCGCCACCGCGATCCGGGAGGCCCTGCGCACCAGCGGCCTCGACCTGGACACGGTCGACCGGAACCGGGTCGCCGTGGTGGTCGGCTCCAGCCTCGGCGCGATGCCGACCCTGGAGAGCGTCCACCGGGGCCTGGTGCACAACGGCGAGCTGGACGCCCCGCAGGCCGCCGCCTCCCAACTGCCCTGCGTGGGCGACTACATCGCGGCCGAGTTCGACCTCCGCGGCCCGCGCGTGGTGCTCTCCAACGCCTGCGCCGCCAGCGCGGTGGCGCTGGGCTACGCGGCGGAGCTGCTCTGGAAGGGCGACGTCGACCACGTGATCTGCGGCGGCGTCGACCCGCTGGCCGAGCTCTCGGCCTACGGGTTCAGCGCCCTGGGCGCCCTCGACCCGGAGCCCTGCGCCCCGATGTCGGCCTCCACCGGCCTGACCCTCGGCGAAGGGGCCGGCTTCATGGTCCTGGAGGCCGCGGACCGGGCCGCCGAGCGCGGCGCCCGCGCCCTGGCCGAGCTCGGCGGGTACGGCCTCTCCTGCGACGGCTACCACCAGACCGCGCCGGACCCGAGCGGCAAGGGCGCCGCCGCCGCCATGGCGCAGGCCCTGGAGACGGCCGGCCTCGGCCCCGAGGACGTCGACTACGTCAACCTGCACGGCACCGGGACGCCCGCCAACGACGTCTCCGAGCCCAAGGCGGTCAAGCTGCTGTTCGGCTCCGAGCTGCCGCCGGCCAGCTCCACCAAGTCGATGCTCGGCCACACCCTCGGCGCCGCCGGGGCGGTCGAGGCGATCGTCAGCACCATGGCGATCGACCGCGGCGTCATCCCGCCGACCGTCAACACCCGGGGCGTGCCCTCCCCGTTCGGACTGGACATCGTCCCCGACACCGGCCGCCCGGCCGCGCTGGAGGTCGTCGCCTCCAACTCCTTCGCCTTCGGCGGCAACAACGCCACCGTGGTCCTGAACAAGCCCGGCCGCCCGACCAGGGCGCCGCGCCGGACCGCCCCGGTGCACGGGGTCGTGGTGACCGGGGTCGCCGGCCTGGCCGGTGCGGCCGGCTCCACCGCCGAGCTCACCGCCGCCCTGGCGGAGGGCCGGGTGAGCTTCGCCGGCCTCCAGCACGTCGAGGGCGTCGGCGAGCGGCCGATCGGCCGGGTGGACGTCAAGGCCGTCTCGCGCAAGCTCAACCCGAGCAAGGCCCGCCGGATGGACCCGCTGGGCCTGCTCGCCGCCGGCGCCGTCGCCGACCTGTACGAGCGGCACGGCAAGCCCTCGCGGGCCGAGGCCGAGGGCACCGGCATCGTCTTCGCCACCGGCTACGGCCCGGTGACCTCGGTGCTCCAGTTCCACCGGGGCGTGCTGGAGCAGGGCATCACCGGGGCCAACCCGGCGATGTTCGCCAACACCGTGGTGAACGCGGCGGCCGGCCACGTCGCGATGCTGCACCGCTACCGCGGCTACACCGCCACCATCGCCAACGGCGGCACCAGCTCGGTCCTGGCCCTCCAGCTCGCGGCCCGGGTCATCGCCCGCGGCGCCGCGGACCGGATCATGGTCGTGGTCGCCGACGAGTTCCCCGAGCAGGCCCTGGCGACCCAGGCCCGGCTGCCCGGGTACGCGCGGACCGCCGAGATCGTCCCCGGCGGCCGCACCGGGACGGTGCTCAGCGAGGGCGCCGCCGCGATCCTGCTGGAGAGCGAGGCCTCGGCCGCCGGCCGCGGCGCGGACGTCCTCGCCTCGGTGAAGGGCTTCGGCGCCTCCGGCGAGTCGGTGGGCATCGGCCGGCTCGGCCGGGACGGCGAGGCCTGGGCCCGCGCCCTGCGCGCCGCGATGGCCGAGGCCGAATCCTCGCCCGAGGAGATCGACACCGTGGTGTCGGCCGCCTCCGGCTACAGCCTGGTCGACCTCGCGCAGTCCCGGGCCCTGGGCCTGGCCGGGCTGGCCGACCGCCCCACCGTGGCGCCGAAGGCGCTGCTCGGGGAGACCTACGGCAGCGCCGGTGCGCTCGGCCTGGTGGCCGCGCTCGGCGGCGGGGAGCCGCAGGGACGGCTGCTGCTGTCCAGCTTCGCCTACGGCGGCAGCTACGCCGCGGCAGTGTTCGACGCGAGGTCCTGATGGGCACGGCGCCGATGGACGCAGCGTCGGGGGAGGGCCGGGCGGACGGGGCGGTGATCGACTGCCTCGTCACCCGCCACCCCCACCTGCCGCGGGACCGGATGGGCCACCGCCTGAACGACGCCGGCCGCTGGCTGATCACCGGGGCGGTCGCCCGCCTGTACGGGCTCACCGTCACCGGGCGGGACCTCGCCCGGGACGAGCACCGGCGCTGGAGCCTGCCGGCGTACGGCCTGACCGCCTCGGTGGCGCACTGCGCCGAGTACAGCACCGTCGCCTTCTCCACCGGCCCGCAGGTGGGGGTGGACCTCCAGGACCACCGGGACCGCCCGGCCGCCATGCAGTGGCTCGGCGACCTGCTCGGCAGACCGGCCGGGGAACCGGCCACGATGCGGGACTTCGCCGAGTGCGAGGCGCTGATCAAGGCCTCGCACATCCGCAAGGAGACCTTCGCCGGGGTCCGGCTGCCGGCCTGGCAGCCGGGCTGGCGCCCGACCAACACCGGGTACCTCGTCCGGTCGGCCGACCTCGGCCGGGGCCTGCACCTGGCCCTCGCCACCGATGCGGCCGCCCCGGTGCGGTGGTGGTGGCAGGACCGCCCCGCCGCGCCCGCCACCCGCACCGACGCCCTGACCTTGGAGCCAGCAGCATGACCGCCACCGCGACGACGACCGCGACGACGACCGCGACCACGACCGCGACCACGACCACGACCACGACGGCCGCCCGCCCGTACACCCGCCGGATCTCGCAGATCGAGCGCGGCTACCTGAACGCCGCGGCGACCGGGACGCCCCAGCTGATCCAGATGGTGATCGAGGGCGAGGGACGGATCGACCCGCAGGACCTCCGGGAGGCGGTCCGGGCCGCCACCCTCGCCGGCCCCGGCCTCGCGGTCCGGCGGCGGGGGGCGTCCTGGCGCTCCGACGACACCGCCCCGCCGGTCGTCGAACTGCCCGCCCAGGCCGGGTTCGACCACCCGTTCTTCCACCGCGACCTGGACGTCGTGGCCGGTCCGGTCTGCGAGGTCGGCCTCGCCGACGGGCCGGTGACCCGGCTGGTCGTGCGGGCCAGTCACATCGTCACGGACGGCCGGGGGCTGCGGCACTGGATCGAGGACGTGTTCCGGGTGCTGCGCGGCGAGGAGCCGCTCGGTGCCGCGGCCACCGTCGACGACACCCACTTCCGGACCGCGGCCGGCACCGTGCGCCCCGCACCGGCCCCCGCCCGGGTCGAGGGCTTCCCCGCGGTCCTCGGCAGCGGCCCGGCCGACGGCACCCCGCTCTGGCTCCGGCGGAGCGTGCGGGCCTGCCCGTCCGCCGTCACCGCCCGGGTGGCCGCCGCCGTCTCCCGCCGGCTGGCCACCGACACCGGCCGGCTGATCGTCCCGGTGGACCTCCGTCGGCACGACCGCTCGGTGCGCTCCACCGCCAACCTGACCTCCCAGCTGGTCCTCGACCTCCACCGGGACGACAGCTGGAACCGGGTGCACAGCCAGCTCCTCGCCGCGATGCTGCGCAAGCGCGAAGTGGCCGTACTGGACCGGGACTTCCTGCGCAGCAACCCGTTCGCCAACTCGCTGCGCGAGGCCCAGGAACTGGACGGCAACACGTTCCCCTGCACGGCGATCCTGACCGACCACGGCCGGATCGACACAGAGCTCTACCGCACCGACCGGTTCCGGCCCACCGAGTACTTCACGCTGCCGATGCTCGTGCCCTACGCCGAGATGTTCCTCAGCACCTGCCAGATCGACGACCGGACCGAAGTGACCCTCTCCTGCCGGAACCGCCCCGGCGCGCGCGAGGCGGCCGAGGCGGTCCTCGACGAGGTCCAGCGCGGCCTCGCCAACGCGGACTGACGTGGCTCAACCACCCTGCTGACGATGAAGGACGTTCGAAGATGCCGACGACCAAGCTGAGCACCAAGGAAGCCCCGAGCCCGCCCGGACCGGTGGAACTCCCGGCGGACCCCGCCCCGGCGAAGGAGCCGGCCGCCCAGGCCGAGGCCGTCTCCGAGCCCGCCGCACGCAAGGCCCCCGCCAAGCGGACCACCGCCCGCAAGGCCGCCGCCAAGAGGGGCCGGAAGCCCGCCGCCGCCGCGAAGACCGGCACCGAGAAGACCGCCGTCGCGAAGGCCGCCGCCGCGAAGACCACCGCAACGAAGACCCCCGTCGAAAAGACCTCCTCCCCGAAGGCCGCCACCGAGGAGTCCGCCGCCGGGAAGACCTCCGTACCGGCTCCCGACGCAGCCACCGAGCCAATCCCTGACGCCACGTCAGGCGCCGCGCCGAAGACCGGACCCGAGCCCAAGGCCGAGACCGAGGCCGAGACCGGGTCCAAGACCGGGGCCGAGGCCGAGACCGACTCCTCCGGCCCCTCCGCCTCCGGCCCCTCCGCCTCCGGCCCCTCCGCCTCCGCCCTCCTGACCATGGCAGCGGCCATCACCGGCGGCTTCCTCGCCCTGCTCGACACCACCATCGTGAACGTGTCCATCGAGGACACCACCGCCCGGTTCGGCGGCATCAACCAGGTGCAGTGGGTGGTCACCGCCTACCTGATCGCCCTCGCCGCCGTCATGCCGGCCACCGGCTGGCTGGCCACCCGCTTCGGCGCCAAGCGCGTGTTCGCCACCGCGACCGCCCTCTTCGCCCTGGGATCGGCCGGCTGTGCGGCCAGCCAGACGCTCCCCGAGCTGATCGCCGCCCGCGGCCTCTCCGGCGCGGCCGCCGGCGTGCTCACGCCCGTGTCGACCATCCTGCTCACCCGCGGCGTCCCGCGCGAACACCTGGGCCGCGTCCAGGCGTTGAACGGCAGCGTGATGCTGATCAGTCCGCTGCTGGGACCGACCATCGGCGGTCTGCTGGTCGCGGCCGGCGGCTGGTCCGCCGTCTACCTGATCAACATCCCGCTCTGCGTCGCCCTGTTCGCGGTCACCCTCCGCTGGGTGCGCAAGGACGCGCCGGACGGCCGGGGCGCCCGGCCGCTGGACGTGGTGGGCCTGCTCTCCTCGGCGACCTGCACGGTCTGCACGGTGCTGGCCATCCACGAGTTCGCCGACAAGGGCGTGACCGCCTCCCCCGTCCTGCTGGCCCCGCTGGCCCTGGCCGTGGTGAGCGGCGCGGTGTTCGTCGTCCGCCAGCTGCGCGCCCGGTTCCCGCTGCTCGATCTGCGCCTGTTCCGGAACCGCGTCTACGCGACCGCCGTGGTCAACGTGTTCTGCCTGGGCTTCGTGCTGTACTCGCCGATGATGCTCATCCCGCTGTACTTCGAGAGTGCGCGCGGCGAGAGCTCCGTGACGACCGGTCTGCTGATGTCCACCGGCGGCCTCGGCGTGGTGACCGCCGCCTGGCTGTCCCGCGTCCTGCTCAGGAAGCTGGGCGGCGGCGCCACCGTCGTCATCGGCATCACGCTCACGATGCTCGCCACCGCCCCGCTGACCACGCTCACCTCGGACACGTCCTACCTGCTGATCTGCGCCAGCCTGGTGGTCCGCGGCCTCGGCACCGGGCTGACCATCGTGCCGACGATGACCCGGGCGTTCCAGTCGATCCGTCAGGAGTCCATCCCCGACGCCTCCTCCCAGCTCAACCTGACCCAGCGGATCGGCGGCGCGCTGGCCATCGCGGTGGTCACGGTGGTCCTCACCCAGGCCGCCGAGGAGCGGCACGGACTGGTGCCGGCCGCCTTCGCGCACTCCTTCGGCTGGCTGCTGGGCGTCTACGCGCTCACGCTGGTCCCCGCCCTGGCGCTGCTCGCGGCGGACCGCCGGGAGGCGCGCCTGAGCGGGGCGAACGCCTGACGCCTGCTGCCCGAAGGCGTCGTCGGGACGTCCGGAGTCAGCGAGTGGCGGGGAGCCAGCCGTCCTGTACGGCGTGCACCCCGGCCTCGAACCGGCTCCGGGCGTCCAGGCGTTCCATCAGGTTGGCGGCGAACCGCCGGGCGGTCCGTGGCGAGACGCCCATCCGCTTGGCGATCGCCTCGTCGGTGTAGCCCTGGGCGAGCATCTTGAGGACGGCGTGCTCCTGCGGCGGCATCCCGTTGGCGTCGCACTTGGGGGTGTCCCCCACCGGGATGGCCATGGTCCACACGCTCTCGAACAGCGCGCACAGGGCGGCGACCGTCCCGGCGCCGCGCAGCACCACCGCACCGGCCCGGGTGTTGTCGGTGTCGATCGGCAGCACCGCCTGGCGCTGGTCGAAGATGATCATCCTGATGGGCAGGTCCGGGACGGTGCGCACCTGCCCGCCGTGGGAGTTGAGCCAGGTCACGTGGTCGAGCGTGGGCCGGTGGTTGCGGACGCTGTCCAGGTAGACCGTCCGCATCTGCACCCCGCGTTCGAGTAAGGCGGAGTTGGGCTGCCGGCTGGCCCGGAGGTCCTCCTCGGTGTGCGCGCCGCCCGGCGCGAAGGTGGCGACCTCCTGCCGGGCCGATCCGGCCAGCTCCGCCAGCCGTTCGCGGATCGCCTCCGGCCCGATCAGTTGCTCGGACGCCTCGTCGGTCGCGGCCGGACGCAGCGCCGAACACTCGGCGATCAACTGGGCCGCGGCGGCACGGGACGCCTCGACCCGCATCTGCTGGGCCGCCAACTCCGCCTGCTGCCTGGCCAGCAGGACCTCCATCGCGGTTTCCGGGCCGACCGCCCGGAAACCTATCCCCTCCCGGGCCGAGGGCTGTATCAGCGCGAGTTCACTGAGCCGGTCCAGGCCGGTGCGGACCCGCTCCTCGGTCATTCCCAGTCCGGCTGCGAGCGCCGCGACACCACCCCGGGGATTGCTGAGCATTCCCCGGTAAATGGCCTCCGCCTCGGCGTCCAGTCCCAAGACATCCAGCATTGATGCGAACCCCCTCGATCAGCGCCAGCGATTCATCTGGGGGGGAGCTTACTGACCTTGAGTAGCCGTGTGCTGACTCCGGCGTTCCCGGAAGATGTCGGCCTCGTGGGCCGGACGGACGGCGGGACGAACACCGAGGTGGAAGGCGGTGCGCGGTCGACGGGTACGGGCGGCGGGTCCCTCGGCCTGCTCCGCCGACGGCCGGGAATCCCCCCCTGCTACACCGCGTCCAGCAGGGCCGGCCGCCCCACCGGGAGTGCGTCCGGGGGGAATTCGGCGACCGCCCCCTCGACGAGCAACTCGCGGGTGCAGTCCCGGACCAGACGGTGGAACGAGAACAGGGCCGGCGCCTCCTGCCGGATGAGGTTGTTCTCCAGGAGCACGTCGACGTGGCACTCGACCTCCTCGGCCGTCAGTCCGGTGATGGCCGCCGCCCGGTCGAGGTCGAAGGAGGTGGCCGGGTGCAGGCTGATCAGCCGGCTGAAGCGCTGCTGGGCGCCGTCGAGGTGCTGGTAGGACGCCCGCAGCAGGGACATCACGTCGCGGTCGGCGGTCTGCAGGCAGCGGGCGCGGCGCGCCGAGCTCGCCAGCCGGTCCACCAGGTCGGCGACGTCCCAGGCCGGACGGTCGCGCAGGCGGGTCGCGGCGATCCGGACGGCCAGCGGCAGGTGGCCGCAGAGCTCGACCGCCTCCGCCACCCGGGCCGGTTCGCGGGCCACCCGGTGCTCGCCGGCGATCCGGCCGAACAGCGTCACCGCGTCCTCGGGCGGCAGCACGTCGAGGGGGAGGGTCAGCGCGCCGTCGAGCGCGGTGAGCTTGCGCCGGCTGGTCACCAGCACCAGTGAGCCGCCGGTGCCCGGGAGCAGCGGCCTCACCTGGGCGGTGTCGGCCGCGTCGTCGAGGACGACCAGGCAGCGGCGGCCGGCCAGCCGGGAGCGCCAGAGGTCGCTGCGTTCCTCCAGGCCGTTCGGGATCTCGTCCGGGCCGAGGCCGTCGGCGCGCAGCAGCGTGGCGAGCGCCTGCTCGGGCGGCAGCGGCCGCCGGGTCGCGCTGAAGCCGTGCAGCCCGACGAAGTACTGGCCGTCCGGGTACTGCGGGGTGACCCGGTGCGCGACGTGCACCGCCAGGGTCGTCTTGCCGACCCCGCCCATGCCGTCGATCGCGAGCATCAGGGGCGTGCCGGCGGGGCCGAGGCCGACCGCGCCCAGCAGGGTGTCCTGTTCGGCGGTGCGGCCGGTGAAGTCCGTGAGGTCGTGCGGGAGGCAGTTCCGGTGGTTCCGCGGCGCCGGCGGCGCGGCCTCGGCGGGCGCCGGGCGGCCGTCCGGTCCGGGCGAGGGGGCCGCCGCGGCGCGGTCGATCGTGCTTCCGGGGCCCGCCGGCCCGTGGACGCCGGGGGCGTCGGCGAGGATCTCCGAGTGGAGCGCACGTAGTTGGGGGCTCGGTTCGAGACCGAGTTCGTCCGCGAGGAACCGCCGGCCCTCGTCGTAGACGGCGAGCGCGTCGGCCTGCCGGCCGCTGCGGTAGAGCGCGATCATCAGGCTGGCGCGCAGCGAGTCACGGAGCGGGTACTCCGCCAGGAGTGCGTGCAACTCGCCGACCAGGGAGCTGGATTCACCGACATGCAGGCGCAGCGCCATGAGGTCCTCGACGGCGGTCAGCCGCTGCTCGTTGAGCTTCACCGCGGCGCCGGTGACGGCGGGGCAGTGGATTCCGGCGAACGCGTCGCCCCGCCAGAGGTCGACGGCGGACTGGAGCAGTCGGATCGTCTCGGCCGGCCGGCCCTCGCGCTCCGCCGCCCTGGCCTCGCGGACCCGGCTGGTGAAGCGGTGTGCGTCGACGGCGTCCTCGGGGACGACGAGCCGGTATCCGACGTCCACGGTGACCAGCCGGCACTCGCTGGAGGCGGACAGGACGCGGCGCAGGTCGCGGATCGCGTTGTGCACCTGCGGCCGGGCCGACAGCGGCGGGTCCTCCCAGAGCTCGTCGACCAGCACGTCCATCGGAACGACCCGGTTGGCGTTGAGGAGGAGCAGGGCCAGGAGCCGTTGCTGCCGCATGCCCCGGACGTCCACCAGTTCGCCTGCCTGGCGCGTCTCCAGCGCACCCAGGACCAGGAATTCCATCATCTTCGCCCCCGTTTTGCTTCGCCCGAATGCAGCGCCCTTCCCCGGGAGCTGTCGGTCATCTTCGTGACATCCGGCCGGTGTTCGTCATTTCCGGGGCCTTCAGCCCCAGGTGACGTCGTCGTCACGGTCGTTGTTCGTGGTGATCTGGACGGCGGCGCTCTCGTGCGAGGCGTTCTTGGAGAAGTCCGCGGAAGCCGCCTGAGCGGTGACCGCGCCGAAAGCGATGAGCGCGAGGGCGACGAACTTGGAGACACGGGTGGCCAGCATGGATTTCTCCTCGATTGGTTTTCCGCATTCTTCCCGGGTGGGATTTCCCGGGGCCTTCGCCGGCGTTCGCTCCCTGCCGACACCTCTACTGTGCTGGACCGCCGGGCCGGTGGGAACAGGCGTCGCCTGGACGGAACATGCACTGTCCTAAGCCGTCCACCCCGGGCCTTCGGCGGCCGGCGCCGGGCCCCCGGGAGCGGTGTGGGGAAACCCGCTCCGACCTGCGGTGACGTACCCGGTTGCGGCCGTCGGTGACGGCCGGCCCGAACCGGTCAGCAGGCGTCCCACCACGGGCCCGGGACCAGGGCCGCACCGACGGACAGGACGGCGAAACCGGCCAGGCCGGGGTGGTCGGCCACGGCGCGGGCCGACAGCCGCGCCGCACTGGCCTCGGCCTCCGCCAGGGCGGGCGCAAGGCTGAAGATCCCCAGCGTCACGCCGCCGAACCCGTCCGGATGGACCGCGACGTGCTCCAGGCCGTCGCGCTCCTCCGCATAGGAGCTGATGATTCCCGCCAGGCCGGGCGGGGCGGTCGCGCCGCCCGAGGCCCGCAGGCGCACATGGATGAGGTACATATCTCCATCTTCAGCGCCGGAATTCGGTACTCGGGCCGGTCGGGGTAGACGCTTTATGCCATGGCATAAAGCGTCTACCCCCGGCATTAGTACGACAAATTGGACCGAAGCCCGCCGCGATCATTCGAACACGGGTGATGTCTGTGCAGGTCAGACCGGGATGGACGAAAGGGGACAGCCCGGCGGCGCCGAGTTGCCCGGGAGGTGAAGCGCCGGAGCCCCGCGGCCGGAACCGTCCGCGCGGGCACGACGACGCCCCGCGGAACGCACCGGAAGGACTACGACGACGGCGCACCGCCCGTGGACGCGCGGCGTGGCCGCCACCGCCGGGGCGCCACGGACGGCGTGCCGCGGGTCGGGCGACGGGTGGGTACTACGGGTGGGTACTACGGGTGGGGGCGGGTGCGCTGGGCGGGGAAGGGCGGCGGCGCGGTGACGCGGCGGCGGGCGATCTCGGCGAGGGTGTCGAAGATGATGTCGCCGATCAGGACGGGATCGCGCAGGGTGTCCGGCGTCCGGTGCGTGACCGGGCCGGCGGTCGGTGGGCGCTCGTCTTCGAGGTGGCGAGGTGGCATGGCTCTTCCTGCCGACGGGGTGGCCTTGGGCGGTCATTCCCGTCCACCCCCGGAGCGACACCCCCGGTACGGCCGAATCGGCCGGAAACCTCGGCCCGGGGGCCGAAACCTACGCGGACGGGATACAGGGTGGGGGTATTGTCGGCCGGGTGACGGCGGGCGGACGACGGGGTTCCGGGCAGAACGGCGGGCGGGCGGCCGCCCGGCTGCTGCTGCTCTGCGCACTGCTCGCCGGGCTCTTCCTGATGCACGGCTCGCCGACCTCGGCGGGCGGCTGCCACCGCGGCCCGGAGCCGGCCGCGGCGCTCACGGCGCCCGCAGCGCCCCCAGCGCCCGCACCGGCCGCGGCGCACGTGGCGGCGCAGCACCACGGCGGCCCGGACGCCGCTCCGGGCCTCACCGCACCGCGGACGCACGACGACGGCCGGCCGGCCGTCTCCTGCGTGTCGACCCGGGACCGCGACGGCGCCGCGCTGCCCGCCCCGGGGCCGTACGCCCTCGCCGCGACCGCCCTGCCGCCCGCCGCCCTCGCCGGACCGCGCCGACGGCCGGCCGACGGCCCGCGGGCGCCACCCGCCGCCGGGCGGGGACTACTGCTCCGCAAGTGCGTCGCACGGACGTGACCGGGCCCGCGCCGGACCTCCCCTGAAGGAGGCCCGGGCGCGCCGCGTCCTGCCCGTACACACCGGAAGAGAACCCATCGCATGTCCCTGCGCACCCGTACCCGCCGTACCCCGGCCCGCGCCCTGGCGCTCACCGCCGCGGCCGCCGCCCTCTCCCTCGCCCTGGCCGCCTGCGGCTCCGACGCGATGAGCGGGATGGACCACGGCGCCGGCCCGGCGGCCACCCCCGCGACCACCTCGGCCGCCGCCACGGCGGGCGGTGGCCACCAGGGCCACCAGATGCCCGGCGCCGACGCCGCCTCCCCGGCCACGGCCGACCCCGCCGACGCCCCCGGCCTCGCCGACGAGCGGAACGGCTACCGCCTCACCTCCACCACCGGGACGCTCACCGCCGGCGCCCCCGCCGAGTACCGGTTCACCGTCACCGGGCCCGACGGCAGGCCGGTCACCGCGTTCCGGACCGACCAGACCAAGCGGATGCACTTCTACGCCGTCCGCTCCGACCTGACCGGCTTCCAGCACCTGCACCCCGAGATGGCCGACGACGGCACCTGGACCGCCCCGCTGGCCGCGCTCACCGCCGGCACCTGGCGCGTCTACGCCTCGTTCATCCCGGACAGCGGCGCCGGCCGGGGCACCGGCCTGGTGCTCAGCCGGACGGTGACCGTCCCCGGCGAGGGCACGGCGGCCGCCGCCGAGCTGCCCGCCGCGACCGGCACCACGACCGTGGACGGGTACACCGTCACGGTCGAGGGCACCCCGGTCGCCGGGAAGGCGGGCGAGCTGAAGGTGACCGTGAGCAGGGACGGCAAGCCGGTCACCGACCTCCAGCCGTACCTGGAGACCTTCGCCCACCTGACCGCCTTCCACGCCGGCGACCAGGCCTTCGCCCACCTCCACCCGGAGACGAGGGCCGAGGCCGGCGGCACCGGCGGCCCGTCCCTGCCGTTCCACGCCGAGCTGCCGGCGGCCGGGGACTGGCGGCTGTTCCTGCAGTTCCAGACCGGCGGGCAGCTGCACACCGCCGGGCTGACCCTCAAGGTCGGCTAGGACCGGCTCCGGGGCGACCCGCCGCCGGGAGGCCGCCGCGACGGCGGTGACCTCCCGGCGACGGTAGGCGAAGATGGACCGGTGACCACACCCCGCACCGCCCCCCGCCTGATCGCCACCGACCTGGACGGCACCCTGCTCTGCTCCGGCGGGACCGTCAGCGCGCGCACCGCCGCCGCCCTCGCCGCGGCCGAGGCGGCCGGCGTCCAGGTGGTCTTCGTCACCGGCCGGCCGCCGCGCTGGATGCAGCAGGTCAGCGCGCACATCGGCGGCCACGGGGTGGCGATCTGCTCGAACGGCGGCGCGGTGGTGGACGTGCGGCGCGGCGAGCTGCTGGAGTCGTTCCCGCTCGACGCCGGCACCGCGCTCGACGTGGCGGCGGCGCTGCGGGCCAAGCTTCCCGGCACCGCGTTCGCCTTCGAGTACCCGGCCGGGTTCGCCCGCGAGCCCGGGTACGCGGTGCCGATGTGGGGCCAGGACGAGGACCATCCGGTCGGCCCGGCGGAGGAGCTGCTCGGCACCGGCGGCCCGGTGCACGGCCTGTTCAAGCTGCTGGCCAAGCACCCGGACCTCGACCCGGACAAGCTGCTCTCCGAGGCGCGCGAGGCGGCCGGCCACCTGGCCGAGATCACCCGCTCCGCGCCGATACCGCTGCTGGAGATCAGCGCGCCCGGCGTCACCAAGGCCAGCACGCTGGCCCGCTGGTGCGCCGGGCGCGGGATCGACCGGAGCGAGGTGGTGGCCTTCGGCGACATGCCGAACGACCTGGAGATGCTGGCCTGGGCCGGCACCGCCTACGCCGTCGCCAACGCGCACCCGCAGGTGCTGGCGGCGGTGCCGCTGCACACCGTGAGCAACGAGCAGGACGGCGTGGCGGCGGTGCTGGAGCGACTGCTCGCCCCGTGAACGCCGTTATCCGAAGCGATCGTTATCCGAAGCGGCCGTTGACGTAGTCCGAGGTCCGCTGGTCGCGCGGGTTGCCGAACAGCTGCCCGGTCGGGCCGGCCTCGACGATCCGTCCCGGGGTGTCGTGGGTGGCCAGGAAGAACGCGCAGGACTGCGAAACCCGCTGCGCCTGCTGCATGTTGTGGGTGACGATCACGATGGTGAGCCGTCCGCGCAGCTCGGCGATGGTCTCCTCGACCCGCCGGGTGGAGGTCGGGTCGAGCGCCGAACACGGCTCGTCCATCAGCAGGATGTCCGGCGAGACCGCCAACGACCTTGCGATGCAAAGGCGTTGCTGCTGGCCTCCGGAGAGGGAGCCGCCCGGGGTGTGCAGCCGGGTGGCGACCTCGTCCCAGAGGCCGGCCCGGCGCAGGCTGGTCTCCACCAGGTGCTCGCGCTCCTCCTTGGAGACCTTGATGCCGGCCAGCTTCAGCCCGCTGGAGACGTTGTCCTGGATGGACATCGCCGGGAACGGGTTGGGCCGCTGGAACACCATCCCGATCCGGCGCCGCACCTCCGCGGGCCGCCGCCCGGGCCGGTACACGTCGTCCCCGTCGAGCAGCACCTCACCGGCGAGCGCGGCGCCGCGCACCATCTCGTGCATCCGGTTGAGGATCCGCAGGTAGGTGGACTTGCCGCAGCCGGACGGGCCGATCAGGGCGGTCACCTCCCCCGCGGGCATCGCGAGCGAGACCCGCTCCAGCACCTTGTGCGAGCCGAACCAGGCGGAGACGTCGCGGGTCTCCAGGCCGGCCAGCGGCCCGCCGTCCGCGACGGCCGGGCCGTCCGCCGGGACGGGCGGCAGCGTGAGGGTGGTCTCGGCCGCCGGGCCGGCCTGGTCGTACGCGTCGAACTGCGGGGCGTCGGTCATCGGTACGTCGGTCATCGGTGCATCCGTCATCGGTACGGTCCTCCGGGCGCGCTTCAGTAGAGGTTGGGCAGCAGGGCGGCGGCGTTCTCGTACACCGCCCAGAGCAGCGCGCCGACCACCGGCGCGAGGCTCAGGTAGGCGGCCGAGCGGTGCCACACCCGGGCCAGCACGGTGGCGGACACCACCGCGGCCAGCAGCCCGAGCATCCACAGCTGCAGCGTGGCCAGCGCGCCCTTGTCGGCGGCCAGCGCCTTGTCGTAGGGGACGGTCGCGGGCCGCCCGCCCGGGTTGGTCTCCGGGTCCCCGTCCAGCCGGGCGCCGACCAGCACCGTGGAGCCGGGGATCCAGTCGGAGTCCCCGGTGACCAGCACCAGCCGGTTGCGGACCGGGTCGCTGATCGGGTGGTCGCCGTCCCCGTACACGTTGACGGTGTAGGTGAACCTCCCCTGGCCGGTGGTCGCCTCGATCTTGTCGCCGACCCGGAGCCTGGACAGCTCGGCGAACGGCGCCCCGAAGCTCGCCCCGCGGCCGAACACCACCGCCACGCCGGCCTGCCCGGGCAGCGCGGTGTCCCGGCGGTGGCCGGGCCCGCGCATGAGGTCCCGGCCGGTGGTGCCCTCCACCACGACGGCCTGGTGCAGGCCGATCGCCGGGATGTCGAGCAGCGCGACCGGGTCGCCGTCGGCCGCGGCCCCGGTCGGGGCGACCGCCCGGGCCAGCTGGTCCCGGAAGGTCTTGTGGGCGGTGGACTGGTAGTGCCGCTCCTGGACGTGCGAGAGCGTGAAGAGGTAGCCGACGAAGCCCGTGATCAGCGCCGCCAGCAGGCTCACCGCCCACGCCCCCTGGAGGAACCGCCGCCGCGCGGGCGAGGCGGCGGACGCCCTCCCGGCCGGCTCCGGCGGCGCCGGGGCGGTGGTCCGGGCGGGGGCGGGGTCCGTCGACGGCTGCGCGGGAAGGGCCGGCTTCTCCAGCGCCGGGGCCGTCACGACCGGCCCCGGACGGAGTTGCGGCGCCGCAGCAGCCGTCGGCCGAGCAGCGGCGGGACGAGCACGACCGCCAGCAGTTCCAGCGCGGTGAGGGAGGAGAGCATCCAGTCCTCGGGCCGCCCGTCGACGGCGACCACGGTGGCCGCGACCTCCCCGCCGCCCCGGCCGCGCGCGACGACCTGGCCGGTCTGCGGGTCGATGACGTCGTCCTCGGCCTCGGCGTCGCCCCCGCCGGCCGTCCCGGCGGCCGGGCCACCCGCAGCGCCTCCCGCGCCGGCGTCCCCACCGGCGGCACCGCCGGTGCCACCCGTGCCGCCCGCGGCGCCGCCCGCACCGCCCGT
>NZ_JAGIYX010000048.1:0-49164 GCF_017813315.1 Kitasatospora sp. RG8
GGCCACGATGTCGTCCCGGCCGTCCCGGTTCAGGTCACCGACCGCCAGGTTGCCCATCCCGTTCCAGCCACCGTTGCCGATCACCACCCGGCTGCCCAACGTCCCCGTACCGGTCCCCGGGTAGGAGAACAGCTTGCCGGTCGACACCTCGACCGCCACCAGGTCCTTCTTGCCGTTCCCGTTGAAGTCACCCGCCGTCAGGTTCGTCATCCCGGGGTCGGCCGGGCCGTCCTCACGGATGGACTTGTTGCGGACCGGCACGAAGGTGCCGTAGCCCGAGTAGTACGGGTAGGGGATCTCGCGGTAGTGGACGCCGCTGCCGGTGAACTCGTAGCCCATGTAGTGGCTGGAGTCGGTCCACTTCTCGAACAGCACCACGTGGCCGTTGGCCCCGCTGTTGTCGTTGAGCAGCGCGTCGCCGGCCTTGAGCTCGCCCTTGCTGATGTGCTCGGTGACGCCCCGCGGGCCGAAGGTGTCGGTGGTCAGCGAATCGCCGAGCTTCCAGGCCATCGAGACGTAGCCCGAGCAGTCGGTGCGGTAGCCGTTGTGCGAGCCGGTCCAGCTGTATTCGAGGCCGATGCCGACCCAGGTCTTGGCGCGGCGGACCGCCTCGCTCCGGGTGACCGCCGGGGCCAGGACGGAGGCGGACGCCGACGAACCGTCAGCGGCGGGCGCCTGGGGGATTCCGACCGGCTGGCCGGCGCCGCCGTACTCGCCGCCCGCGACCGGGGTGACGGCGGCCGGAGCGGAGGCGGGCTCGGCGGCGAACGCGGTACCGCCCTGGACGACCAGGCCGAGCGAGAGCGAACCGGCTATGCCGAGGGCGACGGCGGACGTGCGGAGGTAAGCCTTGCGGGACATGAGCACTCCTGGAATGACATGGGGAAGAACGGTGCGGCGCGAGGGCGCACGGACCACCGGAGAGGGAGCGCCGGAGGAATTCCGGCACGACTTGGAGAGCCGCGGCATGGAGAGCTGCGGCATAGGAGAATCGCGAACAGAGGGCCGCGAACAGAGGGCCGCCGCGCGGAGGAGCGCGACGTGAACGGCCACTTCGCGGACGCGCGCCCCATGGAGGAGCGCCACGTGGACGGCCGTCAGCAGGCGAGGGAGACGCGCCAGGACTGGAAGGCCGGGGACCGCGAGAGGGCGGCGGAACACATGGCCAGCGAATGGGCGGGGGCGCTGTCGCCGCTCCCGCCGCTGGTGAAGAGGACGAGGTCGATCGAGTCCCGCCCGGCTCTCGACTGGACGTGCTCCAGGCCGCCGCACGGATCGGCGTGGGCCCAGAGCACGTCCTTCAGGACATGGGCGTCGGCGGCGGTGGGCACACGCCGGTCGGGGCTCGTCAGGGTGAGTCGGACAATGTGCATCGGGCTCGGTTCATGCGGCCGGTGCCGCGGGCGGCGGTCACTTCTTGTTGTCCCAGCTGATGCTGCCCGGGTCGCCCAGGCCACCCTTGCCGTCGCGGGAGAGGTCACCCGTGACGGGGTCGCCCAGACCGGGATCGCCCAGGCCGGGGTCGCTCGCCGCGGACACGCCCGCCACGGTGGCCGGTGCGGCAGAGGCGGCGACGGCAGGCAGAGCGAGCGTGGCCACCACTGCCGCAGCCGCGAGGACACCGGAGACGCGAGCGGTAATCCGCATGGAGAACAACCCCCTGGTTGATGGTCGGTCGGTACTTCGGACGGACGGCGGCTTCGTTCCCACCGTCCCACCGGCTCCGGGGCTCTGCGCCCCGCGGCTCGGTGATTCACATCCTGCAAGCCCGGACCGGTACTCCGGAAGGCCTCTTCTGAGGCATCATCAGGCCTGGCAGCATGGCGCCACCCCACTCGCCACCGCCGCCCGCGCCGCCCCACGGACGCATCGTCAGATCACCTTGCACACACATGTACGAACTGTGAGAATCGCACATGCGGCCTTTACAGACGGCCGCGCGCATCGTCGAGACCGGGGGTAATCGTGCTCGAAGTGCTGGGACTTGGCCCAACGGCGGAAGCCGTCTACGCGGCCCTGCTGGCCGAGCCCGGGTGCCGGGTCACCGACCTGTGCCGCCGGTTCGGCCTCTCCGAGACCGCCGTCCGGGAGGCCCTCGACCAACTCGCGGACCTCACGCTGCTGCGCCCCTCCCAGGAGGTCTTCGGCGCGCTGCGGCCGGTCAGCCCGGCCGTCGGCCTGGAGGCCGTGATCCGCCGCCAGGAGGACGAACTCGCCCGCCGCCAGCAGGAGTTGGCCGCCAGCAAGGCCGCCGTCGCGCAGGCCGTCGCCGCCTACGCGGACCTGGTGCCCAACACCACCTCGGACGCCACCGAACGCCTGGTCGGCATGGACGCGATCCAGGCCAAGCTCGAAATGCTGGCGCGCGACCTGCAGCAGGAGTTCCTCGCCGCGATCTCGGGCGGGGCGCAGTCCCAGGCCAGCATGGACGCCGCCCGCCCGCTCGACCAGGACGCGCTGGAGCGCGGTGTCGCCATGCGGACGCTCTACCAGGACAGCGCCCGCAACGACCAGGCCACCCACGCGTACGCCCAGTGGCTCACCGGGCTCGGCGGCCAGGTGCGGACGGCGCCGCTGCTGCCGCCCCGGCTGCTGGTGTTCGACCGGCACACCGCCGTGGTCCCGATCGACCCGACGCAGACGAGGCTCGGGGCCCTCTGCACGAGTGAGCCCGGGCTGGTCGCCTCCCTCGTCGCCCTGTTCGAACAGGCCTGGTCCACCGCCGTGCCGCTCGGCGCCGACCAGCCCACCCATCACGACACCGGCCTCACCCCGGCCGAACGCGACCTGCTCCGGCTGCTCGGGACGGGCCTGACCGACGAGGCCGCCGGCAAGCGGCTCGGGATCTCGGTGCGCACCGTACGCCGCCAGATGTCCGCCCTGATGGAGCGCCTCGACGCCGCCAGCCGCTTCGAGGCCGGCCTCAAGGCGGCCCAGCGCGGCTGGCTGTAGGAGGGCACCGGCCCCGGGACGACCGGCCGCAGGTACGACCGGCCGCCGGTACGGCGAGGGCCCGCCGACCCCGGGGTCTCCCGGAGCCGGCGGGCCCTCGTCCGCGTCATGGGCGGGCGGGCGGCTATTCGGCGTCGGTGGCCGCCGCGGCCAGCCCCGCCGACCACTTCTCCTCGACCCTGCCGAGCTTCCAGTACGCGATCGCGGCCGCCCAGGTCAGCACGAACAGGGCCACGATGGCGTACCCGACGAGGTTGAGGTCCAGCCCGCCGACCCAGGCGACCGGCCCGCTGGTGATGTCCAGCTTCTCGCCCAGCAGCCCGATCAGCTCGATCGAGCCGATGACCAGCGCGACCAGCACCGAGAGGCCGGTCACGGTCAGGTTGTAGTAGATCTTCCGGACCGGCTTGGAGAACGCCCACTCGTAGGCGAAGTTCATGAACGAACCGTCGATGGTGTCCAGCAGGCTCATGCCGGCCGCGAACAGGACCGGCAGTACCAGCAGCGCGTACCAGGGGAGCTGGAAGGCCGCCGCACCGCCGGCCAGGACCAGCAGCGAGACCTCGGTCGCGGTGTCGAAGCCGAGGCCGAAGAGCAGGCCGACCGGGTACATGTGCCACGGCTTGGTGACGGCCCTGGTCACCCGGCCCAGGATGCGGTTCATGAAGCCGCGCCTCTCCAGCTGCGCCTCCAGCTCGGCCTCGTCGTACTCGCCGTCCCGCATCTTGCGGAACACCTTGAGGATGCCGTTGAAGGCGCCCAGGTTGATCAGGCCGAGCAGCAGCAGGAAGGTCCCGGAGACGGTGACGCCGATCAGGCCGGTGGCCTCGTGCAGGGCGGAGTCGTCCGCCTCGACCTGCCCGGCGAGCGACTTGATCCCGAAGGCCAGCAGCGCGCAGAGGCCGAAGACGATCGACGAGTGGCCCAGCGAGAACCAGAAGCCGACCGAGAGCGGCCGCTTGCCCTGGCCCATCAGCTTGCGGGTGGTGTTGTCGATGGCCGCGATGTGGTCCGCGTCGAAGGCGTGCCGCATGCCGAGGGTGTAGGCGGTGAGGCCCATGCCGGCGCCGAACACCTGCCCGCCGACGTCGTAGTGCTCGGGCGCGATGACCGCGAGCAGCGTGACCCAGCCGATCAGGTGCAGGGCGAGGATGAAGCCGCCCATGCCGGCCAGGCGGATCCACTCCTCGCGGGTGAGCCGGTCGCGCCATCTGACGGCGGTGGCACCTGCGGCGGGGCTGGACATCGTGTCGTCCTTTCGGCGGTACATGCGGAGCCGGGCCATCTTTCCCTCGATGAGGAAGTACTTGCAAGTCATGCGCAACTACGGAATGGGGGCGAGCGGTGCACAGGGGCGCGAAGGGGTGCGTTCCGGAAGCGCGTACGCCCTCCCGAAGATCGTCATGCACCGTACAAATCCCCGTAACCTCCGAAACCTTTCACCTGCGCATCTACGCGCGGATACTCAGGTTCTACGCGCGAATACTCGGGCGCCGACACCTCAACTCCCCACGGAGGAACGGCAAATGATCCGCATTCGAACGGCTGCTGCCCTGGCCGCCTCGACTCTCCTCGCGGCAGGCCTCACCAGCCTCGCCCCCACCGCCTCGGCCACCCCCGCGGCCGCGACCGCCCCGGCCACCGCCACCACCGCCGTCAGCGCGACCCCCCACCGCGTGCTGTTCGACAACAGCAAGGGCGAGACCGCCGGCAACGCCGACTGGATCATCTCCACCGCCCAGCCCGACCCGCTGGCCCAGAACGCCAACCCCACCACCGAGAAGAGCTGGACCGGCGCCCTCTCCGCGTGGGGCGTCGCCCTCCAGAAGACCGGCCAGTACAGCCTCAAGACCCTCCCGGCCGGCTCCGCCATCAGCTACGGCACCGGCGCCGCGCTGGACCTCGCCAACTTCGACACCTTCGTGATCCCCGAACCGAACATCCGGTTCAGCACGGCCGAGAAGTCCGCCCTGATGCGCTTCGTCCAGAACGGCGGCGGGCTCTTCCTGATCTCCGACCACAACCAGAGCGACCGCAACAACGACGGCTGGGACTCCCCCAAGATCATCAACGACCTGCTCACCAACAACGGGGTGAACAACAACGACCCCTTCGGCTTCTCGGTCGACCTGCTCAACATCTCCACCGACAACCCGCGCGCGGTCAACGACGCCGCCGACCCGGTGCTGCACGGCCCCTTCGGCACCGTCACCGGCTCCATCCTGCGCGCCGGCACCACGTTCACCCTCAAGCCGGCCGACAACCCGTCGGTCAAGGGCCTGCTCTACCGCACCGGCTACAGCGGCAACACCGGCGCCTTCTTCGTCACCAGCAGCTACGGCTCCGGCCGGGTCGCGATCTGGGGCGACAGCTCCCCCGCCGACGACGGCACCGGGCAGTCGGGCAACACCCTCTTCAACGGCTGGAACGACCCGGCCGGCACCGACGCCGCCCTCGCGCTCAACGCCACCTCCTGGCTCAGCAAGGCGTGACGCCGGGGCCCGTCAGGGCGCGGCACCGGGCCTGCGGGGCCCGGTCGCCGGGCCCGGCCGGGGCGTGACGCCCGGACGCGGCAGGGCGTGACGCCCGGGCCCGCTCCGGCTCACCAGGAAATCGGCGGCATCCTCCCCTAGGGTCGGAATGCTGACGCCTGCGGCGCGGGCGGGCCCACCCGGCCCGCCCCGCACCGTGGCCCGCCGAGCGGGAACCCGCCCCAGCCGGGCTCCCGCCGACCCGGGACTCCCGGGACCCGATGGGAGCGGCCATGCCCTCGTACCCCTACCGCACCATCCGCGAGGACCTGCGCGTCCCGCTGCCCGACGGCACCGGGCTGTACGCCCGCCTCTGGCGCCCGGTGACCGACGCCCCCGTCCCCGCGCTGCTGGAGTACTCCGCCGGACGCCTCACCGACTGGACCGCCTCCGACGACGCGCGCCGCCACCCCTGGTACGCCGGGCACGGCTACGCCTCCGTCCGGGTCGACCGGCGCGGCCACGGCAACTCCGGCGGCACCCCCGACGACGCCACCGACCTCCCGGACGGGGCCGCCGTCGTCGCCTGGCTCGCCGGCCGCCCCTGGTGCAGCGGCCGGATCGGCCTGCTCGGCACCGGCCCCGACGGCGCCACCGCGCTGCGGCTCGCCGCCCACGCCCCCGACGCCGTCCACGCCGTGGTCACCGCCTGCCCCGAGACCGGCCTGCGCCCCGGCGGCGCCGTCCCCGCCGCCGACCTGCACGCCCGCGCCACCGCCCGCCTCGCCGACGCGGCCCGCCCGCCGGACCCGCAGTACCTCGGCGACGACTGGCGGCCCCGGTGGCAGGAGCGGCTCGCCTCCCTGGAACCGCCCTTCCCCGGCTGGCTCGCCGACGCCCCGCCCGACGACCCGCCCGCCACCGCCGCCGTTCCCACCCTCGCCGTCGCCGGCTGGGGCGACCCGTCCTGCGCGCTGCTGCTGCGCCTGCTCGCCTCCGGGGCCGTCCCGGTCCGTGCCGTCCTCGGCCCCTGGCCGCACGGCCTGCCCGACGAGATCCTCCCCGAGACCCTCCGCTGGTGGGACCACTGGCTCCGGGACATCGACGCCGGCGCCCTCAAGACCCCCGTCCTGCGCAGCTGGATCAGCACCCGCTGGACCGGCGAGGAGTCCTGGCCCTCCCCCGACGTCCGCGACATCCACTACGGCCTCGACGGCCCGCTGCGCACCGCCGGCACCGCCTCGGACGACCGCCACGTCCAGGTCCGCTCCCCCCAGCACACCGGGCTCAACGCCGGCGCCTACGTCCCGGCCGGCCGGCCCGCCGACCAGCCGCCCGACCAGCGGGAGGAGGACGGGCGCTCCGTCTGCTTCGACTCCCAGCCGCTGCCCGAGCCGCTCGAACTCCTCGGCACGCCGTCCCTGCGGCTGCGCCTGCGCCCCTCGCCCGCCCCCGGCCTGGTCGTCGCCCGCCTCTGCGACGTCGCCCCCGACGGCACCTCCGTCCTGCTCACCCGCGGCGCCCTCGTCACCTCCCCGTCGGAGCCGGACGCCACCGTGGAACTCGCGGCCGCCGGCACCACGGTCCCGCCCGGCCACCGGCTGAGGCTCGCCCTCTCCTCCACCTACTGGCCGTGGCTCTGGCCCGACCCCGACCCCGCCGGCTACGGCCTCGACCCGTCGCACAGCACGCTGACGCTCCCGGTGCGCCACCTCGCCGCCGACTCCGGAGCCGCCCCCGTCGCCTTCGCCTCCCCCACCCTCCCGCTCCCGCCCCCCGTCCACACCACCGAGCCCCTCACCGCCCGCCCCGAGCGCCTCACCATCCACGACATCGCCCGCCACGAGTGGCGCATCGAGCTCTCCCCCGCCGGCGACGGCACCCGCACCCACCCGGACGGCCTGGTCCGTGACGAGCACACCGTCACCGCCTACCGCATCCTCTCCGCCACCCCCACCAGCGCCCAGGCCCGCACCGACCGCACCGTCCGCCTCGAACGCCCCGCCATCGGCTGGGACATCACCCTCCAGACCCGCACCGAACTCCGCTGCACCCCCACCCACTTCCTCGCCCACACCCGCCTGACCGCCCTCGAAGCCGGCGACGTCGTCTTCACCCGCGACTGGCAGCAGCAGATCCCCCGGGAAGCGTGATCCGACACCTCGGGGGCAGACATCCGAGCTACTGTGGATGTCATGACTGCGGCCTACGAGGATGTGCCCTTCAGCGAGCTGCTCCACCGGCCCGCTGCCACCACCAGCAGACTCGACGCCGTCCGAGCCCTGAGACTGCGACGCCGCGATGCCGGGGATCTCGCCCTGATGCGCGTCGACCAGCTGGAACAGGACACCACCGTCGTCGACTTCACCGCGCGCCTGCTGACCGGCCTGGTGCGGACCGGGAACGTCACCGCCCTGCGCGCAGCCCTGCCCGAGGCCCTGCCATGGATCACGTTCCTTCCCGACGAGGATGTGGACGCCCTCCTCAGCGAGTTGGTGGACGTCGCACGCGGCGCGGTGGCCCTGGAGAACCTCGCCCCGATCGCCCTCCTGCTCACGCAGTGGCGCCACAGCGCGGAGGTCTACGCAGACCCCGCCCTGCACGCCCTCCTGACCCGGGAACCGGAAGGTGACCTCGGGCCCGTTCCCGCGCCAGGAGAAGCCAGGTGAGCCCCAAGCGCGGCGACCGGGCGGCACCTCCACCCGTCGACGACGAGTACGACCTGCGCTTCGCGAGCTCCGAGGCCGCCGAAGGCTGGGAGCAGCTGGCCCGCCAGGCCCCCGGCAACCTCCGCCGTGCGTTCGAGAGAATCCGCGCCACGCCGCGTGCCGGCGACCAACCCGGCCGCCGGCACCGTCTCAAGGGTGCCTTGGGGACCGGCACCTTCAAAGGCGCGGAGCTCGAACGTTGGCAGTACGAGGTCACCGGCGGCGGGCGCGTCTGGTGCCTCGTCGACGTCGCCGGTCGGACTGCCTGGATCACCTACGCCGGCACCGGCCACCCGAGGCCACCGACTGACCCGCAACCTCACTGCTGCGGTCGGCCCTCTGCCACCAGCGCCAGTGCCTCCCCCAGGTTGTACTCGGCGATCGCCCGCATCGCGTCGCGGTGCGGGAAGTCCCCGTCGAGCAGGCGCAGCGGGCCGGCGACGAGGGAGAGGCGCATCGCCAACGCGTAGAGGGCGAGGCGGTGTCGGTCGAGGTCCTCGGTGTGCAGGTGGTGGTAGTGGCTGCCGAAGCGGATCCGGAGGAAGGCGTGCTCCCATTCGGGGTCGAAGTGCATCAGCCCCTCGATGTCGATGAGCACCGGTTCGCCAGCCGTGTCCAGCAGCACGTGGTCGGGCCCGAGTTCGCCGTGCACCAGCCCGTACCGGGTGCGCGGGCGGACCGCCGCGTACCGGGTGTGCAGCAGGGCCGCGAGCCGGTCGCGGGCGGCGGCGATCCGCGCGTCCCGGCGGGCCGCCTCGGCGAGGTCGGCGAGGGCCCGGTCATGGACCAGCTGTTCGCAGGAACGGCCGTGTGACGTACCGCCGTTGTCGAGCAGCGCGAGCTTGCCGTAGGCCGCCGTGCCGCCGCTTCGGCGCAGCACGTCGAGGGTGTGGCCGAGCCGGGCCAGGACCGGCTGCGCCGCGCTCGGGTCGCGATCGAGGAGGGTTTCGAGGTTCTCGCCGGGGACGTCCTCGACCACCGCGGCGTCCGCGGGGACGTGGTCCCCGCTCCGGTCGGCGAGGTGCAGGCGCGGTGTCCGCACGCCGACGGCCGTCAGCCGCCGGTGCGCCGCCTCGAAGAGGTCGAGTCCGGAGGCGTGCGCCAGCGGGTCGGCGTCGTCAGCGACCGCGCCGGGCCAGTAGTTCTCGGCGTCGCCCCAGACGTACGCGACCGCCGTCCCGCCGTCGTCGAACGCGAGCCGGTAGACGCCCTTCTTGCTCCCGCCCCGCAGCCGTTCGACGCCGTCCAGCCGCCGCCCGGCCCCGTACGCCGCCCGTGCCAGAGCCGCCAGTTGCCCCTGCGTCACACCCGTCGTCACACCCATGCGCCGCTCTCCCCCTCGTCGTCGAAGCGGAGGACAGCATAGAGACTCAAAGCATTACTTATGACTTTACCGGCTCATCAAGGAAGTGTTTATATATATCCATGAAGACACTGGGCCTGATCGGCGGCATGAGCTGGGAGTCCACCGCCGAGTACTACCGGACGCTCAACCAGCTCACCCGCGAGCGCCTCGGCGGCCTGCACTCCGCCCGGCTGGTGCTCTACTCCGTCGACTTCGCCGCCGTCGAGCGCCTCCAGGCACAGGGCCGCTGGACGGAGGCCGGCGAGCTCCTCGCCGACGCGGCGCGCTCGCTGGAGGCCGCCGGCGCCGAACTGCTGCTGATCTGCACCAACACCATGCACCGGGTGGCCGACCAGGTCGAGGCAGCCGTCTCCGTCCCGCTGCTCCACCTCGCCGACGCGACCGCCGACGCCGTCCGGGCCGCCGGCCTGCGCCGGGTCGGCCTGCTGGGAACGGCGTTCACGATGGAACAGGACTTCTACCGCGGTCGGCTGGAGGCGCACGGCCTCACCGTCCTCGTCCCCGACGCGGCCGGGCGCGCCCTCGTCCACCGGGTCATCTACGAGGAGCTCTGCCTGGGCGTCGTCCGCGAGGAGTCGCGCGCCGGATACCGGCGGGTGATCGAGGAGCTGGTCGCCGCCGGCGCCGAGGGCGTGATCCTCGGCTGCACCGAGATCGAGCTGCTGGTCGGCGACGGGGACAGCCCCGTCCCGCTCTTCCCGACCGCCCGCCTGCACGCCGAGGCCGCCGTCGGGGCGGCACTCGCGGGCGACGGACGGCTCGCGGGCGACGGACGGTAGGCCCCGCGCCGCCGTCCCCTGCGCGGCGGCGCGAGGCCCACGGGCTCAGGAACGCCAGGACGGAGCGGTGACGATCGCCTTGAGCTGTTCGAGGCTGAGCGCGGGCTGGCCGGGCCGGGCGGTGTAGCCGTTCTCGCCGTTCTGCTCGAAGATCTCGATCTTCCGGCCGTCCGCGTAGTAGACCGCCGCCGACCAGTGCAGGAGCGGATCGGTCGCCGTCTTGCCGTTCCCGAAGCTGTTGGTGACGAGCAGGCTGCCGTCGGCCCGCTGCTCCCGCACCGCCAGCGGGCCGGCCGAGCCCTGCGACCCGGCGTACTCCTTGTCCTCCTGCCCCCGCTTGCCCGGCTGGGTGACGTCCAACGTGAGCATGCTGGTCCGGCCCTCGTAGGTCACCAGGAGGTGCGGCCCCGTCTTCCCGTCCTGCCCGGACGGCACCGCGCCCTGCGGCAGCAGCGGGACGAGCTTCGCCAGCAGCTCCTCGGCCTTCGGGCCCGGCTCCGGGGTCGGCGGCTTGGGCGGGTTCTCCCGGGCCGGCAGCGCGTCGAAGACCCGCTCCCAGGCCGGCGCGGTGACCAGGGCGCGCAGCTGGTCGGCGTCGAGCGGCGGGTTCTCCCGGTTGGTGTTCTCCCGCTGCCCGTTGTACTCGAAGACCTGCACCCGCCGGCCGTCCGCCGCTGCCCAGGTCGCCCGCCATTCGCGCAGACGTTCCTCCGACCGGTCCCGCAACTTGTCGATCACCAGCACGGAGCCGTCGGAGCCGGCCGTGCGCTCGCAGGAGTCCGTCGGCATGCTGAACGGATCCATGCAGACGGCGGCGGCGTCCGGGGTCAGCTCGGTGCGGTCGACGGTGTAGTGGATGATGCTCTCCCCCTTGCCGTCGTCGAGGTAGAGCCCGCCGTCGGTCCGGTACCTGTCGCCGGTGGCGCCGGGCACACCGGGTGTCCCGGCGTTCTCGAACCTGACCTTGCCCTGCGGCAGCAGCGAGGTGACCAGCTCCACCACCTCTGCGGAGGTCATCGGCCGCACCGGCTCGGTGGCGGGGCGGGCGTCGTCCGCCCCGACGCCGCCGAAGGCCGCGAAGCTCCCGACGGCCAGGACCACGACGGCCAGCCCGCCGGCCACGACCGCCAGCCGGCGGCTGCGCCGGACCCGGGCACGCCGCTCGGCGTCGGCGACGAGCCGGTACGGGGCCGGGTCCGGTGCCAGGTCCGCCGCAGCGCGCAGGGCCACCGCGAAGTCGTCCTCAAAGGGCATGGCGAACAACCGCCTTCACACTGGTCGGAGCGTTCGGTTCCCGGCCGGGCCCGGCCGTGGCGAGGTCGTCGCCGAGCGTGGCGCGCATCCGGGCCAGCGCCCGGCTGCTGCGCGAGCGGACGGCCGTGCTGCTCAGACGCAGTGCGGCGGCCGTCTCCTCGACGCTGCGGTCCTCCCAGAACCGCAGCACCAGCACGGCCCGGTCCTGCGCCGGTATCTCGCCGAGCGCCCTCAGCAGCGTCAGCCGCAGCGCCGGGTCGGGACCGTCCACGGCGGTCTCGGGCACGCAGTCGGTGACCCGCTCGGAGCTGCTGCGCTTCCTGCGGTACGACAGGAAGGTGTTGACCAGCACGGTCTGCGCGTACCCACTCGGATTGTCGAGGCGGGAGACCTTGCGCCACTTCACGAAGAGGCGGCCGAGCGCCTCCTGGACGAGGTCCTCGGCCAGGTGGGCGTCGCCGCCGGTGAGCAGGAAGGCGGTCCGCTGCAGGTGCCGGCCCCGGGACGCCACGAACGCCGGGAAGTCGGGCGGCGCCGGCTCGGCCGGTGTGTCCGCACTCGGTGATTGACTCATAACCCTTTAACGCCGTTGACCCGTGGTCATGTGGCACCCTCCGGACGATGATCCGGGACGGTGCGCCACCGGCCAAGGGCGGGCGCGTCGATCAGGCGTTCTAGACTCCCCGGATGAGCAACGACCCGTTCCGTCCCAGCTTCGACCCGGCCACCGGGGCGGCGGAGTGAGCCTCCCGCGGCTGGTCCGCGACGCGCAGCCGGAGCTGACCGCGCTCTGGCAGAGCCGCTGGCCCGCCAGCCCGCCGGTCGGGCACATGGTCAGCGACCCGTACTGGGAGGTGTGGGTGCGCTTCCACAGCCTGCCGAAGTCGAAGCGCTACCCCGACGACGAGGGCGAGTACGCCGTCGTCCTGGAGCGCTACAACACCGTCCTGGACGAGCTGTTCGCCGGGCGGGACGTCCACGTCATCACCTCCAAGTGGACGACCGGGCCCGACGCGCCACGGCACCGGCCGCGCGCGGGCTACTGGCAGACGTTGCTCACGAGCGACGACCCGAACCCGAACTTCCGCACCTACCAACACCTCTACGCCACCCGGCGGACCTGGCAGCGCGGCTGCCTGGACGGACTGCTGCGCGCCGTGGCCGACGACGCGGCCGCCGATGTGCTGATCACCGACACGGAGTTGGAGCGCATCCACCACCCGTACGACGGCGGCGCCGACGTCCTGCTCACGAGCCCGGAGGAGCGCGACCGGCTCCGCGAACGGCACGCGGACTGGCTCTCCGAGCACCCGCAGGGGCTCTGACCGCGCGGCCGGCCCCGGCACCCCTGCCGGGTGCCAGGGCCGGAGGGGTCAGCTGGTGGTGAAGAAGCCGGTCAGGTCGGTGATCAGGTCGAGCGGGCCGCCGGCGTTGAAGACAGAGAAGGTGCCCCCGTTCACCCCGGTGGTCACCGAGTTGGCCGAGGTCAACGCCGGATAGACGTTGAGGTTGGAGGTGTCCGGCCGGCTCGGGCCCGGATACACCCTGAGGTGTCCCTGGGTGGAGACGTTGGTGGCCGTGACGTTGGTCTCGACGGCCACGACAACGGGGGTGGAGCCGTCCGACGAGAGGACCGGGATCTGCTTCGTCTCGTAGGAGCCGAGCGCGCGGCCGGCGACGCGGCTGTCGAACTGCCGGACGGGCGTCTTGAGGGCACGGAACAGGCCGGTGCCCGAGGGACCGTAGTAGCCGACGACGTCGACGACGACGTTCACCGCGCCGGCGTTGTTGTAGATGTTGATCCGCCCGCCCTCGCCGACCGGCACCACCACCTGGTTCGGAGTGCTGCGCCGGATCGGGACGTTGATGTTCGAGCCCTCGGCCGGGCGGGCCGTGCCTCCGGGGTAGACCGTCACGAAGGTGTCGGCGGTGGCGTCGGTGGCGGTGACGTTGAGGACCACCGCGCGGGCGTCCGCGGTACCGAGTTCGGGACGGGCGACCTGGATCGTGCGGGCCGTGCGGCCGCCGATCGGACCGGCGGGGCCGGTCCGGGTGTCGGTGACCCGGGTCGGGGTCAGCGGGGCGAACTTGTCGCCCGCGCCGGGCTGGTAGTAGCCCACCACGTCGAGGATGACGTCGGTCTGCCCGGCGCTGTTGAAGATGTCCACCGTGGGCCGGCTCGTGCCCTGACCGAGCGCGACCGTGACCAGGTTGGAGATCGTCTGACCGGGGGTGAAGTTCACGCTGGAGGTCTCCGGCGCTCCACCGCCCGCGGGCGCGCCGCCTCCGAGCGCGAGGTAGCCCCTGGCGGTCTGGTTGGTAGCGGTCACGTTGACCACCACGGCCGTCGCGTCGTGCGGGATCACATCGCCCTGCAGCGGCGCGACGTAGTGCTCACCGGGGCCGATCGGCGTGCGGGGCGAGTGGTTGGGCGTGTTGTCGGTCCGGGTGTCCAGCATCCGGGTCGGGGCCATCCCCACGAAGCCGCCCGCGTCGGTGACGCTGTCGGACCAGCCCGACGCCGCGGTCGGAGCTGCGACGGCCGGCGAGACGGCCAGAACGGGAACGGTCAGGGCGAGGGCCGTGAGGACGGCGAAGGCGGTCGTGTTGCGGGCGCGCATGCTTGGTTCCCCCCAAGTAAGGCTGCTGGACTGATAGTTCCGGATGCTCCGGTATCTCTAGGACGTCCGACCCCGGCCGAGGTTGCAGGTCGGTCCGAAAGTTCTCTGCGGGCGGCTCCCGGCCCCCGCAACGACCCGCAACGACCGAGGCCCGGCACCCCGCGGACGGGGTGCCGGGCCTCGGGCCTTCGTGCGCTCGGGCCGCTACTGGTTCCGGTAGTAGCCGAAGAGGTCCGCGACGACGTGCGTCGTCCCGGCGTTGTTGGCGAGGTCGAACCGGCCCTGGGCGTCGACCGGGATCGTGGTGTGGTTGGGGACGTCCAGCCCCGGGGTGGCGTTGAGGTTGCTGGTACCGGGGCGGACGCCGCCGCCGGCCCAGGCCGTGAGGTGGGTGGGCGCCGTGGTCTCGGTCGCGGTCAGGTTGACGGCCGCGGCGGTCGCGCCGGCCGGGACGCCGCCCACCGTGCGGACCGAGCCCGGGCCGAACGGAGACCCGTCGCGCGAGTCGAGCAGCCGGGTGGGCGCGACGGGGGTGAACAGGCCCTTGCCGTCCGGGCTGTAGTAGCCGAAGACGTCGACCACGGCGTGCGAACGGCCGGCCCGGTTGTACAGCTCGACGCTGCCGTCCGCCCCCAGCGGGACCACCACCTGGTTGGGGATGTTCCGGCCCGGGACGGTGTTGAGGTTGGAGCCCGCGGCGGGGCGCGCGGTGCCCGCCGGGTAGACCGTGAAGAAGCCGGTGGAGGTGGACTCCGTGGCCGTCACGTTGAGCACCACCGAGGTGGCGTTGGCCGGGACGCCGCCGGCGCCGGCCACCTTCAGCCGGCGGGTGGCGCCCTGGCCGAGCGCACTGTCGTCGCTCCGGGTGTCGAGCAGCCGGGCCGGGGCGACGGAGGTGAAGCGGTCGGGGCTGTCGCCCTTGAAGTAGCCCAGGACGTCGGCGACGGTGTGGACGTAGCCCGCGTTGTTGCGGACCACCACCAGCCCGTCGGGGCCGATCGGGACCGTCACCAGGTTGGCGACGTCCTGGCCGGGACCGAAGTTGACGTTCGAGGTGGCCGACCGGGCGAGCTGGGACGGGTAGACGTCCAGGTGGCTGTTGGCGGTGCCCCCGGTGGCGGTCAGGTTCAGCACGACGGCCGTGGCGCCGGGCGGCACGATGTCGGTCGCACCGGTGCTGCGGCCGCGGACGTACAGGTCCATGGTCTCGCCGGGGCCGAGGCGCGGGTAGCGGCTCCCGGGCTCGCGGGAGTCCAGGATGCGGGTCGGCGCGATCGCGGTGAAGCCGGACGGGGTGTAGGCGACGGTGACCTGACCGGTGCTGGTCACGGTGGCACCGGACGCGTCGGTCACGGTGCCCTTCACGGTGTACGTGCCGGGCCTGGCGTACACGTGACGGGCGGGGCCGTAGCCGTCGACCGGCTGGGCCGTGCCGTCGCCGAAGTCGTAGGAGAGGTTCGCGATCGGCCACGGGCTGCTCGCCGTCGCGGTGACGTCGGCCGTGACGGCGAGCGGGTCGCGCCCGCTGTCCGCGGCCACCGTGAGGCTGGCGGTCAGCGGCTTGTCCTCGCCCACCCGCACCGGCCACTCCAGCCGGTCGGTGACCTTTCCGCCGCGGTCGTCGGTGACGGTGACCTGCGGGTGGTACTCGGCCGGGGTGGCGTAGGTGTGACGGACCGTCGCATCGGCCGTGGTGACCGGCGCGGTGCCGTCACCGAAGTCGAAGGTGTAGGCGAGCTTCGTCGGCCAGGTGTTGGTGGCGGTGGCCTTCAGCTCCACGGTGAACGGGGCGGGGCCGGTCGGGGGCTCGTACACGGTGCCCTTGGCTTCCAGCCGCACGTCGTCGAGGCCGACGACCTCGTACGCCCCGCGGTCGCGGAAGCTGCCGGCCGGGCCGGTGTTGGCGACGTCCGGGTGGTCGGCGGCGCCGTGCCCGAGCAGGTCGGTGGCGGGTACGCCGGGGGCCTGCGGATCGGCGGAGTCGATCAGGGCGGGACGGGCTTGATTTGGGTTCACCAGGGGTACGGACAGCGGCGAGTAGGTGTCGTCGAACTCGACGTAGGCGCTGTCATCGTGCTTGCCCTGCCCCGTCGCGGCAGCCAGGTTCGCGGCCCACATGTACGACACCCCGGCCCACTTGTAGGCGGGATAGAACTCCCCGGGCGAGGCGGAGAGAACATTGTTGTAGTCGAGACTGGTCCCTGCCGTCGAGGCGGGGGACACCTGGACCGTCCCCCTGGCCACGAGGTTGTTGGCTATCGTCGCGTGATCGGAGGCGCCGGCCAGGTCGATGGCGATCGCGGTCGACCACTGCCAGTGCACGGTGTTGCTGGTGATCAGCGTGCCAGGCGCGTCGGTCACGGAGACGGCGGGCGCACCGAAGACCCTCGCGAAGTCGTTTCCGGAGATCCTCGTCCCAATGACGCCCGCATCGAGCTTCACACCACCACCCGTGGGCTCGTAGAAGACCGACCGCTCGACCGTGACCTGCTCGCTCGGACCCGTGACGCTGACACCAGGCCGGACGGTCTCACTGTCCGACCTCCCGATCCAGTTGCCCGAGAGCTCGACCCGGCTCACATTGTCAAGTGCGAAGCCCTTCACCTCGAAGCCGGAGAAGACGATGTCGTGCTGACCCGATATCCGCACCGGCAGCCGCGACGGGCCGGCGATGGTCGGCTGGCTGTGCAACGCGGCCCTGCCCAGTCGCCCCCGGCCCCGGAAGGTGATCGGCTTACCGGGCTCGCCGGACCGCCGGACGACCACGTCCTCCAGGTAGTCGCCCTGGAAGACGTCCACGGTCTGCCCGGGCTGGACCTTGTCTGCGGCGGCCTGGATGGTGCAGAACGGCCTGGCCTCGGTGCCCGGACCACTGTCGGTGCAGAAGCCGTTGCTGGCCCTGACGTACAGGACGGCGGCCGGCTCGGCTGCGACGGCGGGCAACGGCAGCCCGACAACGGCGGACACCACGGCGGCGCTCAGGCCGACGGCATGACGAAGACGCACGGTGTGCTTCCCCCAGGGGTGATAGAGGCCCGGTCGCGCTCGGCCCGCTTGCGCTACGAGAGCCGTGGTCGCGCTGATGGAGCGTCTGCGGAGCATTGGTGAGCATTATGCGGGCAGGGATGATCGTTTCAGCCACCGGGGGTGGCCGGAAACGTTCCGCTCCGCCCAGCCTGCCCGGTCGATAGGCCTATCTGACGGACAGTTCGGCGCCTGCTGGATGAAATGATCCGTACGCAACAGCAGGAACCGGCAGCAGAATGGGGTGGCGCAGGGTGACGACCGTGGACAGGGTGCAGATCACCGGAGGCGACGACTGGACGATGCCGGTCGGTTCGCGGTTCCCGGACGCGCTGAGGGTGCGGGCCTTCACCGACGAGATGCCGGTGCCGGACGCGGAGGTGACGTTCACGGTCTCCGGAGCGGCTTCGTTCGCCGGCGCGGCAGGGACGGCCGGCGCGACGGTCACGGTCAAGGCCGACGAGGACGGGTTCGCCGCCGTCGAGCTCGTTGCCGGCGAGGAGCCCGGTGCGGTGGAGGTGACCGCCACCTGGGGCGACGACCGGGCGGTGTTCGGCCTCACCGTGAGCGCCGCGGAGCGCCTGATGCCGGCGCCGCTGGTGGAGGGGGCGTGGGAGGGCGCGCTCGCCCTGGGACGGATGACCCAGGTCACGGTGGTGGTCCCGGCGATGGGGACGCTGACGGCGGGGAGCGTCCTCCAGGTGGTGTGGGAGGGGGACGACGACGCCCGCTGCGAGGTGGAGCGCACCATCACCGTCAACGGGGAGGGCCTGAACCAGGCCTTCTACGTCGTGGCCGCGTACGCACCGCTCGGCGACACGAAGGTGAGTTACCGGATCTCCGGGGCCGAGTACGGCTCCCGGACGCTGGCCCTGAAGGTGACCGAGTAGCAGGCTTGGGACGTAGGACAGTTGAGGTCGCCCGGTGCTGAGAGCCGGGCGGCTTCGGTGTTTCTCAGGCAGGTTTTCCGCGGGGCGGGCTCGGCCGCCTTCTCGTGGTCGAGAAGGCGGTTCAATCGGCGGTCTGAAGCAGACCGGGAACCAAGGTCGGGTCGAACGACTGGCGATCGCTGGTCATTCGCCCCTGCGCCGCATGCGCCTCCTGCACCGGCCGAACACCACCGGCGAGTTGGCGCCGCCACGATCGGTACTGAGTCTCCACCGTCCGCAGTCGGCCCACCAGTTCAGCGGCAGCATCGGGCTTGCCAACGGCCTCGGCCCACGCGACCACATCGACCCTGGTGGGTGACTGCTTTCCGATCTCCAACTTGCTGACCTTGGACTGGGGCCAGCCCAGACGCGCGGCCAAGGCACGTCCGGACAACCCGCTCTCAGTGCGGAGTTCACGCATCCGGGCACCACGAGCAGAACGCGCCTGCTGATAGTCGGTGCTCACATGCCGGAAGGTACCTGAGCCCGGAACTCCGCGTAAGGCATTGCGTGGTGCCAGGCGGCATCACGGGCCTGGCAGGCGCGAAGGACTTCCAGCGGGTCGGTGACCAACTCCATTCCGATGGTGCGCTCTCCTTCGAAGTGAAAGCGCGCGACCGTACGGGAGTCGAAGAGCCAGAAGTCCGACAGCCCGGCCAGCCCCGCCACCTCGGCATCCGAGCGCCACATGTACCGGATGTCTTCGCCGGCCGCCACATTGGTGCGGGCGCACGCCAGCAGGTATCGCTGCCCCTCGGTCGGCGGATCATCCACCAGGCGCACCCGCTCGAACCTCTTGCCTTTGTCGACCATGCGGCGCACGTTCTCGAACCAGGGGTGCCCGACCTCTCCGGCGGTGTCCCCCGTCCGAAGGAACTCGGAGTAGGAGGGCATCTGCTTGTCGGAGAGGTACCCGGTCCTTGTCTCCAACCGCCACGCGGTGTGCTCAAAACCGTCGTTGATGAACTCGGTGATCTTCTGCTGGGGAACGAACTCCGGCACTGGCGTTGACTCCTTCGGCGCGAACCTCACGAGCAGTTCGCGGGGCACGACTACGAAGCCTTCATCGTCCTTCACGTACTTCAGTTGCGCCACGTCCTCCGGGTCCGTCACGGCGTACCCCTGCACAACCACTTCGCCGGTGTCCACGTCCTCGTACAGCGTCGGGCAGTCCCCGACCCCCGACGTACTGCCGATGACCCACAGCCGCCTTGCCATAGCCGTTCCTCTCGCCGACAGACAGGAAGGTCCCATGATCGGTCTCGACTGACGCCATGTCAGCGGTGATTCTCGATTATTCTCAGACGCCTCGCCGCAACTGCCCTGTAGCAACTCATACGGTTCGACCAACAGCGCTCACTGCCACGGAATCAGCATGAAGCGCTGACCGGCGAAGCTGCCATCAGGTAGCAGAACCGCTCCGCGGGGCATGGACACCTCCGATCAGGTAGGGCTTATTCCCCTTGCGCTGGAATGTGCCCCCCAAAAAGAGCCTCCCGCGCCAGACGATTGACGGCTTCACTTGCCTCATGACCACAAGCCGCAGCAAGCCGCCTACACCCCCTAAGTTCGAACTGCGTTTGGGTGGCCTGCACTTGACCATCCAGCGCATCCCTGAATGGCTGCTCGCTGCATCCACGACAACCAGCGGAAGCGTCCTCGCGGAAGGGGAGTTCACCCATCGGTGAACTCCCCTTCCGTCTCCCCTCGGTGGCACTCCCAGCACAACGGCCACACGTTGCTGTTCGTGTCCTCGCCGCCGAGGGCGAACGGGGTCCGGTAGTCCACGTCAACCAGCTCGGCCGGGAAGAACCCGGTGCACAGCCCGCACACCACGGAGCCCGCTCGGTCGATCCGCCGGCGAAGCCTCTCGGTGCCGCCGCGCGGCCCCTTCAATCCCTCGTATCAGCGACTCTACTGAGTTGCCGATACGAGGGAACTGTGAGGCTCCGGCCTTATGGCCCTGGCCGATCCCCGCTCGCCCGACAGTTGAGCACTTCTTGAGGCTCGACTGCGATATCAGTATGCGGACGACCTCATTCCGAGCGCTGCCACGAGTGCACGCCGACCTGAAGATTGGGATATGCGCAAACGCAAATGGCCGCCCGGTCAAGAACCGGGCGGCCACAGGGGGTTACTGCACAGGCGTCAGCTGGTGGCGATCGAGGTGTCGTCGATCACGAAGCTGGTCTGCAGCGAGGAGTCCTCGGTGCCGGCGAACTTCAGGGTGACCGCCTGGCCCGCGTAGGACGAGAGGTCGAAGGTGCGCAGCTGGTAGCCGGCGGCCGCGTCCACGTTGGAGTAGGTCTTCAGCGCGGTGCCGTTGACCGTGACGGTCAGCTTGTCGTACTGCGTGGAGCCGGACTCGGCGGTGTCGATGTGCAGGTAGAAGCTCAGCGACGCCTTGCAGCCGGCCGGGATGGTCACCGTCTGGGACAGGTTGTCCGAGTGGGTGGAGCCGTAGCCGTTCATCCAGGCCTTCCAGGAACCGCCGTGGGCGGCCTGCGAGGCGCTGTTGTCGACCACGCCGCTGGAGGCGGTCCACGGGGCGGCGGAGCCGGTCTCGAAGCCCGCGTTGCCGAGCAGCTGCGCCGGGATGCAGCCGTCGCCCCGGCTGATCGTCCAACTGAAGCTCGTCGTGGCGGTCTTGCCGGCCGAGTCCTTGACCGTGACCGTGACCGTGGACGTGCCCGCCGTCGTCGCGGTGCCGGTGATCAGGCCGGTGGACGCGTTGATCGAGAGCCCGGCCGGCAGCCCGGCGGCCGAGTAGGTGAGCGGTGCGGTCCCGCCGCTCGCCGAGATCTGGAGGTTGACCGGGGCGTTCAGGCCGGTGGACTGGGGGCCCGGGTTGGTGACCGAGACGGCGCCGCTGCCGGCCGGCTTGGTGAGCAGGCAGCCGCTGACGTTGAGGTCGATGACGCGGCCGTTGCCGAGGCAGGTGGTGAACCAGTAGGTCTGCTCACCGTAGCTCTGGCCCTTGGTGACGGTGGTGGTGCCGTCGGCCGCCACCTCGCACGGGTTGTTGAGGGTGCACATCGCGCCGTCGTCGTTGCCGGTGTTGTTGATGCCGACGATCTTCTTGGTCGCGGCGTCGACGATCGGCGAACCGGACGTGCCGTGCGTGGTGTTGCAGCCGGAGCTGTAGCGGATCGAGTCGTGCCAGGTCCACGCGTCCTCGCGCAGGGTGGGGACGAAGCCGTTGATCGAGCAGTCCCACACCTGCTTCCAGTACGACGAGGGTATGTACATCGCCGAGCCGTCGGCCGGGTGGGTGTCGCTGATGGTGAGGGCGGTGGCGCCGTACTTGCTGGTCACCGATCCGAAGGTGTCGGTCAGTTGGTACAGGGCGACGTCGGTGCCGGTCATCGTCGCGTACAGCACCTTGTCCGCCTGGACGGTGCCGAGCGAGGAGCCGGACGAGCTGAGCAGGGTGCCGCTGCGGCTGGCGCTCTGGTTCTGGATGACCACGCCGGCGGCCGGCATCGTCGGCAGGCAGTGGCCGTTGGTGAGCATCATGGCCCGGTCGGTGTCGACCGAGGAGGGGTAACGGACCAGCGAGGCCGAACAGTTGCTCAGTGCAATGGTGGACGTCAGGTCACCGGCCTGGACCGCCTGCGCGGGGGTGGCGGCCAGGGTGAGCCCACCTGCGACGACTGCACTCGCGCCGACGACGGCGGCAAGTCTCTTCAACATGGCTCTCCTTGTGGGGGATTGCGGGGCGTACGACCGGTTGCGGACGCCCGCGCCGCACGAAAGTGCCATGACCACCTCAATGCGTCAACCATGCCGGCAGAACTCGTCCGACCGGATTCCGCTCGCCCGACCCCCGCCGGCCACCCGGACGGCCCCCGTCATCCCTCACCCGCCCGTGGAGGCGTCTAGGATGCGGGCGGAACATTTCCGCAAGCCACACGGGGGAATTGATGCCTGGTCAGTGGAAGACGCTCGGCGAACCGGGCGGCGTCGAGGCCTACGTCCACCGCCCTGAGGACGGCGAGGTCCGCGGCGCGGTCGTCGTCTGCTCCGAGCTCTACGGCGTGAACACCTACGTCCGCGACACCTGCGCCGAACTGGCGGCGGCCGGGTACGTCGCCATCGCACCCGACTACTACTGGCGCAACGCCCGGCGCACCGAACTCGGCTACACGGCGGAGGAGCGCGAGTCCGGCCTGGTGCTGATGCGCGCGCTCGACCGCGACGAGCTGGTCGCGGACGCGGCCGCCGCGCTCGCGGTCGCCCGGGCCGAGGCCGGCGGCCGCGGCGTCGCCTTCATCGGGCTCAGCATGGGCGGGCACATCGCGGTGCGCGCGGCCACCGAGCTCCGCTTCGAACTCGCCGCCGTCTTCTACCCGGGTTGGCTCCTCAACAGCGGCTTCCCGCTGGTCGGCCCGGTCCCGCCGTTGGAGACGAGTGAGCGGATCGCCGCCAACGGCGTGTTCCTGCTCGGCTTCCGCGGCGAGCTGGACCACATCATCCCCGCCGAGGAGTGGGAGCAGGCCGGGCAGCGCCTGACCGAGGCCAAGGTCGCGCACGACCTCGTCACCTACCCCGCCGCCAACCACGGCTTCGCGTGCTCCGACCGCCCCGCCGACTACGACCCCGAGGCCGGTGCGGACGCCTGGCGGCGGGTGTACGCGGCGCTGCAGACGTACCTGTAGGCGCAACGGTCACGACGCCGGCGCGCGGGGGCGGGCCGGCGCCCCCGCGCACCACCGTGATCATCATCTACCCGTCGTGGCAAGGGGATCGGGCGGAGCGCTGGTACCGTCGACCGGATGTCGCACGAGGATGGAGACGGTTCATGAGGCTGCTGCCGCTGGTGCTCCGCCGGCCGATGGAGGCGGTGTACGAGCGCCGCCTGGCCGCCACGCTGGTGGGGCTCCCGCGCCCTCAGCACGTCGGGATCATGCTGGACGGGAACCGCCGGTGGGCCCGGCAGGCCGGGCACGAGGACGTCCGGGAGGGCTACCGGGCGGGCGGGGCGAAGGCCGGCGAGTTCCTGGGCTGGTGCACGGCGGCGGGCATCGGGCACGTGACGCTGTTCATGCTGTCCGACGACAACCTCGGCCGCCCGGCGGACGAGCTCGGGCCGCTCATCTCGGTCATCGAGGAGACCGTCCGGGCCATCTCCGCGCCCGGCCGCCCCTGGGAGGTCCAGGTCATCGGCTCGCTGGACCTGCTGCCCGGCGACAGCGCCCGGACGCTGAAGGAGGCCGCCGCGGCGACGGCCGGGCGCGGCGGGCTGAAGGTCGACGTGGCCGTGGGCTACGGCGGCCGCCGGGAGATCGTCGACGCGGTGAAGAGCGCCTTCGGGGAGCACATCGCGGCCGGTGGCGACCCGGTCGAGCTGGTCGAGCGGTTCGACGTCGAGGACATCTCCCGGCACCTCTACTCGCACTCGCCGACGGCCGACCGCACCGACTTCATCATCCGCACCTCCGGCGAGCAGCGGCTCTCGGGCTTCCTGCTCTGGCAGTCCGCCTACGCCGAGATGCACTGGGTGGACTGCTACTGGCCCGCCTTCCGCCGCGTCGACTTCCTCCGTGCCCTGCGCTCCTACGCAGGCCGGGAGCGCCGCTTCGGCAAGTAGGCAGGAGGCCGCGGCCGGACGTAAGGCGGCCGGACAGAGGGACAGCGGGACAGCCGACGGACAGCCGGGCTAGGCGGAAGCGGCGTCCCGTCGCCAGGGGAAGGGGGCGAGGTCGGGCTCGACCCAGCCGGCCTTCGCCTCCGGGGAGTCCAGGGTGGCCGCACGGTAGTAGCGGGCCGGAAGGTCCTTGTCGAGCAGGTCGGGGTGACGGTCGGCGAAGTCCGCGAAGTCGTCCCCGCCGTGTTCCGCCGCGTGGTGGCCGACCAGCTCCACCCAGGCCCGGGTGAGGGTCGCGTGGTACTTCTGCGGCGCCCCCGCCTTGGTGGCGGTGCGCAGAATGCCGTCGCCGACCAGGGAGACCGCCGCGGGGACGCCGACCGCCCGCACGGCCAGCCAGGTCAGGTGGACGTGCTCACGGTGGCCGAACCGCCCGGCGGCCGCGGTCACCTCGGCCAGCAGCGCCCCGAATTCGGGCGCGGGCGTCTCGGTCGTGCTGGAGTCGTGCAGGGGCCGGGCGGTCATGAGGACACCTCGGTCAGAGCCTGCAGGGCGGCACGGAGGCCGGTGATGGCGTCGGCCGGCAGTCCGGCCAGCGCGCGGCGCTCCAGGCCGCTGATGGCCTGCCGGATCGTGTCGGCGGCCACCCGGCCGGAGGGGGTGAGTTCGATGAGCACCGCGCGACGGTCCCCCGGGCGGGTGCCGCGGGTGATGTGGCCGCGCCGCTCCAGCCGGTCGAGGATGCTGGTCAGCGTGGTCGGGCGGGTACCCACGGCCGCGCCGAGCTCGGACACGGTACGGCCACGGCCGTCGGCCAGGTTGGCCAGCGCGTTGATCTCGGAGGGGTTCAGGTCCAGGTCGACCAGCTCGGCGGCGAGCACCTGGAGCGTGGCATGGGTGGCCCGCTGGAGCGCGAGCAGGGCCGACCACTCGGACGGCACGGAATCGGACTTCACGGAATCGGACTTCACGATTCCGAACTATACGATTTCGTACTACTTGCCGCCAAACGCGCTCCTCCCGGCCGCCGCCGCACTGGCAGCCTCTGCACCGGCATCCCGGCAACCAGCACCGGCGAGCGGGCGAGCGGGCGAGCGGGCGAGCGGGCGCGGAGGTCCGGGTCGCCGGGGTGGGGGTGGCGAGAGCCGCCACGAAAACAGTGGTGGCGCCGCCGGCCGATCCCGGCCCACGGCGCCACCACCACGACACGACCTCACCACGTCACGCCACCACGACGGCACCACGTCACGGCGTCACGGCCCGGCCTACGGCTCCGGGAACTTGTCCTCGTCGACGTCGCTGGTCTTGGCGTTGCCGCCGACCGTCGGCTGGAGCGTGATCGACCACGAGGTGTAGGTGCGGCCCGTCTCGAAGGCCATGGTGTCGTCGAACTTGCTGAAGTCGCAGCTCTGGGTGAACGCCTTGAGCGACGGGTCCCAGTCGACGCCACCGGCGAAGTAGACGTCGTAGGTGCCGTCCTCGACGCCCTCGATGGACGCCTTCTTGCCCTTGCCGATGTACACCGAGTGGATCGACTTGCCGTTCTGCGCGAGCGAGACCACCGCGTCCGAGCTGCCACCGTTGTCCACGTTGAGGACGCCCGAGCCGTTCAGCCGGCCCTCGCGGACCAGGGTGCCGTTCTCCTGGCTGCGGGTCTGGAGCTGCGGGGTCTGCGGGACGTTGAAGGTGACGGGGTAGCCGGCGGCGTTCATCTGGGCGAGGGCGGCGGGCACCGCCTTCAGGCCCTCGGACTGGCCGACCTCGGCGAAGGCGGAGGTGGTGGCGCAGACGTTCTTCTTCTTGATGTCGTTGCGCACCTTGGTCAGGTCGGTGGAGAGCTGGCCGAGGGCCACCACCAGCTGGCGCCGGGCGGTGGTGACGGTGGCCGGCTCGTCCGCGTAGCCGAGCCCGCTGCCCGCCTTGGTGGCGGCGGTGGCCGCCTCCTGGAGGGCGGTGGAGAAGGCGTCGAGGCTCGCGGACGCGTTGAGTTTGCCGAGCGCGGTGTTGACCGGGTCGATGTAGCCCGCCAGCACCGGACCGTACGGCGGCCGGGTCGGCGTCGGGGTCGGGGTCGGCGTGGGGGTCGGACTCGCGGTCGTGGAGGCCGCGTCGGTCTTCCCCGGCTTCAGGCCGAACCCGTCCGTGTCCCCCGACCCCCCGCCGGAGCACGCTGCCAGCAACAGCGTGGCGCCGACCGCCAGGCCGGACTTGGTGAAGGACTTCATGCCGCTCCCCCGGTGTGATCCCTGTGATCCCTGTGATCCCCGTGCACGTCGCGATCGCCGCGGTCGCGACGTGGCCACTGATGCACGGTGATCTCTCGTGCACGCTCCGTGCACTCCCCGCGGACATGATCCCGACCCTGGGGGACGCGGTCAACAGGGCGCACAAAGGGCGTACGGAAGCGCGGAAGGGGCGTACACGGGGGCGCGCAGAGCAGATGTCACGGTCAACTACGATCAGGCACGTGCTCAGGCTTACGGGACTCCCCCTCCAGATCATCGCCTCCATCGTCGCGATCTGCGCGTTCGCCGCCACGATGTGGCTCTGGCCGAGATTCGGCGGCCGCGGCTGGAAGGCCTGGCTCGGGCGGATCGGCGCCTTCCTCGCTACCCAGGTCTCGGTACTGGTCGCGATGGGCCTGATCGCCAACGGCTACTTCGGGTTCTACAGCTCCTGGACCGACCTGCTCGGCACCAACGGCGGTCCCGGCACGGTCGTCGACCACCAGCCGAACGCCGCCGTCGCCATCACCGGCGAGCAGAAGTTCTACGCGGAGCAGGGCTCGAACCCGGAGCGCGTCGGCCTGATCCACAAGGTCGCCGTCAAAGGAGCCACCAGCGGTCTGAGCACCGACGGCTTCGTCTATCTGCCCCCGCAGTACTTCCAGCCCGAGTACGCGCAGCGGAAGTTCCCCATGGCCCTGGTCCTGGCCGGGTACCCCGGGACGCCGGAGAAGCTGATCTCGCTGATGCAGTACCCCGCCTCCACCCTGGAGGCGATCGACCAGAAGAAGCTTCCGCCGACCGTCCTGGTGATGCTGCGCCCGACCCTCGTCAACAACCGGGACACCGAGTGCGTGGACGTCCCGAACGGCCCGCAGGTGGAGACCTTCTTCACCAGTGACCTGCCCAAGGCGCTCGCCACCACCTACCGGCTCGGCAGCGACCCGTCCAACCGGGCCGTGATCGGCAACTCGACCGGTGGCTACTGTGCGCTCAAGTTCGCGCTGCGCAAGCCGGACTCGTACCCGGCCGCCGTCTCGCTCTCCGGCTACTACACCGCGCCGATCGACGAGACCACCGGCGATCTCTTCGCCGGCAACGGGCAGTTGAAGCAGGAGAACGACCTGCTCTGGCGGCTGCACAACAAGCCGGCCGCACCCGTCGCGCTGCTGCTGGGCACCGCCTACGACGAGAACAACTACGCCGCGACCCAGGAGATGGTGAAGTCGTTCAAGGCGCCGACCAAGCTCTCCACCATCACCCTGGACACCGGCGGGCACAACTTCCACACCTGGACCCGGGAGATCCCCCCGGCGCTGGAGTGGCTGGGCAAGCACCTGACGATGCCCCAGCCGGCCTGAGCCCCCGGGCCTCCCGGAAGGACCACCACCCGGGCCGCCCGCCCGCCGCGCGTCGGGCGGCCATTCCGTCAAGCCGTCCGCAGCGCCGTCCGTCGACCCGACCGCAGGGCCGTCCGCCGGAACCCTGCCGTCCGTCGACCCGACCGCAGGGCCGTCCGCCGGAACCCTGCCGTCCGTCGACCCGACCGCAGGGCCGTCCGCCGGAACCCTGCCATCCGTCGACCCGACCGCAGGGCCGTCCGCCGGAACCCTGCCGTCCGTCGACCCGGCCGCAGAACCCTCCGCCGGCCCGTCCGCCGACCGTCCGCCGACCCGTCCCGCTGACCCGTCCGGGTGGTTCCGGCGGGGATCACAGGCCCCTCACAGCCGGGTCTCACGGTCCTCTCAGCCACGCGGCCGAGCGTATCGTCCATGACCACGACCAGCTTCTCCCCACCGGCCGGCGAACCGTGGCCCGAGGCCGCGAACTACCCGCCGCCGGAGGTGCCGCAGCCGGCCCCTGACGCACCCGCGGACGCGGCGGCGACGGCCGCACCGCTCTTCCCCGAGTTCCCGCTGCCGCCCGTCGGCCCCAAGGGCCCGGCGTCCTGGGCCGGCCGGCTGCGCACGCTCCCCGCCCGCGCCTGGCGCGGCCGCGCGGACGACCCGCGGTGGGTACGGCCCGCGCTGCTGGCCCTGCTGGCCGCGACCGCCGTCCTCTACCTCTGGGGCCTGAGCGCCTCCGGCTGGGCCAACTCGTTCTACTCGGCGGCCGCCCAGGCCGGCAGCCAGAGCTGGAAGGCCTTCTTCTACGGCTCCTCCGACGCCGGGAACTTCATCACCGTCGACAAGCCGCCGCTCTCGCTCTGGCCGATGGCGCTGGCCGCCCGGGTCTTCGGCCTCTCCTCCTGGTCGGTGCTGGCCCCGCAGGCGCTGATGGCGGTCGCCACCGTGGCCACCCTGTACGCGACGGTGCGCCGCCGCTTCTCCCCGCTCGGCGGCCTGCTGGCGGGCGCCACCCTGGCGCTGACCCCGGTGGCGGCGCTGATGTTCCGCTTCAACAACCCGGACGCACTGCTGGTACTGCTGCTGACGCTGGCCGCGTACGGGCTGGTCCGCGCGATCGAGGCGGCCGGCACCCGGTGGCTGGTGTTCACCGGGGTGATGTTCGGGCTGGCCTTCCTCACCAAGACGCTCCAGGCCTTCCTCGTCCTCCCGGCCTTCGCGCTGGTCTACCTGGTGGCCGCGCCGACCGGGCTCTGGCGCCGGGTGCGCCAGCTGCTGGCGGCCGGGCTGGCCATGGTGGTCTCCGGCGGCTGGTGGGTCGCGGTCGTCGAACTGGTGCCGGCGTCGTCGCGGCCCTACGTCGGCGGCTCGCAGGACAACAGCTTCCTCTCGCTCACCTTCGGCTACAACGGCCTCGGCCGTCTCAACGGCAACGAGACCGGCAGCGTGGGCGGCGGCGGCAGGCTCCCGGCCGGCATGGAGGCGCCGCCCGGTGGCGGCAGGGCGATGGGCGGCTGGGGCGAGACCGGCATCACCCGGATGTTCGACGGGGACATCGGCGGCCAGATCGCCTGGCTGATCCCGGCCGCGCTGCTCCTGCTGCTGACCGCCCTGTGGGCCACCCGCCGCCACGCCCGGACGGACACCGCCCGCGCGGCGTTCCTGGTCTGGGGCGGCTGGCTGCTCTGCACCGCGCTGACCTTCAGCTTCATGTCCGGCATCTTCCACCAGTACTACACGGTGGCACTGGCCCCGGCGGTCGCGGCGCTGGTCGGCATGGGCGTGGACGGGCTCTGGCGGGCCCGGCACCGGCTGCCGTACGCGGCGGTGCTGGCGGTCACCCTGGCGGTGACGGCGGTCTGGGCGTACGTGCTGCTCGGGCGCAGCGCGCAGTTCCTGCCGTGGCTGCGCTGGGCGGTGCTGGTGGGCGGGCTCGCGGCGGCGGCGACGCTGCTGCTGGCCGGGCGGCTCGCAGCGCGGCTCGCGACGGTCGTCGGGCTGGTGGGCCTGGCCGCGGCGCTCGGCGGTCCGGCCGCGTACGCGGTGGACACCGTGAACACGCCGCACACCGGGTCGATCGTGACGGCCGGCCCGGCGGTCGCGGGCGGCCGGGGCATGGGCCCGGGCGGGATGCGCGGCCTTCCGCCCGGCGGCAACGGCGAGTTCTTCTTCAACGGCCGGCAGATGACCCCCGGTCAGGGCGGCGTGCCGGGCGGCGTACCCGGGGGTGCGCCGGGCGGTGCTCCGGGCGGTGCTCCGGGCGGCCAGGGCGGCGCGAACGGCGGTGGCCTGCCCGGCAACGGCAACGGCACCGGCACCGGCACCGGCACGGACGGCCGTGGCGGCCGCGGCGGGGCCGGAGGGTTCGGCGGCCAGACGGGCGGGGCCCCCGGCGGCATGGGCGGACTGCTGAACGGCGCCCGGGTGAGCGACGAGGCCGCCGCCGCGCTCAGGCAGGACGCCGACCGCTACACCTGGGCCGCCGCGACCAGCGGCTCGCAGAACGCCGCCGGCTACCAACTCGCCTCCGGCGTCCCCGTGATGGCCCTCGGCGGCTTCAACAGCACCGACCCGTCGCTCAGTCTGAGCGCCTTCCAGCAGTACGTGCAGGAGGGCAAGGTGCACTGGTTCATCGGCGGCGGCTCCCGGCGCGCGGTGGGCGCCAACGCCGGCGGCGAGGCGCAGGAGTCGCAGACCGCACAGATCGAGAACTGGGTGACGAGCCACTTCACGGCGAAGACGGTGGGCGGCGCGACGTTCTACGACCTGACGCAGGCGCCCGGCTCCTGAGCCACGGCGAAGCCTCTGAGCGACGGCGAAGCTCCCGAGCACGGCGGACCCTGGGCAACGGCGAAGGGGCGCACCGCGAGAACCATCGCGGTACGCCCCTTCGCCGTGCGGGTCAGTCCGTCTTGCAGCGCGTCCCGGCGGCCGGCACGGTGCCGTCCACCAGGAAGGCGTCGACCGAGCTGCGGATGCACGCGCTCTTGCCGTACGCGGTGTGGCCCTCTCCCTCACGGGTGAGCAGCACGGCGTGACCGAGTTCGGTGGTGAGCTTCTCGGACCACGCGTACGGCGTGGCCGGGTCGCCGGTCGAGCCGACGACGACGATGGTGGCGTCGCTCTTGGACGCGACCGCGTGCGGCTTCTCGGCGGAGCGGAACGGCCAGATCCGGCAGTCCGGGTCGAACAGCGCCATCGTCGGCTCATGCCCGCTGACCAGCGGCGCCTTGGCGGCGAGCTCCGCGAGCGCGGCCTGCAACTGCTCACCGGTGGGCGCGTCGGTGGCACCGTCGGCGCAGTGGATGGCGGTGTACGCGTCCGCGGAGGCGCCGTACTTCCCGTCCCCGTCACGACCGTTGTAGCCGTCCGCGAGGTCGAGCAGGTACTCGCCCTTGTCGCGGAGCATGGCGAAGGCGAGGATGTTGCGCAGATTGGTCCACGCCTTCTCGCCGCCGTAGAGGCTGCTGATGACGCCGGTCCAGGCGGCGTTGGCGGTGAGGGTGCGCCCGTTGGCGGTCTTGAGCGGGTGGTCCTTGAGGCCGTCGAGGAAGCCGGCGAGCTTCTGCGCGGCCTTGTCCGGGTCCTTGCCGAGCGAGCACGGGTCCTTGGTCACGCAGTCGGCCGCGAAGGCCTTGAGCGCCCGATCGAAGCCGGCGTACTGCTCGATGTTGTGCTGGACGAGCGAGGTGGACGGGGAGGTGGCACCGTCCAGGACGAGCCGGCCGACCCGGTCCGGGAACTCCTCGGCGTAGAGGCTGCCGAGGTAGGTGCCGTAGGACATGCCGAGGTAGTTGAGCTTCTGGTCGCCCAGGGCACCGCGCAGCACGTCCATGTCGCGGGCGGTGTTGCGGGTGCTGACGAACGGCAGCACCTTGGCGTACTTGGCCTGGCAGGCCTCGGCGAGCACCTTGCCGTGGTCCGCACCCGGCGCGTCGGTGGTGACCCACTCGTCGCGGGCCTTGTCGTCCAGGCAGTTCAGCGGGCTGGTCAGGCCGACGCCGCGCGGGTCGAACCCGACCATGTCGAAGCGGTCGTGCAGCGGGCCCGCGTAGCCGTCGGGGCTTCGCTTGACCATGTTGACGCCGGAGCCGCCGGGCCCGCCGGGGTTGACCAGCAGGGAGCCGACCCTCTGGTCCTGTTTGAGGGCGGGGTTGCGGACGACGGCGACGTCGAGCGCCTCCCCCGCCGGGTTGGCGTAGTCCAGCGGGACCTTGAGGGTGGCGCACTGCACCACCGATTCGTCGATCTTCGTGGACTGCGGGTCGTCGGCGCACTGCGTCCAGGCGATCTGCTGGCCGTAGAACGGCTTGAGCGCCGGGTCCGCCTGGCCGGTCGGCTTCGGCGTCGGGGTGGGTGTGGCGGTCGGGGTGGGCGGCGCGGCGGTCGTGGCCGGGGCGGCGGCCGGCGACGTGGTACCGGAGGCCGCGTCGCCGGAGCCGGCCGAACTGGTGCAGCCGGCCAGGAGGGCGGCGGCAACGGCGGCGGGCAGCGCGCGCCGTGAGAACCGGGTGATCATCGAATGCACCGCACACGAATATCACCCGTTCATCACAGGAGTCACATCGCCGGCGAGGCCCCGGGAGGCAATGCGGACAAAGACTGGCGAAACGTTTCCTCAGCCGCCGCACTGCTGGAGCATGGCCTTCTTGTCGGCCTCGGTGACCGGCAGTTGGTACTTCAGCGACACCTGGGCGAACCGCACCGCGTACGCGCAGCGGATCGTCGTGTTGGCGGGCAGCCAGGTGGCCGGGCCGGAGTCGCCCTTGGAGGCGTTCTGCGAGCCGTCGGCCGGGATGAGGTTGAGCGGGTCGTTGGCGATCTGCACGCGCTTGCCCTTGTCCCACTTGGCCGCGCCCATCTGCCAGTCGTAGGAGAGCGGCATCACGTGGTCGATCTGGATCCTCGTGGCCTGCTGCTTCGTCCACTGGACGGTCTTGCCGGTGTACGGGTCGTCGATGGTCATCGCGGTGACCACGCAGTTCGAGCCGTCCTTGCGCTCCACCGCCCGGCCGTCGCGGGCCAGCAGGTCGTTGCGGGTGTCGCAGTTGTTGTGGCCGCCCGGGACGGAGTCCACGTTGTCCGTCCACGCCGGGCCGAACTCGTTGCGGTCGTAGCCGTCCTTCGGGCCGGCGGCGGCGGTGGCGACCTTGGCGATGAGGTCCCGGCCGGCCTTCTGGTCCTGCGGCGAGGTGAGCGGCGCCAGGCCGGGCCTGGTGCCGTCGGGGTTCTGCAGCGGGCTGGTACCCGCACCACCGGCCGGCGCGGCGCCGCCGGCGGAGGGCTTCCCGGCGCCGGAGCAGCCGGCCAGCGCCAGGACGGGTATCAGGAGGACGGCGGCGGACACGGCGGCGCGGCGGGCGGGCACGGAGGACTCCCGAAGTGGGGGGCGGCTGACGGCGAACCAGCAGACCAGCCGCCCCCTACCGCGTCAAGGCGGCGCAGCGCGGGGCGTTCGAGCATGTCCAAGCTCACATCCCGGCCCGAATCCACCATCCGGCGCGAATCCCGTACCCGGTGCGAAAGTACGCATCCAGCGTGAAATCACGCGTCCGGAGCGAAGTTCACGTACCGGATCGAAGCCCGCACCCCGGCGTCGGCCGGGCGCCCGTCACCCCCGCAGCGAGCGCACCGTCCGCGCGAGCACCTCGTCGAGCGGCGTCGCCGAGACGCCCAGGCCGGCGCGGCACAGTTGATCAGCACGGTCGCGCCCTCGGTGAGGGCGGCGAGCGCGTCGGCGTCGGTGGCGTCGGCGGCGATCCGCTCGATGCCGGGGTGCTCGGGCCCGCTGCCGCGCAGGGTGACCAGGCGGACCCGCTCCCTGGACTCGGCGAGCCGAAGCACGGTGGCGGTGCCGGTGAAACCGGCACCGGTGACGACGTGGAAGGACATGGCGCTACTCCGGGTTGGCAGGGTGATGGGTGTCGCGGCGCGGGCTGCGCGCCGTCGTGCTCCACTGTCCGACCGGGCGCCGCCACGGAACAGCGCCGCGGCTGCCAGGCTTCCGGAGGTTCTGGCCATGCCCTCGTCCGAGCGGATCCACCGGATCGCGGTGCTCGCCGTCCCCCCGGGTGGCGCGGCGTCCGTCCAGCAGCCCGGCCTGGGCGAGGACGAACGCGCCGGCGCACATCCCGTCGACCTGATCGCCGACCGCACCGGGTTCGGCACCCCCGACTCCCTGCGCCGCCACCTGCTGCAGCGGGTCGGCATGACCCCGCGCGCCTACCGTGCGCGGTTCTCCCTGACGGGCCGGGCCGCGCGCCGGCCGGCCGCGCGGACGCCGTGACCCCGGCCGTGCGGACGCCGTGACCCCCGCAGTGCCGGATCAGCCGCCGATCGCGGACATCGGCCGGTCCGGCCGGACGAAGCCGGCCGAGTTGATGTCGTGCCCGGGGCCCTTGCGGGCGATGGTGTTGCGCCAGGCCTCCTCGATCCGGTCGTCGCCGGCCCCGCCGCGCAGCAGGACGCGCAGGTCGGACTCCTCGGTGGCGAAGAGGCAGTTGCGCAGTTGGCCGTCGGCGGTGAGGCGGACGCGGTCGCAGCCGCCGCAGAACGGGCGGGTGACGGAGGCGATCACGCCGATCACGGTGTCGGTGCCGGCGATCCGCCACTCCTCGGCGGGGGCGTTCCCGTGCCGTCCGACCGGGACGAGGTCCCAGCGGGTGGAGAGCACGGCCAGGATCTCGTCGGCGGTGATCATCTTCGCCCGGTCCCACGCACCCTGGGCGTCCAGCGGCATGGACTCGATGAACCGCATCCGGTAGCCGTGCTCGGCGGCGAACGCGGCCAGGTCGAGGATCTCGTCGTCGTTGACGCCGCGCACCGGCACCGCGTTGACCTTGACCGGGGCGAGCCCGGCGGCCTGTGCGGCGGCCAGGCCCGCGAGGACGTCGGCGATCCGGTCGCGGCGGGTGATCTCGGCGTACCGCTCGGGGCGCAGGGTGTCCAGGCTGACGTTGACCCGGTGCAGCCCGGCCTCCTTCAGCGCACCGGCCGTCCGGGCCAGCCCGATGCCGTTGGTGGTCAGCGAGACCTCGGGGCCGAGCGCGGTGATGCGCCCGACCAGCTCCGGCAGTCCGCGCCGCAGCAGCGGTTCGCCGCCGGTGAGCCGCACCGAGGCGATGCCCAGCCGCTCCACGGCGATCCGTACCAGCCGGACCACCTCGTCGTCGCTGAGCACCTCGGCCTTGGGCAGCCAGTCGAGGCCCTCGGCCGGCATGCAGTAGGTGCAGCGCAGGTTGCAGCGGTCGGTGAGCGAGACCCGCAGGTCGGTGTGGACCCTGCCGAAGCGGTCCAGCAGCGGGCGCGGTGCGGTGTTCATCTGCCAAGTACAGGGGCAGCCGGGCGGGAGATCCAGCGGCCGAACCGCCGGGGAGCGGCCGCGACCTGCGGGTTCGCCTTGTGCATTCGTCCAACTGTGGGTTCGTACGGCTGCGCGGGCGGCCCCGGCCGGGCAGGCTGGGCGCATGCAGCTCGAACGACCCGTCGCCGCCCTCGTCCTGGCCGCCGGCGGCGGCCGGCGACTGGGCGGACGGCCCAAGGCCCTGATCCCGTACCGGGGGCGGCCGCTGGTGGAGCACGCGGTGGCGACGGTCCGGGCGGGCGGTTGCCCGGACGTCACGGTGGTGCTGGGCGCCGCCCGCGATCGGGTCCGGGCGACCGCGCACCTGCCGGGCTGCCGGCTCGTGGAGAACCCCGACTGGGCGGACGGCATGGGCTCCTCGCTGCGGGCGGGGCTCACCGCGCTGCCGCCGTCGGTCCCGGCCGTGCTGGTGATGCTGGTGGACACGCCCGGGGTCACCGCGGCGGCGGTGGCCAGGCTGGTGGCCGCCCACCGGGCGGGCGCCGGGCTGGCCGCGGCGGCGTACGGCGGGCGGCGCGGGCACCCGGTGCTGATCGGGGCCCGCTACTTCGACGAGGCGGCGGCGGGCGCCACCGGAGACGCGGGCGCGCGGGCGCTGCTGGCGGCGCACGCCGGGGATCTCGCGCTGGTCGAGTGCGCCGATGTCGCCGTGCCGGACGACCTGGACACCCCCGCCGACCTGGCCCGCTGGTCCGCCGGGTGACCGCCCGCGGCCGGCGCCGGCTCCCGATCCCCCTCGGGGGTGGCCCGACCTCCTCCTCCCTGGCGAGGGATCAGCCGTACACCCCTGATCTGTCCCTGAGGATTGCGGCATTCCGCGCCGCGGCCCCCGCGTTTCGGGGAGCATGGGACACGACCCTCCACCCCGATTCGAACGGACGGTGCCCGCGATGTCCGGACTGCCCGACGACTTCACCGGACACGATCCCGCGCAGCACGGGCCGGGGGCGGGTGGTGGTGCCCGGGCGATCCGCTGCCCCGCCTGCCGGCGCGAGCACCTGTACGAGCCGCCGTCGCTGCCCTGCCCCTGCGGCGCCTCGCTCAAGGTGCCGCTGCTGCGCGGCGGCGTTCCGGTGCAGGTCCGGTTCCGGTCCTGGGAGGACTCCTGGCTGAACATGCGCTGCCCGCACTGCGGCCGCTCGGACCAGTGGCCGCAGCCCGAGTTCACCTGCAACTGCGGCGCCACCGTCCGCCTGCCGGTGGACCGCACCACCCGCCTCGGCGGCAGCGCCACCACCGGCCGGGCCTCCGCGGGGCAGCTCGGCCCCGCCGGGCCGCACTCCTCCCGCCCGTCCCCGGCCCACCCGCACGGCGCGCCCGCGCCCGCCGCGCCCGGCGGGTCCGGTGCCACCGCCACGCCCTGGCGACGGCGGGCGCCGTTCCGCCCGCACCCCGTCCGCACCTCCCAGGACGCCGTGTTCACGGCCGCCCGCTACCTGGAGTGGCTCGGCTTCGAGGACCTGGAACTGACGGAGGCCCAGGAACGCGACGGCGTCACCCTGCTGGGCAGCCGGATGGTCGCCCAGGTGGACACCTGGACCGAGCCGGCCGACGTGAAGTCCGTGGAGTGCCTCTGGCTCCAGACCCTGCACGCCGAGGAGATGGCCGCCGCGATGTTCACCCTGGCCGGCTACTCCCACCAGGCCACCGTCCGCGGCGAGCAGCTGCTGGTCGCCCTGTTCAGCCTGGACCTCGCCGGGGTGCCGCAGCCCGCCAACGGCGCCGCCGAGGCCCTGATGGAGACCGGCTGGACGTCCTGAGCCGGCCCGGCCCGCACGGCCGGCCCCGGAACGCTCTCTAGATCATTCCGCCTCCGAACGCAACAACCTGCGCTCGTGATCTGGTGCACAAGCTCACCCCCGTGTTGAATTGCCGCCACAGCGCGGGCCTTGGGGGTAGAGGCCCGTGCCCTGCTGGATGGCGCACACAAGGAGGTGGCGTTGTCGGAGCACGGATGGGGCCCGAGCGGCCGGGACGGGCGGGAGGGGCGCGGGCGGGCGGCGCCCGCGGAGCCGGGGGACACCGTGTGGCGGCTGCGGTCCCGGGCGTGCTGGCAGGAGGCCGCGGAGCTGTTACGCCCGGCCGCCGAACGAGACCCGGCGGCCGCACTCGGCCGGGCCGAACTCCTCATCGAACAGTGCCTGTTCACCGCCGCCCACTGGACCCAGGCGGAGCAGGCGCTGCGCCTCGCCGAGGCCGTGGTCACCACCACCGAGCAGCGCGCGGCCGCCGCGTGCGCCCGCGGGTTCCTGGCGTACGTCGCCAGCGTGCTCGGCGCGCGCGACCGGCTCGACGAGGCCCAGGCGGCGCTCGGCCGCACCTCCGCGCTGCTCCCGCCGGACGCCCCCGGGCGCCCGCTGCTGGACTTCCGTCGCGGCCTGGTCGCGGAGAACCTGCTGCGCGACCGGACGGCCGCCTGGATCGCCTACCGCCGGGCCCACGAGGGCGCGGGCGAGCGCGGGGACGAACTGCTGCGCTCCTACACCTGGCGCCACCTGGCCGCACTGGCCCAGGCCGCCGGGGACCACGACCGGGCCAGGGAGGGGTTCGACGCCTCGCTGCGACTGCGCGAGCAACTCGGTTTCACGGTGGGGGTGGCGCCCGCACTGGCGGCACTGGCCGAGGTCTCCGAACCGGGCGAGGCGGCCCGGATGCGGGCCGAGGCCACCAGGCTGGTGCAGGCGCTCGGAGGCGTACCGGTGTGGCTCGCGCGCCAGCTGAGCGCGGCGCGCACGCCGGGCGCTCCCCCGGACGGGCTCATCGGGCGGGACCCGCGGGGAACTATCAGCTAAGGTGAGCCTAACCTGGCCGGGGGGAGCAGTACCCCGGCCGGGTTCGCCTTGCCGTTCCCGGGCTCAGCCAGGCCCCGGCCGGCCGGGGCCTGGCCACGGGCGCGCGCCCGCACGACTTCCGGCCGGGACCGGCCGGGCGGTCCCGCACGGGCGCCCGTCGACCCGATGGGGCCGCACCATGACCGCGAGCAGCACCGTCCACTGGACCACCCCCGCCGTGCCGGCCGCCGCCCGCGCGCCGCAGCCGTGCACCGCGAGCCACCGGCGGATCGGCGAGCTGTTCCCCGCCCTGCGCGTGCACTGCACCCCGCCGCGCACCGGCGACGGCTGGCTCGGCGGCGCCGACCTGCTCGCCCGCCCGGAGGCGCTGCGCGAACTGATCGCCCACGACGCCCGGCAGGGCCTGGTCCAGTACGGCCGGCCGCTGCGCCCCGACGTGGCGGCCGGCTTCGGCCTGCACCGCTTCACCTGGGCGACCGCGCTGCTGTTCACCCTGCCCTGGTTCCTGGAGCGCCGGGTGCCGCTGCTCACCCCCGCGGACGTCTCGGTCCGCCGTTCCTCCGGCGAGTTGACGGCCCGTCCGGGCGCCTTCGTCTGCCTGCCCGGCGACCCGGCGGCCGGCCTGCCCGGCGCCCGCACGGCGGACGGCGAACCCGAGCTGGCCGCCGGGCTGCGGACGGCGCTGGCCGGGTTCCTGACGCCGGTGCTGGCGGCCTTCCGCCCGGAGGTGCGGCGCGGACCGCGCACCCTCTGGGCGATGGCCACCGACGCCGCGGTGGAGGGCCTCTGGCACGTCGGCGGGCTGCTCGGCGAGGAGGAGCGGGCCCGCACCGAGCTGACCGCGCTGTTCGCGCCGGCGCCCGCGGAGTGCACGCCCGGCGCATCCGTCTCACCGTTCACGCCGGGCGCGGGTTTCACCCACCCGGCGCCGGCGGCCCCCGGCACTCCGCACCCCGGCCCCCCGGACGGCGACCGCTCCCGGGCCAGCTGCTGCCTCGTCTACACCGCCCGGCCCGAGGCGATGTGCGGCGGCTGCCCCCGCATCACGCGAGGTTGACCGGATTCCCTTCGGGCCCCGCCTCGGCGGCCCCGGAATTCCGGGAACCAATGACCCTTCATAAGTAAGACAATGCGACTTCTCCCACGTCAGAAATCCCTCTCCTCAGCGCATTGACGGCGAATCGGCCAATACCCGCCCGCATATCCGTCATGATGGTCCCCGCCATCACGACGCAGGAAAGCGAGGCTGGTCCAAGCGATGAAACTGTCCGATATACCGCTCGGTTGGGCCGTCACCGGCGTGGCGGTCCTGCTGGTCACCGGCCTGCTGGTGGTCCTGGCCCGGAGCCGGGGATCCGCCGCCGGACCGGGCGGCGTGGATTCCTGGGAGCGTTCCGAGGAACGCCGCCGCCGCAAGGAGTCCCTGTACGGCGGGGCCTCGTACACGCTGCTGTTCTGCTGCGCCGCCGTCGCGGCCGCACTCTCCTTCCACGGCCTGGTCGGATTCGGGGTGCAGAACCTCAACCTGTCCGGGGGCTGGGAGTACCTCGTCCCGTTCGGCCTGGACGGCGCGGCGATGTTCTGCTCCGTCCTCGCCGTCCGCGAGGCCAGCCACGGCGACGCCGCCCTCGGCTCGCGCCTGCTGGTCTGGCTGTTCGCCGGGGCCTCCGCCTGGTTCAACTGGGTGCACGCCCCGCGCGGCTTCGGCCACGCCGGCGCCCCGCAGTTCTTCGCGGGGATGTCGCTCTCGGCCGCCGTACTGTTCGACCGGGCGCTCAAGCAGACCCGCCGGGCCGCCCTGCGCGAGCAGGGGCTCGTCCCCCGCCCGCTGCCGCAGATCCGGATCGTCCGCTGGCTGCGCGCCCCTCGCGAGACCTACGCGGCCTGGTCGCTGATGCTGCTGGAGGGCGTCCGCAGCCTGGACGAGGCGGTGGACGAGGTCCGCGAGGACAAGCGGGAGAAGACCGCGGAGAAGGAGCGCCGCAGGCTGGCCGGCCGCCGCGAGCGGGCCGAGATCAGGGCCATCAACCGCACCAACAGCGTCTGGCGCCCGCGCGGCGCGGCCCGGCAGCTGGAGTCCGGCCAGGAGTCCGCCATAGCCGGCGCGCCCGCGGCGGACCGGCCCGCCGTCGAGGCGTCGGCGCCCGCCGAGGGCCCGGTCGCCCAGCAGGGCCTGCCGGCCCGCCCGGAGCGGCGCACCATCGACCTCACGGCGGAGGAGGACACCGTCGCACTGCCCCGGCTGGACTCGCTGGAGCGCAAGCTGAAGGACCTGGAGCAGCAGTTCGGCTGAGACTCCCGGCGTCCCGGCCGGAGCACCCGACCGGGACGCCCCGCCGGGACGGGCCTCAGGTCCCGTCCGAAGCCCCCGCCTGCCCTCCGGGCGGACCACGGGAGCGTGAAGCCGGACCCTAGGCCGCGGGCGTGGCCGTGAGCTCGAACCACATCCGCTTGCCCGAGCCGCGCGGCTCCACGCCCCAGCCGTCCGCCAGCGCCTCGACCAGCATCAGCCCGCGCCCGGAGGAGGCCTGCTCCCCCGGGGTCCGGCGGGTGGGCCAGAGGTCCGACTCGTCCTCCACCTCGACCCGCAGCCGGGCCCGGCCGCCGTCGGCCACCGGCTCCCGGTAGAGCCGGGCGGTGAACATGGCGTCCCGGTCGGTGTGCCGGATCGCGTTGGTGACCAGCTCCGAGGCGAGCAGCTCCGCGGTGTCCACCAGCTCGGCCACGCCCCAGCGCCGCAGCGCGTCGCGCAGCTCGGCCCGCACCTCGGAGATCCGGGCGAGGTCCGCCTGGCCGATCCGGCGGCGCAACTGCTGGGCGGCGAGGCCGCCCTCCGGGCCGTCCCAGCGCAGGAGCAGCAGCGCTATGTCGTCCTCGCGCTCGCTGTCGTCGGCGGCCTGGGAGGCGATCCGGTCGGCGAGGCCCTCCAGCGGGTCGCGGGCCTGCGCGGCGTGGCCGTCGAGCGGACCGGCGAGCGCCGAGGTGAGCCGGGCGATGCCGTCGTCGAGGTCCATGCCGCGCGCCTCGACCAGGCCGTCGGTACAGAGCAGCACCGTCTCGCCCGGGTCCAGGCTGAAGCGGGTGACCCGGTACTCCTCGTCGGGGGCGATGCCCAGCGGCAGCCCGCCCGCGACCGGAACCACGGAGGCGGTGCCGTCGGCCCGGCGGACCAGCGGGTCCAGGTGACCGGCCCGGACGGCGTACACCACGCCGTAGTCGACGTTCACCTCGGCGTAGGTGCAGGTCGCGAAGTGGTCGGTGTCGAGGTCGGCGAGGAAGCGGGAGGCCCGGGCCATCACGGCGGCCGGCGGATGGCCCTCGGCCGCGTACGCGCGCAGCGCGATCCGCAGCTGGCCCATGATCCCGGCGGCGTGCACGTCGTGCCCCTGGACATCGCCGATCACCAGCCCGACGTGGCCGCCGGGCAGCGGGACGACGTCGTACCAGTCGCCGCCGATCTGCAGACCGGAGCCGGCCGCCAGGTAGCGGACGGCGGTGGAGACCCCGGGCACGGACGGCACGGTGCGCGGCAGCATCACCCGCTGGAGGCCGGCCGCCAGCTCGTGCTCGGCGTCGTGCAGCCGGGCGCGGGCCAGCGACTGGGCGACCAGGCCGCCGAGGGTGGAGAGCAGGGTGCGCTCGTCGGCGTCCAGCTCGCGGTCGTCGTCGAAGCTGACCACGCAGACGCCGATCGCCCGGCCGCTCGCCACCAGCGGCAGGAAGGCCCAGGAGCTGCGGCCGGTCCGGCTGGTCGGCTCCCAGACCTCGGCGTAGCGCTCGCGGTACTCGTCGCGGCTGGCGATGAAGACGGGGGCGCGGTTGCGCAGCGCCTCGGCCGCCGGGTGGGCGGCGGGCAGCACCGAGCGGTCCCAGACGGCGAGCTCGTCGGGCCGGTAGCCGGAGGCGCCGAGCATCTGCACCCGGCCGGCCTCGAAGGAGGCCAGCACCAGGCCGTCCGGCGGCAGGCCAGGCAACGGCAGCTCGGTGAAGACCCGGGCGACGTCGCGGACGGTGACGGCCTCGGAGAGCGCGCGGGCGGCCTCCTTGATGAACCGCGAGCGCTCCTCGCGGAGCAGGGCCATCCGGTCGGCGCGGTCGCGCTTGTGCAGCTCGACGGTGGCGTCCCAGACGAAGCCCACCATCCGGGAGGCGCGGCCGAAGGCGTCCGCGAGGACCCTGCCGCGGAACCGGACCGCCCGCATCGCCCCGTTCGGCCCGACCGTGCGGTAGTAGGCGCCGCACTGGCCCAGCTCGGCCACCGCGCGCTCGACCCGGCGGCGCACCACGGGCGAGTCCTCGGGGTGCAGCAGGGCCAGGAAGGAGGCGGAGGTGCGGTCGAAGCGGCTCTTCTCGGCCGCGTCCAGGCCCATGATCGTGCAGGCCCGCTGGTCGCCCTCCAGGACGTCGCGGCGGATGTCCCAGTCGAAGGAGCCGATGCCGTTGGCGGCCATCGCGGGCTCCAGCCAGTCCGGCGTGGAGTCCCCCGAGGGGACCGGCAGGCCGCCGGAGAGCATCGGCGCCAGCCGCCCGGCCGCCAGCCCCGGCGCTGTCCTCAGCGCGTGCCTGCGCACCGCCTGGGCGGGTGGTCTCGCCCGCCCCGACCCGGCCGTGGACTGGCCGGGAGGAAGCGCCGACCCCGGGGACTCGGGCTCAGTGGGCATGCTGCTCCTGCCGCTGCCGTGGCGGACCGCGCCGACCGTTCCGGCGGGCCGCGTGGCGGTGTGATGGGTGGTGCTGGACAATGCCGTGCGACGGCGGTGGTCAGTCGAGGTGAGGTCTCCCCGCTGCTTCCCGCACGCGGACACACATTCCCACCATCCTGGCCAATGTTCGGCCGAGCGGCAATGGCAACGGGCCGGAAATCTTCCGCCGTCCCTTCGGCCCGGCGTTCCGTTCGATGGCGAACGACGTTATTCACCCCGGCCCCGGCAAGGCTCCCCGGCGGTGGACCGGGCAGGCCCGGCGGCCCCGGCGGTGGACCGGGCAGGGCGGATCAGGGCGAGGCCAGCTCGAACCAGGTGACCTTGCCGTCCCCGCGCAGCTGCACCCCCCAGGCGTCGGCCAGCGCCTCGACGAGCACCAGCCCGCGCCCCGAGGTGGCGTACTCGGCGTCCGGGTCGCGGCGGCGGCCGGGCAGCCGGCCGGCGCCGTCCCGGACCTCGATCCGCAGCCGCAGGTCGGCGGTGAGCACCGCGTCGAAGACCGCGCCCTGGCCGGTGTGCAGCAGCGCGTTGGTGACCAGCTCGGAGGAGAGCAGCTCGGCCGTGTCGGCCAGCTCGGGCACCCCCCAGTCGCCGAGCGCGGTGCGCAGCCGGTGCCGGACCGCGCCGACCGCGACCAGGTCGGCCGCGTCGACCGCCAGGTGGAGCCGGCGGTGCAGCGCACAGCCGGGCGCCGGTGTGCCGGGAAGCGCCGGGCCCGCTGCGCCGGTGACGCCGGGCATTCCCGGTACGCCCGGTGCGCCGCCGTGGGCCCTGGGCCGGAATGCGTCCCCCGAACTCGTCCGCTGCCGCGGGAATCGCGACTGACCGTCCATCAACACATGCCCCCGCCCTCAATCCGGGCACCCGGTGCCGGATCCCCCGCCGGCCGGGTGGCCCCCTCGTTCTGACCACCATCCTCATGCCCAGCTTTCGGCGTTTGCAACAGTGCGCGTGCGATCACCCGTGGTGAAAGGGGCACGGGACGGTCCGCGTGATCCAACTGCCGGGGCCGGACAGGTTTGCGAAGCGTACGGGCGGCTTTCGACGCCGTCCGGTCATCGCGGGGCAGGACGCGCGCCCGGCGCACCCCGGCCTGCGGCCCGGTCCGGCCCGGCCCAGCCCGGCCCGGTCCCGCCCTGCCTTGCCGGACCCGGTCCCGCCGCGGCCCGCGACACGCCCGCGGACCCGATGGCGGCGTCCGGCGAGCCGAACACCCGGGGACGGGCAACGCTGGACAGGGCGGCCGGGTCCGGGTTCAATGGCCCGGGATGTTTGAACGCCGTTCTAACTTCAACCCCCCACCCTCCCCGGCGACCGCGAGCGAGGAACCGTGCGACTGACCCCCACCGAGCGGGACCGGCTGCTGATCTTCACAGCAGCCGAGCTGGCCCGTGCCCGCCGTGCCCGAGGCGTACGCCTCAACATTCCCGAGGCGCACGCCCTGATCGCGGACACCGTCTGCGAGGCCGCCCGCGACGGCAAGCGCCTCGCCGAGGCCATCGAGGCCGGCCGCTCCGTGCTCACCGCCGCCGACGTCCTGCCCGGCGTGCCCGACGTGGTCACCGTGATCCAGGTCGAGGCGGTCTTCGAGGACGGCACCCGCCTCGCCGTGGTCAACGACCCCTTCAAGGGCGCCGGCTCGCTCGGCGACGAGGCCCCCGGCGGCGCGCTGATCGGCGAAGGCACCGGCTACGACCCCGTCGAGGAGTCGGTCGTGGTGCCCGTCCACAACACCTCCGAGGTGCCGATCTCGGTCACCTCGCACTTCCACTTCTTCGAGGCCAACCCGCGCCTGGCCTTCGACCGCGCCGCCGCCTACGGCACCCACCTCGCGGTGCCGGCCGGCTCCTCGGTCCGCTTCGACCCCGGCGCCACCGTCGAGGTCGGCCTCGTCCCCATCGGCGGCGCGCGTGTCGCCATCGGCTTCGCCGGCCTGGTGGACGGCCCGCTGGACGCCCCCGGCGCCAAGGAGGCCGCGCTGGCCAAGGCCCGCGCGACGGGCTACCTGACCAGCTTCGACGACGCCGAGGTGCCCTCATGAGCGAGCGGGGCGAGCACCTGGACAGAGCGGCCGCGCCGGCGTGGCCCACCGAGCGAAGCGAGGCCGGAGCATGACCGCGATCAGCCCCCACGACTACATCTCCGTGCACGGCCCCCGCGCCGGTGACCGGATCCGGCTCGGCGACAGCGGCCTGATCGTCCGGGTCGAGTCCGACTCGCAGGCCCCGGGCGACGAGTTCCTGGCCGGCTTCGGCAAGACCGCCCGCGACGGCCTGCACCTCAAGCCCGCCGCCGTCCGCGACACCTGCGACGTGGTGATCAGCAACGTGCTGGTGATCGACGCCGTCCAGGGCATCCGGAAGACCTCGATCGGTCTGATCGGCGGCCGGATCGCCTCGATCGGCCGGGCCGGCAACCCGGACACGCTGGACGGCGTGGACGTGGTGGTCGGCACCGGGACGACGATCGTCTCCGGCGAGGGCATGATCGCCACCGCCGGCGCCATCGACACGCACGTCCACCTGCTCTCGCCGCGGATCATGGAGGCCTCGCTCGCCTCCGGCGTCACCACGATCATCGGCCAGGAGTTCGGCCCGGTCTGGGGCGTCGGCGTCAACTCGCCCTGGGCGCTGCGGCACGCCTTCAACGCCTTCGACGCCTGGCCGGTCAACATCGGCTTCCTCGGCCGCGGCTCCTCCTCCGACGAGGCCCCGCTGATCGAGGCCCTCGCCGAGGGCGGCGCCTCCGGCTTCAAGGTGCACGAGGACATGGGCGCGCACACCCGCGCGCTGGACACCGCGCTGCGGGTCGCCGAGGAGTACGACGTCCAGGTCGCCCTGCACACCGACGGCCTCAACGAGTGCCTCTCGGTCGAGGACACCCTCAAGGTGCTGGAGGGCCGGACCATCCACGCCTTCCACATCGAGGGCTGCGGCGGCGGGCACGTCCCCAACGTGCTGAAGATGGCCGGCGTCGAGAACGTCATCGGCTCCTCCACCAACCCGACCCTGCCGTTCGGCCGGGACGCGCTGGGCGAGCACTTCGGCATGATCGTCTCCGCCCACGACCTCAAGGTCGACCTGCCCGGCGACGCCGCGATGGCCCGCGACCGCATCCGGGCCGGCACGATGGGCGCCGAGGACGTGCTGCACGACCTCGGGGTCATCGGCATCACCTCCTCCGACGCCCAGGGCATGGGCCGGGCCGGCGAGACCGTCCGCCGCACCTTCGCCATGGCCGGCAAGATGAAGGCCGAACTCGGCCCCCTCGACGGCACCGGCTCCTACGGCACCACCGAGGGCGGCGACGACAACGAGCGCGTGCTGCGCTACATCGCCAAGCTCACCATCAACCCCGCCATCGCGCACGGCCTTTCGCACGAGGTCGGCTCGATCGAGATCGGCAAGCTCGCCGACATCGTGCTCTGGCGCCCCGACCACTTCGGTGCCAAGCCGCAGCTGGTCCTGAAGGCCGGCTTCCCCGCGTACGGCGTGGTCGGCGACCCCAACGCCTCCACCGACCGCTGCGAACCCCTCGTCCTGGGACCGCAGTTCGGCGCCCACGGCGCGACCGCCGCCGACATCTCGGTGGCCTTCGTCGCCCAGGCCGCCGCCGACGGCGCCTACCTGGACCGGGCCGCCGACGGCATGCCCACCCGGCGCCGGCGCGTCGGCGTCCGCGGCACCCGCGGCATCGGCCCGCGCGACATGGTGCGCAACGCCCGGGTCGGCAACGTCCAGGTCACCGAGACCGGCCTGGTCTCGCTGGACGGCTCCCCGCTGCGCTCCGAGCCGGCCGACAGCGTCTCGCTCAGCCGCCTGTACTTCCTCTGACCCGCCCTCACCTCCACCACTAGGACTCCACGATGACCTCCCCCACCCCCGCCTCGCTCGGCTTCCGGATGCCCGCCGAGTGGCACCCGCACGAGCGGACCTGGATGGCCTTCCCCACCTCCAACCCGACCTTCGACAGCCCGGAGAGCCTGCACGCCGGCCGCGAGGCCTGGGCCGCGGTGGCCAACACGATCGTCCGGTACGAGCCGGTCACCCTGGTGGTCAACACCGGTGAGTCCGGGGAGGCCCGCAAGTACGTCTCCGAGCAGGTCGAGATCGTCGAGCGCCCGCTGGACGACGCCTGGATGCGCGACATCGGCCCGTCGTTCCTGATCGACGGCAAGGGCTCGCTCGCCGCCGCCGACTGGATCTTCAACGGCTGGGGCGCGCAGTCCTGGGCCCGCTGGGACAACGACCAGCACATCGCCGAGCACATCGGCGAACTGACGGGCGTCCAGCGCTTCGTCTCGCGGCTGATCAACGAGGGCGGCGGCATCCACGTCGACGGCGAGGGCACGGTGCTGGTCACCGAGACCGTCCAGCTCGGTGAGGGCCGCAACTCCGACTGGACCAAGGAGGAGGTCGAGGCCGAGCTGCACGCCTTCCTCGGCACCACCAAGGCGGTCTGGCTGCCGCGCGGACTCACCCGCGACTACGACGAGTTCGGCACCCGCGGCCACATCGACATCGTCGCCTCCTTCGTCCGCCCCGGCGTCGTGGTCGCCCACGTCCAGCCGGACCCGTCGCACCCCGACCACGAGGTGTGCAAGGAGCTCGTGGCCATCCTGCGCGCGTCCACCGACGCACAGGGCCGGGAGCTCCAGGTCATCGAGCTGCCCGCCCCCACCGTCCTGCTGGACGAGGAGGGCGAGCCGGTCGACTACTCCTACATCAACCACTACGTGGCCAACGGCGCCGTGATCCTCTGCGGCTTCGACGACCCGCGCGACCAGGAGGCCGCCGCCATCCTCGGCGAGGCCTACCCCGGCCGGACCGTCGAACTGGTCGACGCCCGCGAGATCTTCGCCAACGGCGGCGGCATCCACTGCATCACCCAGCAGCAGCCGAAGGCCTGACCGGCCGGCCGTCGGGTGGTGCGGCGCGACCCGTCGGGTCGCGCCGCACCACCCGACGCCCCCGTCACTGCTCCGTCACATCGCCCCCGTACCAGGGGACGACAGACGTCTCCGTCACCGTCACTTGAGATGCCTCCCCAGGTCGTCGGTGGTGAGGCCGTGCGTGCTGTGCATCGCGATCGAACTGCAGGCGGCGCGCCGGGCACGCGCCTGCGCGAGGTGGGCCTGCTCGGCGAGCAGGCCGTCCACGTTCTCGGTCGGTCCGTTGCGGCGGTGGTGCAGGTACACCGCCAGGCCGGTCACGATCACGGCAAGACCGGTGATCAGGGCGATCAACGTGGCCATGGCCACCCCTCAAGGTCGTCGTTCCCCCACTGGTACGTACCCGGAGGACTGGCGGCCGAACCGGACGTCGTCCCGCTCCGTGCCCCTGCGGGCACGGCCAGTATCGTGGGCAGCAGGCGGCACGGCCGCCACCGCACAGAGGAGAACAGCAGATGGCGGACGCCCGCCCGCGCCGCCCGGCGCGCCCCCGCGAGGAGGTCTTCGCCACCGCGCGGGCCGCGATCGCCGAACACGGGCTCGCCAAACTCACCATGGCCGGCCTCGGCAAGCAGCTCCAGATGAGCGCCGGGCACCTGCTCTACTACTTCGGCAGCAAGGACCAGCTCCTGCTGGAGACCCTGCGCTGGAGCGAGGACCAGCTCGGCACCCGCCGCCACGCCGCCCTGACCGACGGCACCCGGGACGTCTGGGACCGGCTCACCGCCTACACCCGCCTCTACCTCCCCGAGGGCCCCGGCGACCCCCGGTGGATCCTCTGGGTCGAGGTCTGGGGCCGCTCCCCCGCCAGCGAGGAGCTCCGGCAGGGGCAGCTGGAGATCGAGGCCCCGTGGGACGCGGACCTCGTCGCCCTCCTGGAGGAGGGCAGCGCCTCCGGCCGCTTCACCCCCGGGACCGCCGCGGACCGGGCCGCCCAGATCCGCGCCCTCCTCGACGGCCTCGCCGTCCCCCTGGCCCTGGGCCTCCCCGGTTCCGGACGCCCCCGGGCACTGCACCTGGCCGAGTCGGCATGCGGCACCCTGCTGGGCGCCGGCCGCTGACGCGCCCCCGCTCCGGGGAGCGTGCTCCGGGGGACCTGCTCCGGGTCGGCCCTCAGCCGGTCCAGATCGCGGCGGCCGTGCGGTCGTCGGCGTAGCCCCTCGCCCTGACCTGGACCTGGCGGAGGAAGTCGACGGTGCCCGGCGGGTGGGGGTGGGCCCAGTGGGACGAGAGGAAGTGGGCGACGGCCGGCTCGTCGGCGATCGGACGGGCCAGGCCGGGGGTGCAGAGCAGCAGGATGTCGCCGACGGTGGCCGGGACCATCCGGAAGCGGAACGGGCGCGGGTCCGGCACCGGGGTGTCCGGCACCGGCGGCTGACCGTCCGGGTGGTGCAGCAGCCGCGCGGCGTACGCGTCGATCCAGTGGCCGGAGCGCAGCAGGTAGAGCCCGCCCGGTCCGACCCCGAAGGCCGCCCGGTAGGACGCCTCCGGGTCGAGCGAGAGCAGCATGCAGTGCAACGCGGCGGGGGACTGAGCGCCGTCGTCGCCCTCCGGTTCGGGGGCGAGCGCGCGCAGCGGGGCGGCGGCGCTGGTGGCGAGCCGTTGGAGGCCGTACCGGAGCCGGTCGCGGGCGCCGTCGCGCAGGTCGGCGGCGAGCCCGGTCCGGCTGCGGCCGATCGCGCTGGCGAGCTGACGGACGGCCTCGGCGGTGGCGGTGGCGACGGCCTCGGGGGCCACCTCGCCGTCCGCGGCGCTGCGGTCGAAGCCGCCGAGCGCGGCGAGCAGCAGGCCGTCGGGCGCCTCGCCGAACCTGGTCACCAGCAACGTGTCCCGGCGCGGCTCGCCGCGGTAGCGGGCGGAGTCGCCGCGGACCGAGACGGCGCGCAGGGTGGCGGCGCCGTACTGGGCGCCTTCCAGCACGGTGTCCGGTACGACGGCGCCCAGCATGCCCGGGTCCGCCTCCGGCACGGCGGTCGGCTCGGGCGCGTACGTGGGCGGGCGCTCGCCGACGTGCGGCACGGCGGGCCCGGCACCGGCGAGCACCGACCGCTGAGCGGGGCGCGGCGCGGGGGCGGGTTCGGGGGCGGGGGTGG
>NZ_JAGIYX010000049.1:0-48176 GCF_017813315.1 Kitasatospora sp. RG8
GGGCGGGTACGGGTACACGCGGGACTACCCGTTGGAGCGGATGATGCGGGACGCGAAGATCACGCAGATCTACGAGGGCACCAACCAGATCCAGCGGATCGTGATGGCCCGCAACCTGCCGTAACCAGCCGCACTGCGCCCCTTCGCGCCACAACGCGCAACGGCCCCCGGTCACCCGAGGTGACCGGGGGCCGTTCCGTGCCGCCGTGCCGCCGTGCCGCCGTGCCGCCGTGCCGCCGTGCCGCCGGCCCGTCAGCCCGCCAACTCGCGGACCACGGCGGCGAAACCGTGCACCAGCGGGTTGTCCGCGCCCTCCGGCCAGGCGAGCGCGACCCGCAGCGGCTCGACGTCGGTGAGCGGGACCCAGACGAGGTCCGGGCGGGCGTAGTAGCGGGCCAGGCCGGCCGGGGCGAAGCAGATGGCGGCGCCCTCGGCGACCTGTTCCAGCATCTCCTCGACGTTGTCGTTGGTCGGCCCCCAGCGCGGGGTCGAGCCGTCCGGGCGCGGGTTGACCGCCCACCAGTCGACCCAGGCGCGGGGCGCGCGCTCGGTCCACATCAGCGGCTCGTCGTTGACCTCCAGGACGGAGATGCCCGCGCGCCCGGCCAGCCGGTGGCCGGCGGGCAGGCCGGCGACCCTCGGCTCGGTGTGGACGATCTCCGCGTGCAGCCCGGTGAGGTCGGCGGGCAGCCAGACGAAGGCGACGTCCACCCGGCCGTCGCGCAGCCCGTCGGCCTCCTGGCCCCAGTCGAAGCGCTTCGGCTCGACCCGTACGCCCGCGTGCCGGCGGGCGAACTCGGCCCGTGCGCGGGTGGTCAACTCGCCTGCTCCGCTGGCCTCGAAGCCGACCCGCAGCACTCCGTCCGCGGCCCGCCGGTGCCGCTCGGCGGCGGTCGTGATCCGCTCCGCCTGGGCGACGGTGCGGCGGGCCTCGGCGACCACGTCGAGCCCGGCCGCGGTGGCGCTGACCCCGCCGGAGTGGCGGTCGAAGAGGCGGATGCCCAGCTCGGTCTCCAGGTTCCGCAGGGCGTAGGAGAGGGCGGGCTGGCTGACGTACAGGCGGGCGGCGGCGCGGCCGAGGTTGCCCTCGTCGGCGATCGCGATCAGGTAGTGCAGCTGACGCAGCTCCATGCGGTGATCATAGGAGCCGATGATCACCTGAGTTGGCGATCACCTGAGTTGGCGGCCGCGGGAGTTGACGGTCGAGGGAGTCGGCGATCGTCCGGTGGTCATAAAGCCTCCTTATCGAGCGACCAGGGTTCTGTCTTGGACGCCCCCCGGGCCGGGCTGGCATAAAAGAGTGCGTCAACTACCAAGTTTTCCAACGGTTCACGGAGGCACCCGGGATGACCAGCAGCACCCCCGAGAAGAACGCGGCCGGCCGGGTCTGGCTGATCACCGGCGCCAACTCCGGCTTCGGCCAGGCGATCGCGGAGGCCGCGCTGGCCGCCGGCGACACCGTGGTGGCGGCCGCCCGCCGTCCCGAGACGCTCGACGCGCTGGTCGCGGCCCACCCCGACCGGGTCGTCCCGGTCCGGCTGGACGTCACCGACCAGGCCGGGATCGCCTCCGTGGTGGCGGACACCCTGCTCTGGTACGGGCGGATCGACGTCCTGGTGAACAACGCCGGGCGCGGGCTGATCGGGGCCGTCGAGGAGTACACCGACCGCGACCTGCGGGACCTGATGGACCTGCACTTCTTCGGGCCGGCCGCACTCACCCGCGCCGTCCTGCCGCACATGCGGTCCCGGGGTTCCGGTGCCGTCGTCCAGATGAGCAGCATGGGCGGCCGGTTCTCGTTCCCCGGGGTGGGCGCCTACTCGGCCACCAAGTTCGCGCTGGAGGGGCTCTCCGAGGCGCTGGCGCTGGAGGTCGCCCAGTTCGGCGTCAAGGTGCTGATCGTCGAGCCCGGTTCCTTCCGCACCTCCTTCGCCGGGCCGGGCGCACTCGCCCAGACGCCGGCCATCCCCGCCTACGAGTCGGTGGTCGGCCCGGTCCGGTCCGCGCTGCCGGAGAGCGACGGCAAGCAGCCCGGCGATCCGGCCAAGGCCGCCGCCGCGATCCTGGCCGCCCTGGACGCCGAGCGGACCCCGCTGCGGCTGGCCCTCGGCAACGACGCCGTCGACGCGGTCCTCGGCAACCTCCAGGCCGCCGAGAAGGAGCTCAGGGAGTGGGAGCCGGTCGGCCGGGGGACCGACTTCGAGGCCTGACGGCTGGAGGAATCCCACAATATCTTCGTGTTCGAATCGGTCGGCTTGCACACCTGATCGAGCATCACCGCCCTGGCATGGTGGCGGAAGAGGCGACAGCTCCCCGTACCCACGAGGTGCGGGGAGTTGTGCCGCTGTCACAAGCGCTTCAACAGCCTGGGGGTTCGTTCGATGAGTGTCGACAACAACGGCGTGCTGGTCACCGGGCTCGGTGCGACGACGCCGCTCGGCGGGGACGTCGCCTCGACCTGGGCCGGTCTGCTGGCCGGCGAGTCGGGCATCCGCGCGATCGAGGAGGAGTGGGCCGCCGCACTGCCGGTCCGGATCGCCGGGCGGCTCAGGGTCGAGCCCTCCGAGGTGCTGGACCGGGTCCAGGCCCGGCGGATGGACCGCTGCGAGCAGGTGGCGCTGGTCGCAGCCCGCGAGGCCTGGGCGGACGCGGGGGCTCCCGAGGTGGACCCGGAGCGCCTCGCCGTGGTGATCGGCACCGGCACCGGCGGGTCGCTCACCATGCTCGCCCAGGACGACGTGCTGGAGGCCTCCGGGGTGCGGAAGGTCTCCCCGCACACCGTGCCGATGCTGATGGCTAACGGCCCGGCCGCCTGGGTCTCCATCGAGCTGGGTGCGAAGGCCGGCGCGCACACCCCGGTGAGCGCCTGTGCGTCCGGCGCCGAGGCGATCGCGATGGGCCTGGACCTGATCCGGCTCGGCCGGGCCGACGTGGTGGTGGCGGGCGGCGCCGAGGCGTGCATCTGCCCGCTGCCGCTGGCCGGATTCTCCCAGGCCAAGGCTCACTCGACCCGCAACGACGAGCCCGGGCGGGCGTCCCGGCCGTTCGACGCGGACCGGGACGGCTTCGTGATCGGCGAGGGCTCGGTGGTCGTCGTCCTGGAGCGCGCCGGGTTCGCCGCGGCCCGGTCCGCCCGTGCGCACGCCACCCTGGCGGGCGCGGCGGTCACCTCGGACGCGTACCACATCACGGCGGCCGCGGCGGAGGGGCAGGTCCGGGCGATGCGCCGGGCGGTCGCGGAGGCCGGGCTCGCCGCGGGGGACATCGACCTCGTCCACGCCCACGCCACCTCGACGCCGCTGGGCGACCTGGTCGAGGCCGAGTCGGTCACCGAGGCGATCGGCCTGCACCCGGCCGTCACCGCGACCAAGTCGATGACCGGCCACCTCTTCGGGGCCGCCGGTGCGGTCGGCGCGCTGACCGCCGTCCTCGCGCTGCGCGACGGCGTGGTGCCGGCCACGCGGAACCTGGAGAGACTCGACCCGGCGGTCAAGCTGGACGTGGTGGCGGGCGCCCCGCGGCGCGGCGCGCTGACCGCCGCCCTCACCAACTCCTTCGGCTTCGGCGGCCACAACGCGTCCCTGGTCTTCACCCCGGCGCCGTGAAAAGCCGCGCGACCGGAAGGCCCGGTGGTGTCTAGAGTCGCCGCATGCCTACGTCGTCACCGGCCCTGCGCCTGGAGCTGATCACCCCCGCCACCATCGATGCCGCGCTCGCCCTGAAGGTGCGGCCGGACCAGGAGGGGCTGGTGGCGCCGGTGGCGAAGTCGCTGGCCGAGGCGTACGCGTACGGCGACACCGCCTGGCCCCGGCTGATCTTCGACGGCGACCGGCTGGTCGGGTTCCTGATGGCGTTCTTCGACGTCCGCTTCGCCCCCGGGCATCCCGACGACCGTCCCCGCTCGGGCCTGTGGCGTCTCAACATCGCCGCGCAGGAGCAGGGTCGCGGCTACGGGCGCTTCGCCGTCGAGCAGGTCTGCGCGGAGATCCGCCGCCGCGGCGGGAACCGCGTTTCGGTCACCTACGTCCCGGGCGACCACGGGCCGGCCGGGTTCTACGAGAGCCTCGGCTTCCGCCCCACCGGGGAGTTGAGCGGCGACCAGGTGGTGGCCGAACTCGCCCTGTCGGAGGGCTGACCGCCGGGCGCCGCGCGGGGCGGAAGGCCGGACCGGCCTCCCGCCCCTTCGGCGTGTCCGGGGCTCAGCCCAGCAGCAGGTACTTGGTGGACTGGACGCCCCGGATGGAGCTGCAGTCGGTGTTCTGGACGCTCTGGCTGTAGGTGAAGCCCTTCGGGATCTCGCAGGCCCAGATGCCGTTGGCCGGCTTGCGGAGGTGGAAGGTCGTGGCCTGGACGCCCTGGTTGATGCTGCAGGCGCTGGTGTAGGTGATCATGTCGTAGGTGAAGGCGGGGGTGCCCATGCAGGCGGTGAGGCCGTCGACCGGGACCCGCAGGTGGTACATGTTGGAGGTCACGCCGGAGATCTGGCTGCAGGCGCTGCCCCAGGTGATGGCGTCGTAGACGAAGCCGGGCGAGCTCTTGCAGGCGGTCAGCCCGTCCACGGGGGTCCGCAGGTGGAACTGCGGCGCGTTCCAACTGCCGCTGCTGCACGTCCGGTTCATGGACACCTGGTCGTAGACGTAGCCGGCGGGGACGTCGCAGGCCCAGACCCCGTCGAGGCCGGTGGTGGCGGTGGTGGCGGCGGAGGCGGTGGTCGCGGTGGCGGCGCCGGAGAACAGCAGTGCCAGCGAGGCGAGAGCGGCGAGCACCAGGCGGATCGGGCCGGAGCGGGCGGTGCGTGCGGCGGACATGGGTCTCCCAAGGGGTGGCCGGTGGTGTGAAGGTCGCACGGTGATTCGGGCAGGATTCTGTGCCCGCCGCTGGTTTTAGCATGCTCATGTGGATCTCCGCACCCCCGCCGGACGGCAGGGGCGGATACCCGCCACCGGATGCCCGTCCGTCGGCCAGATCAGCGTGTTCGGCCCGTCGGACGGCCTCAGTCGAGCAGTGCCGCCGCCTCCTGGCGTGCCCGGTGCAGCCACTGCGCGCGGGTGGCGTCCGTCGAGTCGGTCACCGTCCGGAAGACGACCCGCCGCACGTCCGTCACGCCCACGTACGGCAGGACGCAGGCCGCCCAGATCCGCTCCAGCGGATCGCCGAACTCGCCGTGCTCGCGCTCCTCCGGGGTGTCGGAGGTGTTGAGCACCAGCGCCCGCCCGGCCCGGAGCAGCCCGGCCGGCTCGCCGTCCGCCGTGCCGAGCTTGTACGCCACGCCGGGGACCATGACCCGCTGCACCCACCCGGTCAGGACGGCGGGCGGCATGCCCCACCAGTTCGGGTGGACCAGGACGAGCGCGTCGAGGGTGGCCACCTCGGCGCGGTGCAGGGCGAGTTGAGGGTCGGCGGACTCGCCGGCCGCGGCGACGGTCTCCGTCTCCCCGGCGGTCAGCACCGGGGCGAACCCCTCCGCGCACAGGTCGTGTGCCACCACCTCGCAGCCGCGCCCGCGCAGTTCGTCCGCCACGGCGTCGGCCAGCGCGTGGTTGAAGCTCCCCGGGCGCGGATGCGCCAGATAGACCCCGATCCGCGTAGCTCCCATGTCCCCTGCCCCCTCGGTCTGTTGATGGCGCGCCGATCCTATGAGCGGGCCCGGCGCCGCGGACGCTCGGGTAGGGTGCCGGGCCGTGGCCGAACCGGCGTTCCCGGCCGCCACTCGGACCTTCCGCGACGCCGTCGCGGCCGACTGCGCCGGGCGCTACAGCGCCTGCGGCCGCCCGCCGACGCTGCTCAGCTGCGCCCGGCCCGAGGCGGTCACGATCACCTCGTCGAGGAGCTCGCGGGAGCGGACCAGATCGGTGATCATCCGGTCGATGCGGTCGCGCTCGACGGTGAGCTCCTCGACCAGACGCGGGGTGGCGATCTCGGACGGCCCGCCGTCGGAGTCCCGCATGCAGGGGAGGATTTGGGCGATCTTCTTGCTGTGCAGGCCGGCCGCGAAGAGCTCCTGGATCAGGATGACGCGGTCGACGGCGGCGTCCGGGTAGTCGCGGTGGCCGCCGAGGGTGCGATCGGCGGCGAGCAGTCCCTGCTTCTCGTAGTAGCGGAGCGAGCGCTCGCTGACGGCGGTGCGCTGGGCCAGTTGACCGATTCGCATGGGCTTCCACCTCGGCGTTCGTCGTCGGGTTCGAGAGCGGACTTGAAGTTGACACCGATGTTAGCTTCTACGGTCTCCCTCATGACGAACACGGCGAACACGGCGAGCACGACGACGACCGACACGACGACGACCGGCGCGACGAAGGCCGACACGACGACGAGCGCCGCGGGGACGGACACCGCGGGGGCAGGCGCAGCAGGGGCGGACACGGCCACCACGCACGCGACCTCGCTCTTCCAGCCCGCCCGCCTCGGCACGCTGGAGCTGGCGAACCGCCTGGTGATGGCGCCGATGACCCGCACCCGCGCCGCGGCCGACGGCGTCCCCCAGCCGATCATGGCCACCTACTACGCGCAGCGCGCCTCGGCAGGCCTGATCATCGCCGAGGCCGCCACCCCGAACGCCGTCGGCCGGACCTATGCCAACATCCCGGCCATCCACACCGCCGAACACGTCGCCGGATGGCGGCGCGTGACCGACGCCGTGCACGCGGCGGGCGGCCGGATGTACCTGCAGCTGCAGCACGGCGGCCGGGTCGGGCACCCGGAGAACAGCGGACTGGACCCGGTCGCGCCCTCGCCCGTCGCACTGCCGGAGGCCGTCCACACGCCGAGCGGCCCCCAGGAGGCGGTGGTGCCGCGGGAGATGACCGTCGCCGAGATCCGCGAGACGGTCGCCGACTTCGCGGCCGCCGCCCGCAACGCGGTCGCGGCGGGATTCGCGGGCGTCGAGGTGCACGCGGCCAACGGCTACCTGCTGCACCAGTTCCTGGCCCGGAACACCAACCGGCGCACCGACGCGTACGGCGGCCCGGTGGAGAACCGCGTGCGCTTCGTCGTCGAGGTGGTGCGGGCGGTGGCGGAGGCGGTCGGCGCCGAGCGGGTGGGGGTGCGGGTCTCCCCGGGCGTGACCGTCAACGGCATCGAGGAGGGCGACACCGGGGAGATCTACCGCGCCCTGCTCGGCGAGCTGGCGGGGGAGGGGCTGGCCTACCTGCACGTGGTCTTCGCCGACCCGCAGTCGCCCCTCTTCCAGGAGATCCGCAAGACCTGGGACGGCGTGCTGATCGGCAACCCGGTGCTCGGCTGGGGCGGGCCGCTCCCCGAGGACGGCGGCCGCTCGGCCGGTGAGCGGCTGCTCGCGGCGGGCGTCGACCTCGTCTCCTACGGCCGCGGCTTCCTCGCCAACCCCGACCTGGTCGAGCGCCTGCGTACCGGGGCACCGCTCAATCCGGTGCGCGGCGGCCTGATGTACGCGAGCGGCGCCGAGGGGTACACGGACTACCCGGTGCTCGCCGCCGGGTGAGCCGCCGCGGCACACCGGTGCCATGCGGTCCGGGACGGTGGCACGCCGTGACGGCTTTGCCGGGGCCGTCGCGCGTCGAGGGGTGCGGCATGCCATGATCCCTGCATGGGTTCCAACGTTTACTTCGACATCACCATCAACGACGAGCCGGCGGGCCGGATCGTCTTCAAGCTCTTCGACGACGTCGTCCCGAAGACCGCCCAGAACTTCCGCGAGCTGGCCACCGGCCAGCACGGCTTCGGCTACAAGGGCTCGTCCTTCCACCGGGTGATCCCGGGCTTCATGCTGCAGGGCGGTGACTTCACCCGCGGTGACGGCACCGGCGGCAAGAGCATCTACGGCGAGAAGTTCGCGGACGAGAACTTCCAGCTCAAGCACACCAAGCCGGGCCAGCTGTCGATGGCCAACGCCGGCCGCAACACCAACGGCTCGCAGTTCTTCATCACCACCATCGTGACCGACTGGCTGGACAACAAGCACGTCGTCTTCGGCGAGGTCGTCGAGAACATGGACCTGGTGACGAAGATCGAGTCGCTCGGCTCGCAGAGCGGCCGCACCAAGGCGAAGATCACCATCGCCGACTCGGGCATCGTGGAGTAGTCCAGCCCCTCCCGAGGCGCTGTGGAGCAGGACGTCGGCCCGGCCGACTTCCTGCTCCTCGCCGTTTCCGGGCCCGGCCAGTCCGGCCACCGCCCCGGCGGGCCCACGGCCATTCCGGCTCCGGCCACCGCCCCGGCGGCCCTAGGTCCAAGGACCGATGGCCGCCCGGCGCCCCGGCGCGCTGGAATGGGTGGCGTGGATCATTCCCCGGCACTCGACGACCTCACCGGCGCGCAGGTGGAGGCCTACCTGGCCCGGATCGGCCTGCCCGCACCCGAGCGGCCCTCGGCGGCCGCGCTCGCGGAGCTCCAGCGCGCGCACCTGGACGCCGTGCCGTTCGAGAACCTGAGCGTGCACCTCGGCGAGCCCGTGGTGCTCGGGACCGGCGCACTGTTCGAGAAGCTCGTCACCCGGCGCCGCGGCGGCTTCTGCTACGAACTCAACGGCGCCTTCGCGGCCCTGCTGCGCGCACTCGGCTACCGGGTGAGCCTGCTCGGCGCGCGCGTCCTCGACGGGGACCGGCCCGGCCCGCCGTTCGACCACCTCGCCCTGCGGGTGGACCTGGACCGGCCGTGGCTGGTCGACGTCGGCTTCGGCAGGTTCAGCCGGCTCCCGCTGCGGCTGGACGAGCGGGGTCAACAGTCGGACCCGGCGGGCGAGTTCACCCTCGTCCCGTACGGCGCCGACGAACTCGACGTGCGGATGGGCGGCGAGCCGCAGTACCGGCTCGGCCTGCGCCCCCACGAGCTGGCCGACTTCGTGCCGACCTGCTGGTGGCAGGCCACCTCGCCGGACTCGCACTTCACCCGCTCGGCCACCTGCTCGCTGCCGGCCCCGGACGGCGGCCGGGTGACCCTCAGTGGCACCCGCCTGATCCGCACCGCCGCCGACGGCGCGCGCACCGAGGAACTCCTCGACGGGGCCGGGGCGCTGGCCGCCTACCGCTCGCTCTTCGGCATCACGCTGGACCGCCTTCCCACGGTCCTGCACCCGCAGTAGCCGGAGCGGGCGGCCGCACGGGAAGTCCGCCGGTCCGGCTCCCAAGCCGAGCGCCTCCCGGACCAGGTGGCCCGGGAGGCGGTGGCGACGGTGGTGGACCGGCGCGGTGACGAGTGGCGTCCACCCGCTGCGTCGACGGCGTCATGCCACGTCGCGGGTGGTCACCGGGTCACTTCGTGTCGGGCACGGCGGTGTCGTTCTTGAACGCGTCGAAGACCTGCTTGGCCTTGGCGGCGTCCCACTTGACCGCCGACTCGCCGGTGCTGGTCTTGAAGTCGGGGTTGGCGATCGGGACGGTGATGCTCTTGCCGCCGCCGCCGTTGACGTCCTTCATCGCGAGGAAGAGCGAGCCGAGGTCGGTCAGGCCGGCGTCCTCGTCGACGATCAGGGTGCCGAGGCCGGAGTCCACCAGCGGGTAGAAGGTGAACGGGTTCAGCAGGGTGGCGGGCGAGGCGGCCTGCTTGGCCAGCGCGCCGAGGAACTTCTGCTGGTTGCGCATCCGGCCGAGGTCCTGGTCGGCCATCTGGTGGCGCTGGCGGACGAAGGCGAGGGCCTGGGTGCCGGTGAGGCTCTGGCAGCCCGCCTTGAGGTCGAGGCCGGAGTCCTTGTCCTTGACGTCCTGCTCGATGCACATGTCCACGCCGCCGACCGAGTCGACGATGCCGACGAACCCGGCGAAGCCGATCTCGGCGTAGTGGTCGATGCGGATGCCGGTGTTCAGCTCGACGGTCTGGGCGAGCAGCTTGCCGCCACCCGCCGCGAAGGCCGAGTTGATCTTCGAGCTGGTGGCCTTGACGGTCTTCCCGTTGTCGCCCGGGTGCTCGGGGATCGGCACCCAGGAGTCGCGCGGGATGCTCATCAGGGTGTTCCCGTTGTCCCCGATGTGCAGGATCATCATGGAGTCGCTGCGCTTGCCGCCCGCGTGGCCGGTGTGCAGGTCCTCCTCCTGGGAGTCGGAGAGGCCGTTGCGGCTGTCGGAGCCGACGATCAGCCAGTTGGTGCCCTTTCCGGCGGCCGGGCGGCCCGGGTAGTCGGCGAGCACGTTCTCGTGGTTGAGCTTGGAGCCGGCCCAGAACCAGGTCGAGACGGCGGTCACCATCATCGCGATCAGGACGCCGAACACCGACCACTTGACGATCCGGCGTCGCGGCCAGCGCGAGGAGCGGGCGGCGGAGGGCGGCTGGGTGCCGCCCGGGGCTATCGGCCCGCCGGGCCCGCCCGACCCACCCGGCCCGCCGGGGCCACCGGGCGCCCCCGGTCCCTGCGCCGGCACCCCGGGCCGCGCGCCCGGCTGCGGCTGCCCGTAGCCCTGGGCCGGCCCGTAACCGGGGGCCTGCCCGGGAGCCGGCGCCTGCCCGCCGGACGGCTGCCCGTACTCCTGCGGCTGCCGCGGCGCCGGGGCCCCCGGCCCGCGCGGGTTCAGCGAAGCCGGAAGCGGCGGCTCGGCCGCCGCACCGCCGCCGCTGCGCCCGTACGCACCGCCGCCGCCGTTGCCGCCGCCGTACGGGTTCCCGCCGCCGCCCGGGCGGCCCTCCTGCCACGTGTTCATGTGGGAGAGGATGCCCGACGCCGGGTGCGGTGACTCCCCCCGGGGCCCTCACCAGGCCCCTTGTAGCAGTTTTGATGCACGTGCCGGATCGTTCCGCCGCAACTTCGCGCGGGGGCGTACCCGGGGGCCGCACCCGGTGTGCGGCCGCCCCCGCCGCGTCTCACCATCCGTCTCACCCGGTGTTCACCAGCCGGAACGATCCTTGACCGGCCGGAACGCTGCGTGTTTGCATGACTGCCATGGATCAGCGATGGACCCTCACGCGTCGGCGGCACGTCGACCTTCAGCGTGTGTCCTGTTCGCTCTGTCGTGGCTGACGCGCGCCCGTCGAACCCTCTCCATTCCCCTCCCGCGCCGCACCTTCCCGCGCCGCTCCCCGCTCCTCCGCACCATGACCGCCGCCGCCCGCGCGGCGCGCGCCCTGCTGCGGAAGCGCCGTCCCCGCTTCCCGCCCAGAGGTGAACCCCATGGCCACCGTCCTGTCCGTCTCCGGCTCCCCGTCCGCGACCTCCCGCACCACCCGCCTGCTGCGTCACGTCGACGCGCGGCTCGAATCCCACGGCCACCACGTCGTCCCCTTCGAGGCGCGCAGCCTGCCCGCGCACGCCCTGCTCTCGGCGGACTTCTCCCACCCCGAGATCGCCGCCGCCGCGGAGCTGTTCGCCCGGGCGGACGGAATCGTCATCGGCACCCCCGTCTACAAGGCCGCCTACTCGGGCCTGCTGAAGACCCTGCTGGACGTGCTCCCGCAGTACGCGCTGACCGGCAAGGCCGTCCTGCCGCTGGCCACCGGCGGCTCCACCGCGCACGTGCTGGCGGTGGACTACGCGCTGCGCCCGGTGCTCAGCTCGATGGGCGCCGGCCACATCACCCAGGGCTGGTTCGTGCTCGACCGCCACATCACCGTCCGGGAGGACGGCGGCACGGTGATCGAGCGCGAGACGGACGTCCTGCTGACGCCGGTGGTCGACGCCTTCGCGGCCGCGCTGGAGCGGCTCGCCGCGCCGGCGCTGACCTGCTGACGGGCCGTCGGGAACGGTCCTGCGCGGGCCGACCCCGAGACGGGTGGCGGCGACCCCTAGGGGGAGGGGCGCCGCGCCCCGTACAACTACGGTTGAGGCGCTTCATACCGGCGGATGACGAGCGATCGCGCCGCCGCTCCTAACGTGGATCACATCCCCGCTCGTGCGGACCGGGGCCCCGGTTCTCCGGAACCTGGGCCTGGGTGCATCTGGAGGGTGGGGCTAACTCCCGGTCGAGGACTACGTCCTGCACCCTGTCGCAGCACGGGTCGCAGCGACAAGGCTGGGGGCAACGGGTGGGCCCACTTCTTAGGAGACTCCAGTGACGACGGCAGCAGCCGTGTACGACCCCCAGCTTCCCGGCGGCGCGGCCGCCGTCGCGGCCTCAGCGCGTCAGGTGACCAAGGCCTACGGCTCCGGCGAGACCAGGGTCACCGCGCTGGACGCGGTGGACGTGGACATCCAGCGCGGCCGCTTCACCGCGATCATGGGCCCCTCGGGCTCCGGCAAGTCGACCCTGATGCACTGCCTGGCCGGCCTGGACACCGTCACCGAGGGCCGGATCTGGATCGGCGACACCGAGATCACCGGCCTGAAGGACAAGCAGCTCACCAGGCTGCGCCGGGACAAGATCGGCTTCATCTTCCAGGCGTTCAACCTGCTCCCGACGCTGAACGCGCTGGAGAACATCACGCTCCCGATGGACATCGCCGGCCGCAAGCCGGACGCCGCCTGGCTGGACCAGGTGGTCGAGACCGTCGGCCTGGCCGGGCGGCTCAAGCACCGACCCACCCAGCTCTCCGGCGGCCAGCAGCAGCGCGTCGCGGTGGCCCGGGCGCTGGCCGCCCGCCCCGAGATCATCTTCGGGGACGAGCCCACCGGGAACCTCGACTCGCGGGCCGGCGCCGAGGTGCTGACCTTCCTGCGCCGCTCGGTGGACGAGCTGGGCCAGACCATCGTGATGGTCACCCACGACCCGGTCGCCGCCGGCTACGCGGACCGCGTGCTCTTCCTCGCCGACGGCGTGATCGTCGACGAGATGCACGCCCCCACCGCCGACTCCGTCCTCGAACGCATGCGCCGTTTCGACGGCAAGCGCACCAGCTGAGCGGGCGGGCACAGGACCATGCTGCTCAAGACGTCACTGAGGACCTTCTTCGCCCACAAGGGCCGGATGGTGCTCTCCCTGATCGCGGTCGTGCTGTCGGTCGCGTTCGTGTCCGGCACCCTGGTGTTCTCCAACACCGCCACCAGCACCTTCGACAAGCTCTTCGCGGCCACGGCCTCCGACCTCTCCGTCCAGCCGCCCAAGCCCGACAACGGCGACGACGACCAGCGCGACAGGACCCCGACGCTGCCGGCGGACACCGCGCAGAAGGTGGCCGCGACCGCCGGTGTGAAGACGGCCGTCGGCCAGGTGATGGTCGCCAACGCGACCCTGGTCAACCCGGCCACCAACAAGGTGGTCGGCCCGACCAGCGGCGCCCCCACCCTGACCGGCAACTGGACGGACACCCCGCGCAACGCGGTGGAGATCACCTCCGGCCACGTCCCGCAGGGCCCGGGCGAGGTGGTGCTCGACGCCGACACGGTGAAGAAGTCCAAGCTCGGCCTCGGCGCCGGGCTGCGGGTGATCACCGCGGACGGCAAGCACGACTTCACCATCGTGGGCATCGCCTCCTTCAAGACCACCAACCCGGGCGCGGCGCTGGCCTTCCTGGACACCGCCACCGCCCAGCAGGTGCTGCTGGGCGAGACCGCCTTCACCTCGGTCGAGGCGTTCGGCGACGGCAGCCGCGGCAACGACCAGCTCAAGGCCGACCTGCTCGGCAAGCTGGGCAGCGGCTACCAGGCCAAGACGGCCGCCGAGCAGAAGGACGAGAACGACAAGAGCGTCGGTGCCGGGCTCGACTTCATGAAGTACGCGATGCTCGGCTTCGGCGGCATCTCGCTGCTGGTCGGCGGCTTCCTGATCATCAACACCTTCTCGATGCTGGTCGCCCAGCGCACCCGCGAGATCGGGCTGCTGCGCGCCATCGGCGGCAGCCGCAGCCAGGTGAACCGTTCGGTGCTGGCCGAAGCGCTGATCCTCGGTGTGCTCGGTTCGACGCTCGGCATCGGGGCGGGCGTCGGCCTGGCGGTCGGCCTCATCAAGCTGATGAACGCCGTCGGGATGAACCTCAACGCCGGAGACCTCCGGATCGGGCTGAACGTGCCGGTCGCCGCCTACGCGGTCGGCATCCTGGTCACCGTGGCGGCGGCCTGGATCCCGGCCCGCCGGGCCAGCCGGATCGCCCCGATCGCGGCCCTGCGCGACCACGGCACCCCGGCCGAGGGGCGCTCCAACATCGTCCGCACGATCGTCGGCCTGGTGCTGACCGCGGGCGGCGCCGGCCTCCTGGTGCTGGCCGCAGGCGCCGACAAGGCCGGTACCGGCGGCAAGCTCCTCGGTCTCGGCGTGCTGCTCAGCCTGGTCGGCTTCGTGGTGCTCGGCCCGCTGCTGGCCACCACCGTGGTCCGCGTGCTCGGTGCGCTGCTCCCGGCCCTGTTCGGCCCGTCCGGCAGGCTCGCCCAGCGCAACGCGGCCCGCAACCCGCGTCGCACGGGTGCCACCGCCGCCGCGCTGATGATCGGTCTCGCGCTGGTGATCGGCGCCTCGGTGTTCACCAACTCGGCGACCAAGTCGACCAACGCGCAGATCGACAAGAACGTCGGCGCCGACTACACGGTCGACGGCGGCCGCACGGGCCTCAGCCCGGAGATCATCGCCGCCGTCAAGACGGCCCCCGGCCTGGCGCACGTCACCGAGGAGAAGTACCTGCGCGGTGCGGCCATCGTGACGGCGGACGGTTCCAGCACCAAGGGGATCGCGGCGGTCTCCGGCACCTTCACCGACGACTTCTCGCTGCCGGCCGCGTCCGGCGGCCCCGACTTCCTCAAGCAGGGCGGGCTGGCGGTCGGCCAGGACTTCGCCAAGGACCACAACGTCAAGGTCGGCGACACCGTCAAGGTCGACTACGGCAAGGGCCACATCCAGTCGGTGCCGGTCGGCATGATCATCGGAAAGGGCAACTCGCTCTTCAGCGGCGCCTCCTTCATCGGGATCGACACCGTCGCCAAGGCCGTCCCGGCGGCCGAGCAGCCGGCGACCGGGCAGCTGTACGCCAAGGCGGCCCCGGGGGCGGACGTCGCGAAGACGCTCACCGCACTGCAGGACGCGGTCAAGGAGTACCCGCAGGTCCAGGTCGTGGACAAGGCCGGCTACAAGGAGATCGTCCAGAGCCAGATCAACACCCTGCTCTACCTGATCTACGGCCTGCTCGGCGTGGCGATCGTGGTCGCGGTGCTCGGCGTGGTCAACACCCTGGCGCTCTCGGTGGTCGAGCGGACCCGCGAGATCGGCCTGCTGCGGGCGATCGGGATCTCCCGGCGCCAGCTGCGCCGGATGATCCGGCTGGAGTCCGTGGTGATCGCGTTGTTCGGCGCGGTCCTCGGCACCGGCCTCGGCCTGGCCTGGGGCGTCACCGCCCAGCAGGTCCTGAAGGAGAACGGGCTGGAGTCGCTGGCCGTCCCGACCGGCACGATCATCGGCACGCTGATCGCCTCGGTGGTCATCGGCCTGCTGGCCGCCCTCGTCCCGGCCTTCCGGGCCGGGCGGATGAACGTCCTCGCGGCGATCGCGACGGACTGAGCCCCCGGATCGGGGGACCGGGGGACGGCAGGGGCCGGGTGCGCGACAGCACCCGGCCCCTGCCGCGTGCCCGGCCCGGGTGCACGGCTACGGGCAGACGACGTCCGCCGCCTTCCCGGCCGCCGAGGAGGCCGCCGCCGACGGCGCGGCGGATGCCGGTGCAGGTGCCGGCGGGGGCGGGGGCGCAGCCCTGGCGGACGGGCCGGTGCCCGTCGAGGGGCCCGGAGCACCTGCCGAGGCGCCCGGAGCGCCCGCCGGCGGGCCCGCCGCAGCCGGGTAGTCCGTGCCCGCGAACACCTGCACCACGGGCCCGAGCCCTTGAACGGCCGCCAGCTCCGCGCCCGGCAGGGCGGCCGCCAGCGTCCGCGCCGACTCGGCCCAGCGCGGGTCGTACCGGACCGCCGTCCGGCCGGACGCCGTGCCCGCCGGGGCGTTGGACGGTGCGCCGGTGGTGGCGAACCCGGCCCGCCGCAGGTCCCCGTCGACCCGGGCGCCGAGCCCGGCGGTCCCGGTCGCGTTGAACACCTGGACGCGCACCTGTTCCGGGGCCACCGTGGGCGCCGCGGCCCCACCCGCAGCCGCACCCCCACCCACAGCCGCCGGGGACGCCGGGGACGCGCCCGCCGCCGGGGACGCCGGGGACGCGCCCGCCTCCGGGGTCGCCGGAACACCCGCCGTCACGCCCTCCAGCGGCCGGCCGGCCCGTAGCGCGTCGAACAGGGCCCGGGCCCCGGCCTGGTCCCAGAGCACCGTCGAGCCCCACCCGCTCACCTGGTGGTCCAGCTGCGCCAGCGGGACGGTCGCGAAGTCGGCCCGGCCCCCCGACAGGTCCTTCATCCGGGTGGCCAGGGTGATCAGCTCGTCCGCGGTGAGGTCCTTGTCGGCCTTGACCGAGCCGAGCAGGCTGTCCGTGACCCGGGCCAGCCGGACCGGGTTGAGCAGGGTGCCGCCGTCGGCGAGCTGGTGCAGCAGCTGGGCGACCAGCTTCTGCTGCCGGTGCATCCGCCCCAGGTCGGAGCTGGCGTCCACGTGCCGGGCACGGACGTACCTGAGCGCCCCGGCGCCGTCCAGGGTGCTGGTGCCGGCCGGCAGGTCGAGGCCGGAGTACTCGTCCTTGAGCGGCTTGGCGGTGCACACCCGCACCCCGCCGACGGCGTCCACGGCGGAGACGAAGCCGGCGAAGTCGACCTGGACGTAGTGGTCGATCCGCAGCCCGGTGTTCTGCTCCACGGTGGCGACGGTGAGCTGCGGCCCGCCCATTCCGTACGCGGCGTTGATCTTGCCCTTGCCGGCCGGGACCTCCTTGTTGGTGGCGCGGTCGCGGTGGGCGGGGATGTCCACGTAGGAGTCGCGCGGGATGCTGACCACGTCGGCCCGGGCGCCGTCCCCGGCGAGCTGGACGATCATCATGGTGTCGGTGCAGTGGCAGGACTCGCCCCCGGCGTGCAGCACCTCCTTGAGCGTCTTCTCCGGGATGCCGTCCCGCTCGTCGGTGCCGACCACCAGGAAGGTGGTGGAGCCGTCGTCGGCGGGCCGGGCCTGGTCGCCGCTGAAGGCCTCCACCCGGTCGATCGAGCCGAGGCCGTGCAGCACGGCCCAGCCTCCGCAGGAGGTGGCGAGGACGCCGAAGGCGATGCCCGCGGCCAGCCGGCGGGGCCAGGCACGGCGTCGGCCGGGCTGGGCGTGGAGGGGGGAGACGGGCATCTCTCGGATGGTAGGGGCGGCCCGCTCCGGGCCGGGTGAGGGCGCGCCGTGGGCTGGGGGTACGGTGGGCCTGGACGATGAAACGTTCCTCCGGTGAAGGGTGTGCGGAGGTACCCGAACCGGGACAAGACGGCGACCCTTCGGCACCGGTACGGTTGGCCCCGATGAACACCAAGGCTGCTGAGGAGCTGCCGGCGGTCTCCGTGATCATGCCGGTGCTCAACGAGGAACGACACCTGCGTACGGCCGTCCGGCACATCCTGGAACAGGACTACGCCGGGCCGATGGAGGTGGTGATCGCCCTCGGCCCGTCCTCCGACCGCACCGCGCAGATCGCCGCCGAGCTGACCGCGGAGGACCCGCGGGTCCGTACGGTGGAGAACCCCACCGGTCGCACCCCCGCGGGGCTGAACGCGGCGATCCGGGGCTCCAGCCACCCGATAGTGGTCCGCGTCGACGGACACGGCCTGCTGACCCCCGGCTACATCACCACGGCGGTCCGGCTGCTGGGCGACATGGAGGCCGCCAACGTCGGCGGCATCATGCACGCCGAGGGCGAGACCGAGTGGGAGAACGCGGTCGCCGCCGCGATGACCTCCAAGATCGGCGTCGGCAACGCGGCCTTCCACACCGGCGGCCTGGCCGGCCCGGCGGACACCGTCTACCTCGGGGTGTTCCGGCGCGAGGTGCTGGAGAAGCTCGGCGGCTACAACGAGGAGTTCGTCCGCGCCCAGGACTGGGAGCTGAACTACCGCATCCGCCAGGACGGCGGGCTGGTCTGGTTCACCCCGCAGCTGCGGGTCACCTACCGGCCGCGCCCCACCGTGCGGGCGCTGGCCAAGCAGTACAAGGACTACGGGCGCTGGCGCCGGGTGGTCACCCGGTACCACCGGGGCTCGGTCAACCTCCGTTACCTCGCCCCGCCGGCCGCCTTCCTCGGCGTCACGCTCGGACTGCTGCTCGGCGTGGCCGTCCACCCGGCCTTCCTCGCGGTGCCCGGTGCCTACCTGCTGGGCATCCTCGGCGGCGCGCTGTCCGAGGGCCGCGGCCTCTCGCCGAAGGCCAAGGCGCTGCTGCCGGTGGCCTTCGCGACCATGCACCTCAGCTGGGGCTTCGGCTTCCTCACCTCGCCGCGCTCGCTGGCCCGCCGGGTGATCGGCAGCCGGGCCCAGTCCAGCGCCGACGTGGTGGCCAAGGCGGGCTGACCGGAGCCCGCGGGCCCGATCGGGCCAATCCCGCGGACCCGCCCTCCGGCCCCCTCCGCCGGCGCTATCGTCGGGCGCCATGGGGACAGTCGAGGGCGGGGCCGCCGCCGGCGCCCGGGTCGAACAGAGCGCGGACGTGGACGACCGGGCGGTGCTCGGTGCCGGGACGACGGTCTGGCACCTTGCCCAGGTGCGCGAGGACGCCGTGATCGGCGCCGAGTGCATCATCGGGCGCGGCGCCTACGTCGGCCCTGGCGTGCGGATCGGCGACCGGGTCAAGCTGCAGAACCACGCCCTGGTGTACGAGCCGGCGGTGGTCGAGGACGGCGTGTTCGTCGGCCCGGCGGCGGTGCTCACCAACGACCTCTACCCGCGCTCGGTCGACGTCGACGGGAAGCTCAAGCGCGGCGACGACTGGCACGCCCGCGGGGTGACCCTCCGCGAGGGCTGCTCGGTCGGCGGCCGCGCCGTCCTGGTCGCCGGGGTGACGGTCGGCCGCTGGGCGCTGGTCGCCGCGGGCGCCGTGGTGCACCGGGACGTCCCGGACTTCGCCCTGGTGGCGGGCGTCCCGGCCCGCCGGGTCAAGTGGGTCGGCCGGGCCGGTGAGCCGTTGGAGCCGGACGGCCCGGACCGCTGGCGCTGCCCGCGCACCGGCGAGGAGTACCGCGAGGCCGACGGCGCCCTCAACCTTCTCCAGGAGCCGGTCCAGCGGCCGGTCCAGCGGCTGATCGGGCGGGTCGCCTCTTCGGCGGCTACTTCGCGCAGACGTCGGTGTCGTCCGCCTGGACCCGCTGGAGGTCCTTGGGGGCCTCGGTCGGCGCGGCGCCCGGGGTGGCCGGCGCCGCCGGCGCGTCCGTGCCCAGCACCAGGACGAGCCCGTCCCTGGCACCGGCCTTCGGGTCTTCCTTGGCCGCGTCGGCCGGCAGGCCGAGGGCTGCGGCCAGCGCGGCCGCCTCGGCGGACTTCCCGGCCGGGTAGCTGATCGAAGTGGCGGGCGTGGCAGGCGCGTTGGCGGCGGTCGCGGCCTTGGCGAAGCCCTTCGCCCGGAGCTTGTCGACGGCCTGCTGCGCCTGCCCGGGCGTCCCGCTGCCGTTGCGCACCGTCACCCGGACGTCCTTGGCGTCCACCGCGGGGGTGGTGGCCGTGGGCGAGGGCGCGGCGGCGGCCGGGGCGGTGGTCCCGGGCGCGGCGGGGGCCGAGGGGGCGGCCGGGGCGGCCGTCTCGGTCAGCGAGCGGTCGTTGGCGACCAGCGAGAACACCTGCCCGGCGTCCGGCTGCTTCAGCACCAGCCGGTCGTTGTCCTTCGGGTCGTCCAGCACCGGCACGGTGGTGAAGGTGATGTTCTTGGTGTCGACCTTGCTGACGTCCAGCGCCAGGTCCTTCAGCTTGTCGACGCTGCCGATGCCGGAGTCCAGGGTGAGCGCCTTGGTGGCGGCGTCGGCGAGCTTCCACAGCTTGGTCGGGCTGGTCAGGGTGTCGCTGCTCTTGACCGAGCGGATCATCGAGCTGATGAACTGCTGCTGGAGCGGGATGCGGGTGAGGTCGCCGCCCAGGCCGACGGCGTGCCGGGTGCGGACGAAGGCCAGCGCCTCGTCGCCCTGCACCACGTGCCGGCCCTTGGTCATCTTCAGGTGCGAGTCCGGGTCGTTGATGTCCTTGGCCGCACACACCTCGACCCCGCCGACGGCGGTGGAGAGCGTCTTCACGGCGTCGAAGTTGACCATGACGAAATGGTCGACCCGGATGCCCGTCATTTTCTCGACGGTCTTCCAGGTGCAGCCCGGGTCACGGCCCTCCTGGCCGAGGCTCTCGTTGAACATCGCCCGCGACGAGCCGGGGATCTTCTTCCCGGTATTGGTCTCGCAGTCCGGGATCGGCACCATCAGGTCGCGCGGAAGGCTGACCACGGTCGCATTGCTGCGGTCCTTGGCGACGTGGAAGAGCAGCGTGGTGTCGGCGTGCCCGGTGCTGCCCTCGTCGCCGTACTCGCGGCCCAGGCCCTCACGGCTGTCGGTGCCGATCACCAGGATGTTCAGCGCGTCCCCGGCCGGCTTGGGCCGCTCCTCCTCGCTGCCCAGCTGCACCTTGACGGCGGTGATGTTGTTGTTGAAGTGCTCGTACGCGTAGTACGCGCCGCCGCAGCCGGCCACCAGGACCAGCGCGCCGACCCCGGCCGTCCACTTCAGTACCCGGCGCCGCCGGTTGCGCCGGGCCGGGCCCTTGCGGCGGTGGCCGCCCCGGCCACCGGAGTTGCCGGGCCCGGGGGCGGCGTCCGGTGCGGCGTCCGCCGCGGGACCGGGCTCGCGGGAGGCCGTCCGGCGGCGCTGCGCGGGGATGCCCGCGGCCGGGTCGAGCCGGTACTGCCCCGTGTCCGGGTCGAGCACCCACTGGTCGGCGGGGTCGACCTCCTGGCTGTCCTGCTGCACGGGGGTTCCCTCCCTCCGACCGGTCTGCACGGGCCGGTGCGCATGCCGCGCGCCGACCCGGACACACTAGACGAGCCGCGTGGGGGAATTGTTCCTGATGTGATCTCCGCCATGTCCGGGAACCGCAATTCCCCAGGTAATCGGGGGTCTGTGAATTTCCGGGGAATGCCTGGCAAGATCATGATCCGTACACAAAAGGGTGACCCGACGAACGGTCAATGCACCGCGCAGGCATCCGCGTCGGCGGTGCGCCCCTCGAAGGAGGGCGGCGCGGTGGCGGAGGGCGACGCGGTGGCAGAAGGCGACGCCCCGGCGCTCCGGCCCGCCGAAGGGGTCTGGCCCGCCGAGGGCGCCTGGCCTGCCGAGGGGGTCCGGCCCGGCGTGGGGGTCTGCCCGGTGGCGGTGACCTGGTCCGAACCGGCGGTGGGGGACGCGGTCGTCCCCGTCCCCGCCCCCGCCCCCGCCGCCGCCGCCGGGGTCGGGACGGCCGACCCCGGCGGGCGGACGGTGACCGGACGGTCGTCGCGCAGGGCCGTGAACAGCTGCGTGGTCTGTGGCTGCACGAACTCGTCCCGGTCCGAGTCGAAGCGGTACGGGCGGCGCGGCGCGGTCAGGAACACCACGTTCGCGGAGGGGATGCCGCGCAGGTCCTGGGTGAGGTCGTAGAGCGCGCCCAGCGAGGAGAGCCCGCCGTCGGCCTTGACCGAGGAGGTCGCGGCGTCCAGCACCGGCCAGAGCCGGGCCGGGTTGAGCAGGACGCCCTGCGACTGCACCTTGCGGATCAGCGCGGCCAGGAACTGCTGCTGACGGCCCATCCGCTGGGTGTCGCTGCCGTCGCCGAGGGTCTCCCGGGCCCGGACGTAGCCGAGCGCCTGCTCGCCGTGGAGGGTCTGCCGCCCGGCCGGCAGGTCCAGCTTGGCGTCCTTGTCGTGGATCGCCTGCGGCACGCACACCTCGACCCCGTCGACGGCGTCGACCATGGCCTTGAACCCGGTGAAGTCGAGGATCACGTAGTGGTCGATCCGGATGCCGCTGAGCTGTTCGACGGTCCGGATCGAGCAGGCCGGGCCGCCGCTCTCGAACGCGGCGTTGAACTGGAGCAGTGCGGGCCGGGTCCGGGTGCCGTCCGGCTTCTCGCAGGCCGGGACGGTGACCATGACGTCGCGGGGGATGGAGACCGCCGTCGCGTGCCGCCGGTCCGCCGCCACGTGCAGCAGGATCGTGGTGTCCGAGCGCTGGCCGCCGGCCTCGCCGTACGAGGCGTTGGCGCCGGTGCGGTCGTCGCTGCCGATCAGCAGGATGTTCTCGGCGCCCTTGGCCCCGGCGGTGCGGCTGGGCCGGTCCGCCTCGAGCCGGGCCAGCAGCCGGTCGGTGGCGGAGTCGGTCTGGATGTTCCCGTCGAGCTTGCGGTAGGCGATCCAGAGCAGGGTGCCGCAGGCGACCAGCAGGAAGGCGAGGACGCCGGAGGTGATCATCAGCCACCGCCGGCGCCGTCGTCCGGGTGCGGTCGGGGTGTCCGGGGCCGCGGAGGCGTCCCGGGGAGGGGGGGTGTCGGTCGGGGGGTGCTCGGTGTCGTCCTCGGCCATGGCAGGCATCCCTACCCGCCGGACCGGAGGCGGGAGTTACCCGAGGCGCAGTGTCACCCGTTCGGATTCGGTCCGCTTCTCCCACTGCGCGTCGTCGAGGCCCTCCGAGTTGCGGCAGAGCACCACCGAGGCGCCGACGGCGAGCGGTGCCAGCAGGCCGGCCTCCAGGCCCGCCCAGTCGTCGTACGAGAGGGTGGAGAGCACCCGGTCGCCGGCCTTGAGGCCGAGCCGGGCCGCGCCCTCCCTGGCCAGCTGCACGGTCTGGTCACCGGTCAGCTTCAGCGGCAGGCCGTCCACGACGGTCTCCAGCGCGGGTGCGTCCGGCGTGACGGGGGAGTACGGCGCGAACCGGTCGCCCTGGCCGGGCACCTCGGCGGCGTAGTCCAGGAAGCCGTCCGGGCGCTGCGGGAAGCGGCCGCCGAGCGGGCGCAGCGCGAGGGCCACCCGCTCGCCCTCGCACGCCTGGGCGGCCTCCAGGCCGTCCGGGCCGCTGACCACCAGGTCGGCGTCGCCGGGCTCGCCGGCGGGGACCGCCGTCACCCCGACCGACCAGCAGGCCAGCAGCCAGACGGCGCTCTGCCAGTGGGCGGGCAGCAGCAGCGCGGCGCGGTCGCCCGGGCCGGCGTTCAGCTCGTCCTGGAGGAGGTTGGCGGTCTTGGCCACCCAGTTGTCGAAGGTCCGGGCGGAGAGCTCCACCCGTTCGCCGGTGGCGTCGTCGTAGAACGTGACCAGCGGGGCCGCGGGGTCGACTGAAGGAGTGCCACCTCGCAGGTATGCGTGCAGCAGCTCGACGGGGGTTCGGGCATCGGCAGCGAAAGGCGCAGTCATGGTGCGCCCCAGCCTACGGCCTCCGGGTGGACGACCGGGAGGGGTGCCGGACGGGGGGTGAACTGGCGTGGCGTCAGAAGCGGTTTGTCTGCAATATCCCTTTTATGCGTACCTCACTTCTTGCCGGTGCCGCCGCGGGCTGCGCCGCCGTCCTGTTCCTCCAGCCACTGGCCGTCGGCGCCGCCGCCGATCCGGCACCGACCCGGCGCACCTCGGCCGGTGACGGATCGGTGACGACCCTGCCGCTGGGCCACACCGAGCACGGCTTCACGCCGCGCGCCACCAGACCCTTCTCACTCGTCGGCGTCAGCTGGGACGACCCACGGGGCTCGCTGGAGGGCGGTTCGGTCCGGGTCCGCACCCGCAACATCGCCACCGGTGCCTGGAGCGATTGGCGCAGCCTGGACGTCGACGGCGAGGACGCGCCCGACGAGCGGGACGGCCGGGGCGGTGCGCGGGGCGCCTCGGCCCCGCTCTGGACCGGTCCCAGCAACGGCGTGGCGATCGAGGTCACCCCCGGTCCGCGCGGACTGCCCTCCGGGCTCCGGGCCGAGCTGGTCGACCCCGGTCGCGGCGCCACCGCCGCACCCAACGTCCCCCGCACCCTTGCGGCCGACGCGTCACCCGACCGCAGGGCCGACCACGAGGCACCGCGACCGGGCATCGTCACCCGGGCGGGCTGGGGCGCCGACGAGTCCCTGCGCGACCCGGGCTTCGTCTACACCGGGGCGGTCCGGGCGGTCTTCGTCCACCACACCGCCACGGCCACCGACTACGCCTGCAGCGACGCGCCGCAGATGATCCGGGCGATCTACCAGTACCACGTCCAGAGCAACGGCTGGCGGGACATCGGCTACAACTTCCTGGTCGACCGCTGCGGCACCATCTACGAGGGCCGGGCCGGCGGGGTCGACCAGCCCGTGTTCGGCGCGCACACCCTCGGCTTCAACACCGACTCCTCGGGCGTCGCCGCGCTCGGCACCTTCACGTCGGACAGCCCGGAGCAGGCCCTGGTCGACGGCGTCAGCAAGATCGCCGCCTGGAAGCTCGGCCTCACCGGCCAGGACGCCGGCGGCACGACCAACCTGACGTCCGGCTCCTCGCAGAGCCGCTATCCGAAGGGCACGGTCGTCTCGTTCGACACCGTCTCCGGTCACCGGGACGCCTTCAGCACCGACTGCCCCGGCGCCGGCCTCTACAACCGCCTCGGCGACATCCGCTCCTGGGCCGCCCACCTCCAGGGGCGCTGACCCCGTCCTCGCACCACCGCTACGCAGGCCCCGGTCCGCGTCCGATCAGCGCCCGAAGCTCCGCGGTGAGCTCCTGCGCGAGGTCCGGCCGCAGGTCGTACCGGGCCGGGGTGTTCTGCAGCAGCGCGATCCGCCAGCCCGCCCCCGAGTTGACCGCGATCACCGTCTGCAGGGCGTTCAGCGCCGGGTCGAGGTCCTCCGCGTCGTCCGGTACCAGCCCCGCGACGGCGTCCAGCTGCACCACCCCCGGCCCCAGCGCCCGGACCCGCCGGACCTTGGCGACGTACTCGGGCGTGACGTGGTCCGCGAAGATCCGGCCCAGCTCGGCGGCGATCACCGACCGCCCGCACTGCCGCGTGCCGTCGAACCCGATCACCTCCCCGCCCTCGGCGAACGGCCCGGCGAAGGCCGCGCCGTCCCGCAGGTTCCATCCGTCCAGCGCCCGGTGGTAGAGCGCCCGGACGGCACCCTCGTCCCCGGGGGACAGCTCCGGCAGCCGCGTATCGTTCATACCCCCATGGTCGGCGAAGCCGGGGCGGGCGGCAGGCGGAGGAGGTGCACGGCGGTGACGGGCGAGGCGGTACGCCGCTGGCGGCCGGGCTTCGCGCTGGACGCGGCCCGCACCCTGCTGCCGCTGCGCCGCGGACCGGCCGACCCGGCGTACCGGACGACCGGCGACGGTGCGGTCTGGCGGGCCTCCCGCACCCCGGCCGGCGTCGGCACCCTGCGCGTGCTGGCCCGCCCGGCCGAGGGGACGGTCGAGGCGAGCGCATGGGGCCCGGGCGCGCAGTGGCTGCTGGACCGGCTGCCGGTCCTGCTCGGCGCGGAGGACGACCCGTCGGGCCTGCTGCTCCCGCCCGGCCCGCTGCGCGACGCCCAGCGCCGGACGGCCGGGGTCCGGCTCACCCGGACGGGGCTGGTGCTGGAGTCCCTGGTGCCCGCGATCCTGGAGCAGAAGGTCACCACCGACGAGGCGTACCGCTCCTGGCGGACGCTGCTGCGCGATTTCGGCACCCCGGCGCCCGGCCCGGCCGAGGGCATGCGGGTGTCGCCGTCGGCCCGCGAGTGGGCGCTGCTCCCCAGCTGGGAGTGGCACCGGGCGGGCGTGGACCCGAAGCGCTCGGCGACGGTCGTGCGCGCCGTCCGGCTGGCCCCGCGGCTGGAGGAGGCCGCCGCGATGGGCCACACCGAGGCCTTCGCCCGGCTCACTGCGGTGCCGGGCGTCGGGATCTGGACGGCCGCCGAGACCCTCCAGCGCAGCAACGGCGACCCGGACGCGGTCTCGGTGGGCGACTACCACCTGCCCAACCTGGTCGGCTGGGCCCTGGCCGGCCGGCCCCGCAGCGACGACGCCCAGATGCTCGCCCTCCTGGAGCCGTACCGCCCCCACCGCCACCGCCTCTGCCGCCTCCTGCTGGCCGCCGGCACCCACGCCCCCCGCTACGGCCCGCGCCTCACCCCCAACGACCACCGCGGGCGGTGAAGGAGGGCGACGCCGCCCCGCTCACCGTCCGGGTCCGCGTTCGGGGCGCAGGGCGACGTGACGGCCGTCCCCGCGGTCACCGTCGGCAACCGCCGGGACGTGTGTACCGCCGGTGGTGAGCCCTACCGGACCTCGATGAAGGCGTCCGCGCCGCGCTCGGGGCGCTCGCGCGGGGGTTCGGCCGGGCGGCCGACCGCGACGGCGCCCATCGGGTCCCAGCCGGCGGGCAGGCCGAGGGTCTCGCGGACGGTGTCGCGGCAGAACATGGTCGAGGAGACCCAGGCGGAGCCGTAGCCCTCGCCGGTGAGGGCGACCAGCAGGTTCTGCACGGCGGCGCCGATGGCGACGGTGAACATCTCGCGCTCGGCGGTGGCGCGGCGCTCGTCGGGGTAGTCGTGCGAGCCGTCCATCACCAGGCAGGGGACGACCAGGTACGGCGCGTCGCGCAGGACGTCGCCGCGGGCGGTCCGGCGGGCGATCCTGGTGTCGTCCCAGCCGTCTAGTTCGCGCAGGTCGCGCTGCCAGGCGGCGAGCATCGCGTCCAGCAGCCGGGTGCGGGTCCCGGCCGACTCCAGCAGCACGAACCGCCAGGGCGTGGTGTGGTGCGGGGCGGGCGCGGTGACGGCGGCGGCGACGGCCCGGCGGACGGCGCCCGGGTCGACGGGCTCGGTGGTGAAGGAGCGGATGGTGCGCCGCAGGGTGACGGCCTGCCGCAGCGCCTCGGAGGTGCCGAGCCGGAACATGTCGTCGGCGGCGGCGCGGATCAGCGGCCGGGAGCCTTCGCCGTCCTCGGCGGTGACCAGGTGGCCGAGGCCGCGGACCACCGCGACCGGGGTACCGGTGGCCTTGCCCTTGACCAGGTCGCCGGCGGCGGCGAGCTCGTCGGCGACGGCGGTGACGGACAGTGTCAGCTCGTTGCCGTGGCTGTCGGTGCGGCCCCGGTGGTCCTCCAGGACGGGCAGCCCGGCGACGCCGATGGCGACGTCGGTGAGCCCGTTGCGCCAGGGCCGGCCGAAGGTGTCGGTGACGACGACGGCGAGCCGGCGGCCGGTGAGCTCCTGGAGGCGGGCGCGCAGGGCGCGGGCGGAGGCGTCGGGGTCCTCGGGCAGCAGCAGCACGGTGCCGGGGGCGGTGTTGGAGGCGTCGACGCCGGCGGCGGCCATCACCAGCCCGTTGCGGTTCTCGACGATCCGGGCCGGGCCGCGCCGGGCGACCACCCGGACGGTCTCGGCGTCGATCGCGGCCTCGCGGTCGGCGGCGTGCACGAGCCGCCCCTCCGCCTTGCTGACGATCTTCGAGGTGACGAGCAGGATGTCGCCGTCCTCGTAGCTGCCGGCCTTGGCGATCAGGCCGGCCAGGTCGGCGTCGGCGTCGATCTCGGGCAGGCCCCCGACCGGGAGGATGTGCAGGGTCATCCGCTGACCTGCTCGGCGAGCGCCAGCGCGGCCCGGGCCATCTCGGCGGTCGCGGCGACGTCGGTCATCAGCAGCGGTACGGCGCGGCAGGCGATCCCGCCGGCCTCGACGGCGGCGACCGCGGCCTCGTCGGCGGTGTCCACCAGCCAGCCGTCCAGGAGCTCGGAGCCGTAGTCCAGTGCGACGGCCTCCGCGGTGGCCTCGACGCCGACGGCGGCGAGCACCTTGTCGGCCATGCCGCGCACCGGCGCGCCGCCGATGATCGGGGAGAGCCCGACCACGGGCGCGGAGGCGGCGGCGACGGCGGCCCGGATGCCGGGCACGGCGAGGATGGTGCCGATCGAGACGACCGGGTTGGACGGCGGGAAGAGGATCACGTCGGCGGCGGCGAGCGCCTCCAGCACGCCGGGGGCGGGCTTGGCGGTGTCCGCACCGACCGGGATGATCGCCTCGGCGTCCACGGCGGCGTGCAGTCGGACCCAGTACTCCTGGAAGTGGACCGCCCGGGTGCCGTCCCCGTCCGTGATCCTGACGTGGGTCTCGACCCGGTCGTCGCTCATCGGCAGCAGCCGGACGCCCGGCTGCCAGCGCACGCAGAGCGCCTCGGTGACCTGGCTGAGGGTGTACCCGGCGGTGAGCATCTGGCTGCGGACGAGGTGGGTGGCGAAGTCGCGGTCGCCGAGCCCGAACCACTCCGGGCCGACGCCGTACTCCTTCATCTCGGCCTTGATCGACCAGGTCTCGTCGGCCCGGCCCCAGCCCTGTTCCTCGTGGATGCCGCCGCCGAGGGTGTACATGACGGTGTCGAGGTCGGGGCAGACCTTCAGACCGTAGAGGTGGATGTCGTCACCGGTGTTGCCGATGACGGTGATCTCGTCCTCCGGACCGATGGCCTCCCGGAGTCCGCGCAGGAAACGCGCTCCGCCGATCCCGCCTGCCAGTGCCACGATGCGCATGCGCCCATCCTGCCACGGCCCGACAGGTCGTCAGCCCGACCGTCGACCGACCGTCGCCGCCGCCCGCCGTCAGCGGGCCCCGGCCTGCTCCTGCGGGTGCTGCTCGGGGACGACGGCGCCGCCGTACTGGTTCATCTCGGTCAGGCCCGGCGTGTAGAGGTGGATGGAGACGGCGGGCTCCAGCGCGCCGTTGACGACCTCGTGCAGGTAGCCGGAGGAGAACACCCGCTGCCCGCCGGGCCGGAGCGTGCGGGCACCCTCGCCGGCGTGCGTGAGGGAGCGCTCGATCAGCTCGCCCTGGACGACGGTCATCACCCCGGAGGACGTGCCGTGGTCGTGGAAGCCGCTGCTCTGGCCGGGCAGCCAGCTGAGCAGCCAGACCTCGTAGCCGGGGCCGGTCTCCAGCCGGGCGTACCAGCGGGTGAGCGCGTCGTAGCGGACCAGCGGCTCCCAGCGGGGCCGGTCGGCGGCGATCTCGCGGACCAGCCGGGCGTAGCCGGCGACGGTGGTGGGGTGGCTGGGCAGGTCGGTGCGGGCCAGGTGCGGGAAGGCGAGCGGGTCGCCGGCGATGGAGACGTCGCTCAGGCCGTCGGCCCACGGGTGAACGGGGCGCGCGGAGTGGTCGGCGCGGGCGGGCGCCGGGGTGGCCGGCGCGAGGCCCTGGCGGGCGGGCTTGTTGCGGTCGCGGTTCCGCTTGCGGATGCGGGTCATTCGCACGAGTCGTCCTCGGATAACGGCTGGTTCGTCGGGGATCAGCCGGATCCGGGATGTCCTGGGGCGGGAATCGCGGGCGGCCTCTGTGGTTCCTGGGCGGCGCGCGGTGGGACTGCGGGCGCCTAGATACAGCAGGAACAGAGGCGACAACAAGAGTTCACGGCATGGCGAAGCGTGGAACCGCTCCGGGTGCTGGCGAACTCTGACATGGATGAAAGGAGACCGCACGCGGGGGGCCGGTGTCAACTCCGGAGGTGGGGCATTCGGGCGGGTTAGGTCATGAAGTACCCGATGGGGTGATAAATCACCCTCTATGTTTCGATGAGAAGATCGCCGGGAAGGCAGGCCGATGACCGGCCTGTGACGGTGACCGCGCGTCACTCGGCGGATGGTTGCGCAGGGTTCGATGGCATCCGGGCAGATAGTCCGATGTGTCCGAATATGTACACTATTCGTAACGGCTTGGTGCCGGGGAGTGAATCCTGGCCCCAATACCAGAGCTCGGCTTGACTGGGCCAGAGTGACGCATCTGTAATTTCACTCGTGTCGTCCGCCGCACGAGGCAACGGCAACCACGGGGACGCCAAATAGGGGCAGAGGAGGCGCGCCACATGAGCGAGCTCTTTGAGCTGTTGATCGGTGACGGCATCGAGGAGGAGGAAGAGGAACTCGGCTGGCAGGAGCGCGCGCTGTGCGCCCAGACCGACCCCGAGTCCTTCTTCCCGGAGAAGGGCGGCTCCACCCGCGAGGCCAAGAAGGTCTGCCTCGCCTGTGAGGTCCGCTCCGAGTGCCTGGAGTACGCCCTCGCCAACGACGAGCGGTTCGGCATCTGGGGCGGCCTCTCCGAGCGCGAGCGCCGCCGGCTCAAGAAGAGCGCGGTCTGACGGGTCGGCCCCTGACCCTGCTGACCCTCCGACAACCACAGAGCTGTACGGGCGCCTCACCGCGGTGGTGGGGCGCTTTCGTGTTCCGGGACCCGTGCGGGGCCTCCCCGGCACTCCCCGTGCACGGCCTCTCCACGGACACCGCGGACAAAGGCGCCATCCGGAGCCGTTAGTGTGGTGCGCCATCCGGTTGCCGTTCACCGGCTGTGTCCACCGAGAACTGGGGCCCTCGCACTCGATGACCGTCTACAGCCACCAGAGCGGCTTCACCGCTGCCAGGCCGCCCGCCTACCCGCGCCACCTGGTCACCGCGGTGATCGTCTCGCACGACGGCGCCCGCTGGCTTCCGCAGGCCCTGGCCGGCCTGCTCGGCCAGGACCGCCAGGTCCAGCGGGTGCTCGCCGTCGACACCGGCTCCACCGACAACTCCCCGCAGCTGCTCGCCGACACCCTCGCCGAGTGGCTCCCGGAGAGCGGCCCGATCGTCCTCGGCCGCCGGGCCGGCTTCGGCACCGCCGTCGGCGAGGCCGTCTTCAACAGCCCGCCGCTGCGGCCGGAGGACCTCCCCTACCGGCTCGACCCCTCCGGGTACGACCCGGTCACCGGCGGCTGGGACGACTTCGGCGACCCGCTCGGCCACGAGGACGACCTCGGCCGCGGCGGCCCCCGCGAGACCCAGCCCGTCGAGTGGCTCTGGCTCCTGCACGACGACTGCGAGCCGCAGACCGACGCGCTGCGCCGGCTGCTCCAGGTCGCCGACTCCACGCCAAGCGCCGCCGTCATCGGCCCCAAGCTGCGCAGCTGGTACGACCGCCGCCAGCTGCTCGAAGTGGGCGTCACGATCGCCCGCTCCGGCCGCCGCTGGACCGGCCTGGACCGCCGCGAGCAGGACCAGGGCCAGCACGACCAGGTCCGCCCGGTGCTCGCCGTCTCCACCGCCGGCATGCTGGTGCGCCGCGACGTCTTCGAGGAGCTCGGCGGCTTCGACAAGGCGCTGCCGCTGATGCGCGACGACACCGACTTCTGCTGGCGGGTCAACGCCGCGGGCCACCGGGTCGTGGTCGCCCCCGACGCCGTGCTGCGCCACGCCGAGGCGGCCAGCCGCGAGCGCCGCGTCATCGACTGCGGCCCCACCCACCCGCACCGGGTGGACAAGGCCGGCGCCGTCTACACCCTGCTCGCCAACTCCAAGGGCGCGCTCTTCCCCTACGTCCTGCTCCGGCTGGTGCTCGGCACCCTGCTGCGGGTCGTCACCAACCTGCTGGGCAAGGACCCGAAGCAGGCCTTCGACGAACTGGCCGGCCTCGGCCACGAACTGGTCCGGCTGCCGCGGCTGATGGGCGCCCGCAAACGCCGGGCCCGGTCGCGGGCCGCCGACGCGCTCGACGACCGGACGCTCTTCCCCGCGCCCGGCGCCACCGCGCGCCTCGCCGTCGAGGGCGTCATCGGCTCCCTCGGCATAGGGGGCGGCGACGACTCCGGGGCCGGCCGGCACGGCTCGGTCGAGGCCGGGCCGGGCGACGAGGACAACGAGGACCTGGTCGTCGAGCAGTTCGCGCTGATCAAGAAGCTGGCCCGGCGCCCGGCACCCGTGCTCTTCGCCGCCCTGCTGGTCTTCGCCCTGGTCGCCTGCCGCGGCCTGCTCGGCTCCGGCGACCTCTTCGGCGGCGCGCTGCTGCCCGCCACCGGCGGGGCCGACGGCCTGTGGTCGATGTACGCGGACGCCTGGCACCCCGTCGGCACCGGCTCCACCGCCGCGGCGCCGCCGTACCTCGGCGTGCTCGCGGTGCTCTCCTGGATGCTGTTCGACCACGCCGACCTCGCGGTCACCCTGCTGGTCGTCCTCTCGGTGCCGCTCGCCGCCGTCAGCTCGTACCTGGTCTCCCGGCCGCTGCTCGACTCCAAGCTGGTCCGCGCCTGGGCCAGCGCCACCTACGCGCTGCTGCCCGCCGCCACCGGCGCGCTCGCCCAGGGCCGGATCGGCACCGCCGTGCTGGCCGTCCTGCTGCCGCCGCTGGCCCGTGCCGCCGCGATCGCCGCAGGCCTCGGCATCCGCGCCGAGAGCGCCGCCAAGGGCGCCCGGCCCGGCTGGCGGCCCGTCTGGATGGCCGTCCTGCTCCTCACCCTGGCCACCGCCTTCGTCCCGCTGGTCTGGGCGCTGGCCGTGCCGCTCTGCCTGGCCATGCTGGCCGCCGCCGTGGTGCGCGGCGGGGCGTTCGGCTCCGGCGTGCAGGCGCTGCGCCTGCTCGGGCTGCGCGTCCTGGTGATCCTCGTGGTGCCGGTCCTGGTGCTCGCGCCCTGGTCGCTCCAGGTGCTCTCGCACCCGCAGCGGCTGCTGCTGGAGGCCGGCCTGCCCGGTCTGCACGGCGGCGAAGCCAGTGCGCTCGGCCTGGTGCTGGTCAACCCCGGCGGCGCCGGGGTGCCGCCGGTCTGGTTCTCGGCGGGCGTGGTGCTCGCCGCGCTGGCCGCCCTGCTGCGCGCCGACCGCCGCCGTGCGGTGCTCGCCGCCTGGGGCGCCGCCGGGGCCTCCATGGTCTTCGCGGTCGCGGTCGCCGGCACGTCGGTGACCCCCGCCTCCGGCGGCCCGGCCGTGCCCGCCTGGGCCGGCCCGGCCACCCTGCTCGCCGGCATCGCCCTGCTGGCCGCCGCCGCGATCGGCGCCGACGGCGCCAACGCCCGCGTGGCCGGCATCGCCTTCGGCTGGCGCCAGCCGGTCGCCGCCCTGGTGGTGGCCGCCGCGGTGCTCGCCCCGCTGGGCACCGGCCTCTGGTGGGCCGTCACCGGCGCCGACGGCCCGCTGCACCGGGCGCAGGCCGCCCAGGTGCCGGCGTTCATCGCCGAGGAGGCCGGCACCACCGACCGCGCCCGCACCCTCGTCGTCACCGGCGACCCGAAGGGCGGCTCCGTCCGCTACACCCTGGTGCGCGGCGCCGGCCTGACGCTCGGCCAGGCCGAGTCCACGGTCGACCCGCAGACGGGCACCACCGCGGGCCTGGACAAGGTGGTCGGCAGCCTGCTGGCCGGCTCCGGAGCCGACCAGGCCGGCGCGCTGTCCGGCTACGGCATCGCCTACGTGCTGGTGGACCAGCCGGCGGTGACCGCCTTCAAGGAGGTCCTGGACACCACCCCCGGCCTGGTCAAGGCCAACCAGGACGGCACCGCCTCGCTCTGGCAGGTCAACGGCACCCCGGCGACCCGCGCCCTGATCACCGCCCCCGGCGCCACCCCCGTGGTGGTCCCGTCCGGCGAGCGCGACCTCGACACCACCGTCCCGGCCGGCCCCGACGGCCGGGTGCTCCGCCTCGCCGAGGCCGCCGCCCCGGAGTGGAAGGCCACCCTGGACGGCACCGCGCTGGAGTCCACCACCGTCGACGGCTGGGCGCAGGGCTTCAGGCTCCCCGCCGGCGGCGGCAAGCTGGTCGTCACCCGTGAGGGCGGCCTGCTGCACACCGGCTGGGTCTGGGCCCAGCTGCTGCTCGGCCTGACCATCCTGGTGCTGGCCCTGCCCGGCCGCCGCAGCAACAAGGACGACGACCTGCCCGAGGAGGTGGTCGCCGCCGCCGCGCTGGCCGCCGCCGCCCAGGCGCAGGCGCCCGCCCCCGGCAGCCGCCGCGCCCGCCGGATGGCCGAACGCGAGGGCGGCGAAGGGGACCCGGACGGGGACGGCGTGTACGAGGGCCGGCCGGGCGCGATCCCGGCCCGGCCCGCCGGCGACCCGCCGGCCGGGGCGGTCCGCGCGGCCGCCGAGGCCCAGGAGAGCGAGCCGTACGCCGACCCGTACCAGGGCTACCAGCAGGCCGACCCGTACAGCTACGACCCGTACGCCGCCCAGCAGCCGGTGGCCGCGCCCTACGGCGGCCAGGGGTACGGCCCCGACGGCTACCAGCAGCAGGCCTACCCGCAGCAGGGCGGCCAGACGGGCTACGAGCAGGCGGGCTACGAGCAGTACGGGCAGGACCAGCAGTACGGCTACGACCAGTACCAGCAGGACGGTGCGCAGCCCTGGGTGCCGGGGCAGTCGCAGGGCGAGACGTACTACGACCCGGCCAGCCCGGGGGACCCGCACGATCCCGACCACCCCAACGGCCCGGGCCGGTACCACCACGGATCGGGGAGCTGACCCGCGATGAAGAAGCCCGCGTTCAAGAAGAGGTCCACGGACCAGGACGGCGCACCGCAGGCGGACGACGCCGCGTTCTCCGCCGGACCCGCCGGTGCCCCCCGGTCGTCCGGGGGGACGAGGACCACCCAGTCGCTGCTGGCCGCCGCGGCCGTGCTCGCCGTGGTGTTCGGCATCGCCGAGCTGCGCCCGCCGGCCGCACCGGCCGGGGCCGACCAGGGCGGCGCCGCCACCTCGGCGCAGGTCGAGCGGACGGGTGCGGTCTGCCCGCAGCCGCTGCAGGGCCTGACCGGCTCGACCAGCCTCACCGCCTACACCCCGCCCGGCGGCGCGGCCGCGGCGGACGGCGCCGCCGCAGGGGCCGGCTGGATCACCGACGCGGCCGCCCCCGCCACCCCGCCGACCGCCGCGCCCTCGGCGACGCCGTCCGCGGCCCCGGCCACCCCGGCGCCGTCCGCCTCCGGCGCGCCCGCCCCCGCCAAGGGCGGCGTGCCCAGCGACGCGAGGCTGACCCTGGCCAAGCCCGGCACCCCGGTGACCGGCCCCGCGGCCAACGGCGACACCGCGCCCGGCGGCGGGGCGGTCGCCACCGGCGCGCTCGCGCCCGGCTTCACCGTCACCCAGACCACCACCGTCACCGAGCAGCGCGGGCTCGGCCTGTCCGGCATCACCTGCACCCCGGCCGGCACCGGCTTCTGGTTCGCCGGCGCCAGCACGGCCGGCGACCGCACGGACTACGTCAGCCTGGTCAACACCGAGAACACCGCCGCCGTCGTCGACATCAAGCTGTACGGCGACAAGGGCCTGATCGAGAACGACGCGGCCAACGGCATCACCGTCGCCCCCGGCAGCTCGCAGTCCGTCCTGCTGCCGACGATCAGCAAGGGCCAGGTCGCCGACCTCGCCGTGCACGTGGTGGCCCGCACCGGCCGGGTCGGCGCCGCCCTGCACGCGGCCGACGGCAGCAAGGGCGCCGACTGGATCCCCGCCTCGGCCGACCCGGCGCCCACCCAGGTGCTCCCCGGCCTGCCGGCCGACACCGCCGGTGCCCACCTGGTGGTCTGGGCACCGCCGGAGGACGACGCCGACCTGAAGATCCAGCTCTCCGGCAAGAACGGCTGGTTCACCCCGGCCGGCAACGAGTCCATCCACGTCAAGGCCGGCATGGTGGCCGCCGTCGACCTCGGCAAGGTCACCCGCGACGAGGTGGCCGGCCTGCGGTTGTCGCCCAGCGACGACAAGCACGCCACCCCGGTCGTGGCCGGCCTGCGGGTCGACCGCGCCGGCCAGAACGGCAAGTCCGACGCGGCCTGGCTGACCGGCACCGTCCCGGTCGGCGCCCGCGCCACCGTGGCCGACAACCGGGGCGGCGGCGCGAGCACGCTCTTCCTCACCTCCACCGGCGAAGCCGCCACGGTCAAGGTCACCGCCTCGGCCGGCACCGGCGGCGGCACCCCGGTCAGCAAGGACGTCCAGCTGCCGGCCGGCGGTACGGTCGCCATCCCGGCGCCCGAGCCCGGCGGGCTGAACGGCAGCTTCGCGCTCACCGTGGAGACCGTCTCCGGCGGGCCGGTCGCGGCCGCCCGGATGCTGGCGATCACCACCAAGGACGTGCCGATGTTCACCGTCCAGGCGCTGCGCGACGACCGCAGCAGCGTCAAGGTCCCGCAGGCCGCCCAGGACCCGGGCGTCGTACTGCGCTGACCCGACGCGACGACGAGGGGGCGGCACCCGCAGTCCGGGTGCCGCCCCCTCGTCGTCGGTGGCTCAGTCCTCGTCGTACCGGGGGTCGATGGCGTCCGGCGACAGCCCCAGCAACTCCGCCACCTGCTCGATCAGGATCTCGTGCACCAGCGCCGCGCGGTCCTCCCGGGACTTCGCCCGGATCTCCACCGGCCGCCGGTACACCACGATCTGACTCTTCCGCCCCTGCTGCCCCGGCGACACCCGGCCCAGCGGGACCCCGCCGTCCGCGTCCGGCCCGTCCGCCTCGTGCAGCGGCACCTCCTGGACGGCGAACTCCACCTCGATCAACTGCGGCCAACGCCGTTCGAGGCGCTCCACGGACTCCCGCACGTAGTCGTCGAACAACTCGGAGCGGGTGAGCGAGATCGGCACCTGCGGAGGCGCCAGCGGGCCGCGCAGACCCCGGCCGTGCCGGTCGCGGTGCCGGGGGCGGCGCGAAGGTCCCGTCGATGACTGCGGTGCAGAGCTGTCCATATCACTGCCGAGGGTAGTCCTTGGACGGTCGGAAGTGGACCACCCCGACGCCGAAACGCCCGGGGCGGCAGGCGCACACCAGGGCGGGCGGAGCTGGCGAGGCACGGGAGGGGCGCGCCGTGCGAAGCGTCCGCCGACCGTGGCGGACGCCGTCTCCGAGGCGCGCGGACCGCGACACGGCACACCCTCCGGGCAGGCGGTCTTCGCTCCCCGGCGGGGAGTGCTGTACCGTCCACCCTCGTGAGCTCTGTACGTCGTTGTTCGCGGACCGCGTGCGGCCGACCGGCCGTCGCGACGCTGACGTACGTCTACGCGGACTCCACCGCCGTCCTCGGCCCGCTCGCGACCTACGCCGAGCCGCACTGCTACGACCTGTGCGCCGAGCACGCCGAGCGCCTCACCGCCCCGCGCGGCTGGGAGGTGGTCCGGCTCGCCGCCGAGGCCGGCCCGCTGCGCCGCAGCAGCGACGACCTCGAAGCGCTCGCCAACGCCGTCCGCGAGGCCGCCCGTCCGCAGACCCCCCGTCAGGGGCGCGGTTCCGAGGGCGAGTCCACCGAGGCCGGCCGCCGCGGGCACCTGCGCGTGCTGCGCTCGCCCGACAACTGAGCCCCGGCCGGGCCGTCCCCCACCCACACCGCGGACCGGTCGTCCGCCGCCTCCCGGTACGCTGCCCCCCTGTCCGGGCACTCACCGGTGCCGCACTCGGACGTATCGTGACCATGGGCGACCAGCCCGCCGATCAGACAGAGAACCAGGGTGGAGCCGCAGTGCGCGACCTCAAGCAGCTCGTGAAGGCGTACGACGTACGAGGCGTGGTCCCGGACCAGTGGGACGAGAGCCTCGCGCGCGCCTTCGGCGCCGCGTTCGTGCAGGTCACCGGAGCGTCCGCGATCGTGGTCGGCCACGACATGCGGCCCTCCTCCCCGTCGCTCAGCCGGGCCTTCGCCGAGGGCGCCGCCGCGTACGGCGCCGACGTGGTCGAGATCGGCCTCTGCTCGACCGACCAGCTGTACTACGCCAGCGGCCGGCTCGACCTGCCCGGCGCGATGTTCACCGCCAGCCACAACCCGGCCCAGTACAACGGCATCAAGCTCTGCCGGGCCGGCGCCGCCCCGGTCGGCCAGGACACCGGCCTCGCCGAGATCCGCGAGCTGGTCGAGTCCTGGACCGGCGAGGACGACACCGTCACCGTCCCGGCGCTCGACGTGAAGCCCGGCGGGCTGTCCACCCAGGACACCCTGCGCGGCTACGCCGACCACCTCCTCGGCCTGGTCGACCTCACCGCGATCCGCCCGCTCAAGGTGGCCGTCGACGCCGGCAACGGCATGGGCGGCCACACCGTGCCGACCGTCTTCGACGGCCTGCCGATCGAGCTCGTCCCGATGTACTTCGAGCTGGACGGCACCTTCCCCAACCACGAGGCCAACCCGCTCGACCCGAAGAACCTGGTCGACCTCCAGGCCAAGGTGCGCGAGGTCGGCGCCGACCTCGGCCTGGCGTTCGACGGCGACGCCGACCGCTGCTTCGTCGTCGACGAGCGCGGCGAGCCGGTCTCCCCGTCCGCGATCACCGCCCTGGTCGCCGCGCGCGAGATCGCCCGCGCCCGGGCCGCCGGCGAGGACGAGCCGACCATCATCCACAACCTGATCACCTCCTGGACCGTCCCCGAGGTGGTCCGCGAGCTCGGCGGCAAGCCGGTCCGCACCCGCGTCGGGCACTCCTTCATCAAGCAGGAGATGGCCGAGACCGACGCCGTCTTCGGCGGCGAGCACTCCGCGCACTACTACTTCCGCGACTTCTGGCGCGCCGACACCGGCATGCTCGCCGCGCTGCACGTGCTGGCCGCCCTCGGCGGGCAGCCGGGCACCCTCTCGGCGCTGACCGCCGAGTACGACCGCTACGCCGCCTCCGGCGAGATCAACAGCACCGTCGCCGACCAGGCCGACCGCTCGGCCGCCGTCCGCGCCGCCTACGCCGGCCTGGAAGGCACCACGGTGGACGAGCTGGACGGCCTCACCGTGGCCGGCCCGGACTGGTGGTTCAACCTGCGCGCCTCCAACACCGAGCCGCTGCTGCGCCTCAACGTCGAGGCCAAGGACCCGGCGAGGATGGCCGAGCTGCGCGACGGCGTCCTCGCCATCGTCCGCGCCTGACGGACGCGACCCGGACGCGCGCGGCCCGGACCCGGACCCGGTCCGGACGCACGCGTCCCCGCGCACGCGCCTGACGCACGCCCGTGGTGCCCCGGCCGGTAGGGTTTCCTCTCGGCCGGGGCACTGCCGTGCCACCCCTCCGACCCCTGCCATCCTGAGACTGGGAGCCCGAACGCCATGAAGCTCGAATCCTTCCTGCTGGAGATCCTGGTCTGCCCGCAGTGCCGGGCCGCGCTCACCGAGGGCGGCACCGAGGACCACCCCGAGCTGCTCTGCACCGGCGAGAACTGCGGTCTCGCCTACCCCGTCCGCGACGGCATTCCGGTGCTGCTGGTGGACGAGGCCCGCCGCCCGGCCTGATCCTTGGGGCGGAGACCCGTACCCCGACCCCGCAGCCCTCAGCGCCCAGCCAGCAGCCGGAGGCCCGCCGCATGCTCGACGACACCCTGCTCGACGACCCGGCCGCCCTCCAGCGCGCCGACCACGACCGAGCCCTGCTCGCCCTGGCCGGTGCCGGCGCCCGGGTGCGGACCGCACTGCGGCTCGCCGACGCGGCCGGCGTCGACCGGCTGCGCCCCGACGGCCGCCCGCGCGCGGTGCTGGTCGCCGGCCACGGCAGCGCCCTGACCGCGGCCGGGATCCTGGCCGCCCTGGCCGGCACCGCCACCCTGGTCACCCCGCTGGAGCCGACCGACGCCGCGTACGTCCCGCGCACCGACCGGGCCGCCGCCCCGCCCGTCTTCACCGCCGGGCTGGCCTGGCAGCTCCCCGGCTGGGCCGGGCCGCTCGACCTGCTGGTGGTCAGCTCCGCCGCCGGCGGCGAGCAGGGCCTGATCTCCCTCGCCGAGCAGGCCTACGCCCGCGGCTGCGCCATCGTGGTCACCGCCCCGGCCGGCAGCCCGCTCGCCGAGGCCGCCCTCCAGGTGCGCGCGCTGCCGCTGCCGTACGTCCCGCCGAACCTGCCGGACGACGGCGCGCCGTCGTCCGGGGCGGCCGCCGAGCCCGACCTGCCGGCCGAGGACCCGGCCGCGCTCTGGGCCCACCTCACCCCGCTGCTCGCGCTCACCCAGAAGCTCGGCGTCACGCAGCTGCCGTACGACGCGCTCGCCGCCACCGCCGACCTGCTGGACGCGTCCGCCGTCCGCTGCCGGCCGGACGCCGCCGCGTACACCAACCCGGCCAAGGGTCTGGCCGCCCGGCTGGCCGGCACCGTCCCGCTGCTCTGGGCCGAGGGCCCGGTGGCGGGGGCGGCCGTCACCCGGTTCGCCGCGCAGCTGGCCGAGCGGGCCGGCCGTCCGGCGCTGGCCGGGCAGCTCCCGCAGGTGCTCACCGCGCACCGCGGCATGTTCACCGGGCAGCTCGGCGCGGGGGCCGACCCCGACGACTTCTTCCGCGACCGGGTCGAGGAGCCGGACCCGTTGCACCTCCAGGTGCTGCTGCTGCGGCACGTCCCGGCCCCCGCCGGTGCGGCCGGCGGCGGTGCCGGGGGAGCGGAGGAGGACGCCGGCCCGGCCGAGGTCCCGGCCGACGACGAGGGCCCGCGCAGCTTCGGTGCCGCCCGCGCGCACCGGCTGGCCGAAGCCCACGACGTCCGGATCACCGAGTACGCCAGTGCCCGGCCCGATCCGCTGCACGCGCTGGCCGACCTGGTCGCGCTGACCGACTTCGCCGCCGTCTACCTGGGGCTCGCAGCCGCACAGTCCTGAACGCGGACGGGGCGGCCCGGTACCGTATGCGCTCGACGACGACTGAGCGCGGGCTGTACGGCCCCCGGCGGAGGGACCATCCCGAGCATGAGCACCGAAGGCGGTACCAAGGCCCTGGTCGCGGCCCTGTCCGCGAACCTGGGGATCGCAGTCAGCAAGTTCGTGGCCTTCGCGTTCTCCGGCTCCTCCTCGATGCTGGCCGAGGGTGTCCACTCGCTGGCCGACTCCGGCAACCAGGTGCTGCTGCTGGTCGGCGGCAAGCGCTCGCAGCGCCGGGCCACCCCCGAGCACCCCTTCGGGTACGGGCGCGAGCGGTACATCTACGCCTTCCTGGTCTCGATCGTGCTGTTCAGCGTCGGTGGCATGTTCGCCGTCTACGAGGGCTACGAGAAGATCGCCCACCCGCACGAGCTGGACAACTGGTACTGGCCGGTCGGCGTGCTGGTCCTCGCCATCGCGCTGGAGGCCTGGTCGTTCTTCACGGCGTTCCGCGAGGCGGTCAAGGACAAGGGCACGCACGGCTGGCCCGCCTACATCCGCCGGGCCAAGGCGCCGGAGCTGCCGGTCGTCCTGCTGGAGGACACCGGCGCGCTGATCGGCCTGGTGCTGGCGCTGTTCGGCGTCGGCCTGACCGCGATCACCGGGAACGGCGTCTGGGACGGCATCGGCACCCTGTCGATCGGTCTGCTGCTGATCGCCATCGCGCTCGTGCTGGCGCTGGAGACCAGGTCGCTGCTGATCGGGGAGTCCGCCCACGACGAGGTGGTGGCGCAGATCCGCGACGCCCTGGTGGACCACGACACCGTCACCCGCGTCATCCACATGCGCACCATGCACCTCGGCCCCGAGGAGCTGCTGGTCGCCGCCAAGATCGCGGTCAACGCCGAGGACACCGCGGCGCAGGTGGCCGACGCGATCGACGCCGCCGAGGTGCGCGTCCGCCGCGCCGTCCCGATCGCCCGCGTCATCTACCTGGAGCCGGACATCTACAGCGCCGAGAAGGAGGCCGCGGGCGACGACCCGTACGCCACCCCCGGCGGTCCGGTGCCGGGCGCGCACTGAGCCCGTCCGGACCGGGACCGGCGGCCGAATCCGGTCGTACCGGGCCTGGTCCCGGGGCCGCCGGTGTAGATTCGTCACCAGAGCCAGAACGTCGCTGCTGATGGCGGTCGATCGGCGGCCCGCGCCCCAGGGCGCGCGCCGGTCGAGGGAGAGAGGTCCTCCGACGGAATGTGCTGAGCAGCAGGAGGCCGGTCCCACCGCGGACCGACCCGTCCGGCGTTGCCGTGCACCCGTGCGGCCCGCCGCGCTGTGACGCACCCTGAGGACCTTGGCCGTTCCCCACCCCATCAGCGAGGAGCAGACGCATGTCGACCGACATCACCGGTGACTTCAAGGTCGCCGACCTTTCCCTGGCGCCGTTCGGGCGCAAGGAGATCCAGCTGGCCGAGCACGAGATGCCCGGCCTGATGTCCATCCGTGCGGAGTACGCCGCTTCGCAGCCGCTGGCCGGCGCCCGGATCACCGGCTCGCTGCACATGACCGTGCAGACCGCCGTGCTGATCGAGACCCTCACCGCCCTCGGCGCCGAGGTCCGCTGGTGCTCGTGCAACATCTTCTCCACCCAGGACCACGCGGCCGCCGCGATCGCGGTCGGCCCGGAGGGCACCCCGGAGAACCCGCAGGGCGTGCCGGTCTTCGCCTGGAAGGGCGAGACGCTGGACGAGTACTGGTGGTGCACCGAGCAGGCGCTGACCTGGCCGAACGGCCAGACCCCGAACATGATCCTGGACGACGGCGGCGACGCCACCCTCCTGATCCACAAGGGCGTCGAGTTCGAGAAGGCCGGTGCCGCTCCGGACCCGTCCACCGCGGACAACGACGAGTTCCGGATCATCCTGGAGCTGCTGAACCGCACCCTCAAGGACACCCCGAACAAGTGGACCGAGGTCGCCGCCACCATCAAGGGCGTGACCGAGGAGACCACCACCGGTGTCCACCGCCTGTACGAGATGCACCGTGACGGCCAGCTGCTGTTCCCGGCGATCAACGTCAACGACGCCGTCACCAAGTCGAAGTTCGACAACAAGTACGGCTGCCGTCACTCGCTGATCGACGGCATCAACCGTGCCACCGACGTCCTGATCGGCGGCAAGGTCGCCGTCGTCGCCGGCTACGGCGACGTGGGCAAGGGCTGCGCGGAGTCGCTGCGCGGCCAGGGCGCCCGCGTGATCATCACCGAGATCGACCCGATCTGCGCGCTCCAGGCGGCGATGGACGGCTACCAGGTCACCACCCTGGAGGACGTCGTCTCGATCGCGGACATCTTCATCACCACGACGGGCAACAAGGACATCATCCTTGCCTCGCACATGGAGAAGATGAAGCACCAGGCGATCGTGGGCAACATCGGCCACTTCGACAACGAGATCGACATCGCGGGCCTGGCCAAGCTGCCCGGCATCGTGAAGACCGAGGTCAAGCCGCAGGTCCACGAGTGGCGCTTCGCCGACGGCCACACCATCATCATGCTGTCCGAGGGTCGTCTGCTGAACCTGGGCAACGCGACCGGCCACCCGTCGTTCGTGATGTCGAACTCGTTCGCGAACCAGACGATCGCGCAGATCGAGCTGTTCACGAAGACCGAGCAGTACCCGATCGGCGTCTACGTGCTGCCGAAGCACCTCGACGAGAAGGTCGCGCGGCTGCACCTGGACGCCCTGGGCGTGAAGCTGACCACGCTGACCAAGGACCAGGCCGACTACATCGGCGTCCCGGTCGAGGGCCCGTACAAGCCGGAGCAGTACCGCTACTGAGCACCCGTCCGGTGGCCGGCGTCCCCTTCGCAGGGGCGCCGGCCACCGGCGTGTCCGGGGGCGGTCAGCCGAGCACCTCGGTGGTCCAGGCGGCCGGGTCGGTGCCGAGCGGGGTGAAGTGGCCCAGCCAGCCGGCGAAGCCGCCGACCGAGGCGAACGGGGCCTCGCCCCGGAACGAGGTCGCGCACAGCTTCAGAGCGGACGCGACGACGCAGGTGGGCTGTTGCTGCCGGGTGGCGCCGGGCAGGGGCGGGTTGTCCCACCCGGCGGCGGGGGGCACGTCGGGCTGGACGGAGATCGCGATCTGGTCGCTTCCCGAGTTGTAGTTGACGGAGGCCGACCAGGGGTAGCCGGAGGACGCCTCGGCACCGTAGGAGAAGGACGCACCGGACGGCGTGAAGCCGGCGGGGACGTCGTGGATCTTGAACGGCAGCGGAACGGCCTGCGGAGCCACGTTGACCCCCTCGGCGACCCGGTGCAGCTTGTTGAGCACGTCGTCGGCGTCGCTCATGTAGGAGCCGTGCAGCTCCGCCCAGCGGCCGTCGGCGGTCTGCCAGCGGAGATCGCGGTCCAGCCCGAGTCCGGCCGGGTTGTCCGGTCCCGTGCCGACCCAGTACGCCGGCTTCCCGTGCACCGGTGCGGCGTCCACCCGGTACAGCTGCTGGCCGGTCGCCGCCTTCCCGACAGTGGGTACCTCACCGGGTGCGAAGAGGGTCAGGAAGATCAGCTGGCGATTGAACGCGAGCGCGTCCGGCCCGGTCTGCTTGGGACCGAATGCCTTGGCCTGGAACGCGGTCGGCTGCCCGCTGAAGCCGACCGTGTAGGTCGCACCGTCGAAACCCCCGGGCAGCCAGCCGAAGGACGCCCCGACCGGCAGCGGGGAGCGGCCGGTGTCGGGACCGAGCGGGGGGAGGCTGTTGGGGGCCCCGGTCGGGCTCGCAGCGGGTGCCGCCGCTCCCCGGCCCGGGTGCCCGCCGGGCAGCGTCGCGCTCAGCAGGGTGGCGCCGAGCGCGACCGCCGCCACGGCACCCAGCACCCCGAGCCGCCTGCGCCGCAGCCGGGAGCGGCCCGCGCGCAGTGCCCAGGCGGTGTCCATCCGGGCGGCCGGAGCCGGCGCGTCGGCCAGTGCCGCGAGTTCCGCGGTCAGCCGGGCCTCGGTCGGGTCGGTCTGGCCCGGGTCGGTGAGGCCCGGGTCGGTGTGGTCCGGGTCGGTGTGGTCCGGGGCGGAGCGGTCGTTCACGAGGCGGTCCTTTCCGCCGGCACGGCCGGCCGCAGTTCGAGGAGGCGGCGCAGCGCGGCGAGCCCCCGGGAGGTCTGGCTCTTGACGTTGCCGGCCGAGCAGTCCATGGCCTCCGCCGTCTGCTCGACCGTGAGGTCGCAGTAGTAGCGGAGCACCACCGTGGCCCGTTGCCGGGGCGGAAGTGCGGCGAGGGCCGTCCGGAGGTCGACCGAGGCGTCCAGGTCGTGCGCCGAGACGGCGGCCTCCGGCAGTGCCCCGTCGCCACGGCGGCGGGCGGTCCACCGCCCCCAGGGGGAGCGCTGCTCGGCGAGGAAGGTGTTCACCAGGACGGTCCTGGCGTAGCCGTCCGTGTTCTCCGCCCCGGACACCCGGTTCCAGTGCACGTACAGCTTGGTGACGGTCTCCTGCACCAGGTCGTCGGCGCGGTGCCAGTCGGTGCAGAGCAGGTAGGCCACCTTGCGGAGCCACGCCGCCCTGGAGGCGACGAACTCCGTGAACTCGGCGTCGCGTTGCTGCTTCGCCATCGATGGGCGCTCCTTTCCCGCGGCACGTTCGCCGTGCCGCCTGCCTCCCTGATGCGGGCGCCGCCCGCGAGGTTGCATGCGGGTTGGCCGGACGGTGCGGCATAGGCTTCGGGGCATGCCCAACGGCCGGTACTCGCTCCACGACACCCATGACCACGTGCTGCTCGGCGAGGAGCGCTTCAGCTGCGCGCCCGGCCCGGCCGGCTGGCGGTACGTCTCCAAGACGTACGGCCCCGGGGGCCAGGTGCTCGGCACGGTCGACCTGACGCTCGACTCGCGGGCGAGGCCGCTGCGGATGGAGCTGCGCGCGGGCGGCTGGCAGGTCCGCGGCGGGGCCGTCGACGGGGTGGCCTGGGTGCGCACCGACGCGGCCGACCCGGGCGGGGAGCAGACGGTCGAGGGACACGACCGGGCCCACGGTTTCGCCGGTCGCTCGCCGGCCTTCCTGGTCGCCACCGCGCGGCTGCTGCGGTTGCGGGAGGGCGCGAGCGCGAAGGTCCGGCTGGTCGCGTTCACCGAGCCGGTGCTGGCGCCGCGCACCTTCGACCAGGGCTGGCTGCTGGAGGGCGTGGACACCCACGAGACGGACTCCGGCCCACTGCTGGTCGAGCGGTACCAGGTGGCGGACCTGGAGACGGGCGAGCAGCAGGTGGTGCACCTGGCCGGGGACGTGGTGCTGGCCGCGGCCGGGGTGGAGCTGGAGGAGCTGGAGTCGCCGCCGAACGCCTGGCCGGTGGAGTTCGGGGGGTAGTGCGCGGGGGCGTGGCGCCGCGGCGGCGCGGGGCACGCCGGGCGGAGCGGCGTCAGGCGGGCGGGGCGAAGCCGGTGGCGGGGGCCTGCACGGGCTGGGCCGCGGGGGGCTGCACGGCGGGGGCGGCCTGGGCGGCCGGCGGCGCTGCGGCCGGGGCGGGGGCGCCCGGGGCAGGGGTCGGGGCGGTCGGCGGGGTTGGCAGGTGGGGCTGCGGCTGAGGCTGGAGCGGGGCGTGGGGATGGAACTGGGCCTGGGCCTGGGCTTGAGCGTGGGCCTGCGCCTGCTGCTGGAACGCGTAGCCCTGCGCCCTGGTCCACTCGCGCCGCTGGCGCTCGGTCAGAACCGCTCCGAGGTAGGCGGCCGGGTGCAGCCCGTACGGGACCGGGTGGCCGGTGCGGGCCGCGAGGTCGTCGGCCAGACGGGCGGACATCTGGTGCGCCACCGCCGGGTCCAGCTGGCCGACCCGGCCGAGCAGCTGGCGGATGGCCAGCCAGAGCGGCTCCGGCACGGCGGAGAGGTCCAGCGCGACCAGCTCGCCGCCGATCGCCTGCAACAGCTGCGGGGGCACCGGCGGGAGCGGGTTCACCACGGCGCCGCCGCTGCCGCCCGGGACCCGCTCGCGGACCACCAGGGTCCCCGCGAAGACGTCGCCGAGCCGCTTGCCGTCCGCCGAGACCACCGAGCAGATCGTCGCCGGAACGCCGCTTAGCACGATCAGCTCGAAGAAGCCGACCAGCCCGCGCACCAGGGCGTGCCGGAACCGCACCGGACCGCCGTCCGTGCGCACCACCCGCAGACCGAGGGCGGCCTTTCCGAGGGAACGGCCGCGGGTGAAGGTCTCGACCATGACGGGCACGGCCACCAGGAAGAAGACCACGAGCCCGAGCATCAGGGCGGCAAGGGCGGCGGAGTCGAGGTCGACCAGGGCGAAACTCAGCACCAGGGAGGACACGAGGAGCGCGGCGCCCTGCACGGCCAGGTCCAGCGCGATCGCCAGCGCCCGGCTCGGAAGCTTCGCCGTGCGCAGGCCGAGGACGACCGCCTCACCCGTCACCAGGTCGCTCAAGACACCCGTCCGTTCCCGTCGGTGGTTCATGGTCCGTGGTTCATAGTCCGTGGTTCATGGTCCGAGATCCGGGGAGGGAGCGTTCGTCGGATCGGCCCCCACGATCCCGTGATCTGCAGTCGTCAACATACGGGGCGGCGCGGCCACTCGGGAAGGGAGGCCCCTGGCCGCCGGAGCAGTCCTCGGACGGGCCCTCGGAGCAGTCCTCGGACGTGCCCTCAGGGACGCTGTCGGGAAGGCCGCCGGGAAGTCCACGGGAAAGCCCTCGGCGAAGGGCGGTCCCGGCCGCCCGGCTGCCTCCCCCTCCCTGGCATGCTGGGCGCACCTGTCCGCACCCGCCTGCCCGCGCGCCCCGCGCCGACCATGGAGCTGCCGAATGGACCTGGACGTCTTCGTCGCCACCCACCAGGGGGAGTGGGCACGGCTGGACGCCCTCGCCCGGACCCGCCGGCTCAGTGGTGAGGAGGCGGACGAACTGGTCACCCTCTACCAGCGCGTGACCGGCCACCTGGCCAAGGTCCAGGCCGCCGCGCCCGACCCCACCCTGGAAGGCCGGCTCACCAGCCTGGTCTCCCGCGCGCGGGACGCGGTCACCGGCAGCCGCAGCAGCGGGTGGCGGGACGTCGCGCGCTACTACACCGTGAGCTTCCCGGCCGCGCTCTACCGTTCGCGCCGCTGGTGGCTGCCGATCGCGGTCCTCTCCCTTCTCGGCACCGCTCTCGTCGCCTGGTGGGTGGCGACCCACCCGGAGGTCCGGAACAGCCTGGCCACGCCGGAGACGATCCGCGAGATGACCAGGCCGGGCGGCGAGTACGAGGCGTACTACTCGGACCGCCCCGCCAGCTCGTTCGCGGCCCAGGTCTGGACGAACAACGCCTGGATCGCGGTGCAGTGCCTGCTCTACGGCATCGCCCTGGGCATCCCCGTGCTCTACGTGCTGTGGACCAACGTCCTCAACCTGGGGCTCGGCGTGGGGCTGATGGCCTCCGCGGGCCGGCTGGACATCTTCCTCGGCCTGCTCATCCCGCACGGTCTGCTGGAGCTGACCGCGGTCTTCGTGGCCGGCGGCCTCGGCCTGCGGCTCGGCTGGACGATCATCGACCCCGGGCCGCGCACGCGCGGCACCGCTCTGGCGGAACAGGGCCGCGCCATCATCGGCATGGGGATCGGCCTTGCGACCGTGCTGGCCGTCTCGGGTGTTCTGGAGGCCTTCGTCACCCCGTCCGGCCTGCCCACCTGGGCCCGCATCTCGATCGGCGTGCTGGCCGAGGTGGCGTTCCTGCTCTACGCCCTCGTTCTGGGCCGCAAGGCCGCCGAGGGCGGCGAGACCGGGGACCTGGATGCCGCCGACCGGGCGGACCTTCAGCCGGTCGCGGCCTGAGCCGATGTGATCCACAGGTCTCTGACCTGGTACTCTTCTCGCATCCCAGCAAAACCATTGACGTGGTTGGGGTGGGCTAGTAGATTTGAACGGTTGGGACAGGTTGGACAACGACCTGACTCAGGCGCTAGTGTCTACGACACCGCCAAATCGAGGCGAGCGTGTTTCACGAATACGCGCCCTCCGACGAGGTAAATCCCGGAACTGAGCACACCGAAGGCTTTGATAAGCTTCGGAGCGAAGTTGCAGGAAATCCCCCCAGCGGGAATTCAGAGAAACAAACGCCGGTAAGAACGGCCGCGAGGATCTGATAAGCTGGGAACACGAAAGAACGAAGCGCCCGGAGGGCCCGCTGGAAGGCGGTCCGAAGGAAGTGTCCGTTCCTTGAGAACTCAACAGCGTGCCAAAAGTCAACGCCAGATATGTTG